>CAZGGN010000025.1:14062-25999 GCA_964525195.1 uncultured Congregibacter sp.
TGAAACGGAAGACACCACGATTGCCGATCTTGCGGTGGCTACCGGTGCCGGTCAGATAAAGACCGGGTCCCTCTGCCGCTCGGATCGCGTTGCCAAGTACAACCGCTTGCTGCGCATCGAGGCTGAGTTGGGCTCATCGGCGCCTTACCGCGGTCGCGCTGAATTCGCGCGCTAGGAAACGCCCTTGCGCTGGGTGCTGTTGATGCTGTTGTTGCTCCTCGGGGGGCTGCAATATCGTCTCTGGTGGGGCGAGGGCGGACGCCTCGAATTGCGGCGCTTGCAGCAGCAGGCGCAGGATTTTCAGCGTGAAAATGCGCTCCTTCGCGAGCGCAATGCGGATCTGGCCCGCGAGGTCATGGACCTCAAAGCCGGTCAGACTGTGTTGGAGCAGCGCGCGCGGGAAGAGCTCGGACTGACCCGGGAAGACGAAGTGTACTACCAGTTTGTGGATCCACAGGAGTCGCCAGGCAAAATTCCTGTGCAGGTTAAGCCGTGAGCCGGCTCTGGGGGGTACTGCCGGCCGCGGGCAGCGGGTCGCGTATGGGTACGCAGGAGCCGAAGCAGTACCTGTGCCTCAACGGCCGCTCATTGCTGGACTGGTCCCTCGGCGCGCTGCTCGCAGCGCCGGCACTGAGTGGCTGCGTCGTTGCGCTACCTCAATCCGATGTGGCTCAGGTGCGCAGGGGACAGCTCAAAGACCCTCGGGTCAGCTGCTGTGCGGGCGGTGCTACGCGCGCTGACTCGGTGATGGCGGCTCTTGCGGCGCTTCCAGCCGCTGATGAGGACTGGGTTCTGGTGCATGACGCGGCAAGGCCCGCGCTGCCCCTTGGCGATGTCGAGCGTTTGATCGCTGCGGTCACGGGGTCCCGGGTGGGCGGGATCCTGGCGCGGCCGATTACCGATACGCTCAAGCGGACGGATGCCGATCAGCGAGTGGTGGCAACGGTCGATCGGCGCGATCTGTGGAGTGCGCAAACCCCACAGATGTTTCGAGTGGGAGAGCTGCGCGCCGCACTGGCGCTTGCCCATGAGCGCGCTGCGGCGGTGACCGATGAGGCGTCGGCGATGGAGCTGGCGGGACACCCGGTACAAGTTGTTGAGGGTTCGCCGGCCAACCTCAAAGTAACTTATCCTGCGGACCTGGCGCTTGCAGCGTTCTGGCTTGAGCAGCTTTATGGAGAGTCGGTATCCATGTCGACGGAAATTGCCTGATGCGAATAGGTCATGGTTTTGATGTGCACGCTTTTGCTGAGGCAAGGGACGGCGTCCAGTCGATTGTTCTCGGTGGTGTGCACATTCCCCATGATCGCGAATTGCTCGCTCATTCGGATGGCGATGTTGTTCTGCACGCGCTTTGCGACGCGATGCTTGGAGCGATAGCCGCGGGCGATATTGGTGTGCACTTCCCCGATACGGACGCTGCTAATGCCGGCATTGACAGTCGCGAGCTGCTGCGCCGCTGCGCCGATTTGCTCTCCCGGCGCGGTTATGCGCTGGGAAATGCCGACATAACGATTGTCGCCCAGGCGCCCCGTATGGCCGCACACACGCTGGCCATGCGTGAGAACATCGCGCAGGACCTCGGCGCAGATACCGACCAGATCAGTGTGAAGGCAACCACCACGGAGCATCTGGGCTACGTGGGGCGAAAGGAGGGGATCGCCGTGCACGCGGTGGTGCTGGTGTGCGCGCAATGAAGCGCTCTCCGGAGATATCCGGTATTGGCATGACCTCCCAGCGTACCCGGGAGCGCCTCGTGCAGCGTTTGGTTGAGCAGGGTATTAGCAATATTGCAGTGCTCGATGCGATGCGCAACGTACCGCGCCATCTGTTTCTGGACGAGGCCATGGCGCACCGAGCCTATGAGGATACCGCGCTGCCCATCGGTTACCAGCAGACGCTCTCTCAGCCCTATATTGTGGCCCGCATGACCGAGTTACTGGTTGCCGGCCGCGATCCGGGCAAGGTCCTGGAGATTGGCAGTGGCTCTGGATACCAGAGTGCGGTGCTGGCCGGGCTGGTGGATGAGGTGTATGCGCTGGAGCGCATCAAGCCTTTGCTGCAGGCAGCGCGCAAGCGCATGCGTCAGCTCAAGCTTCGCAATGTACAGATGCGCCACGGTGACGGCTACGACGGCTGGGCGTCGCAGGCGCCTTTTGACAGCATCCTTGTGGCGGCGGCTCCGGAAACCGTTCCGCAAACGCTGCTGGAGCAGTTGGCGGTCGGCGGTCGCCTGGTAATGCCCGTTGGCGGACAGGAGCAGATGCTGGTGGTGGTGGATCGGACCGAGTCCGGATTTGAGCGCCGGGACGTTGAGGCGGTGCGTTTTGTCCCCCTGCTGCCGGGGCTGGCGAATGGCTGAGGAAACGCAGGGGGCGAAGGCCACGAAGGCCCCGGCACTGTTTCCAGGTGTCCTGCTGCGCGGCATGCTGATGGGCGCCGCAGACATCGTCCCCGGAGTATCCGGTGGCACGATGGCCTTCATCACCGGCATTTACCACCGATTACTGAGTGCGATCAGTGCCTTTGATCTTCGCCTCCTGCGAATGCTGCGGCAGGGCCGCTGGGCCCAGGCCTGGGAGCACGTTGACGCGCCGTTTCTGCTCACGCTCCTGTCCGGCATCGCGCTGAGTATTTTTTCTCTGGCGCGGGTGATTTCGCATTTTCTGGAGTCTGCTCCGCTGCTGATCTGGTCCTTTTTCTTTGGATTGATTCTCGCCTCCGCCCTGCTGCTCACGCGGCATGTTGCAAAGTGGACTCCCTGGGCGCTCATCGGTCTGCTTTGCGGGACACTGATCGCGGCCGTGATTGGTGTTTCACCGGCTGCGGCGCTGCCGGCGGTACCGCTGAGTTTCTTTCTCGCGGGCTGTGTGGCGATCTGCGCGATGATTCTGCCCGGGGTGTCGGGCAGCTTTATTCTGGTCTTGCTCGGCATGTATCCGGCGGTACTAGCCGCCATTGAAACCCTCGACTGGTTTTCCCTCCTGCTATTTGCCGCCGGCGCGGCCTGCGGTCTGCTGGTGTTCTCGCGCGTGCTGAACTTCCTTTTGGAGCGCTTCCACTCATCCACGCTGGCGACCCTGACTGGCTTTCTGTTCGGCTCTCTGCTGGTGGTCTGGCCCTGGAAGCTGGCGGGCGCTGGTGACGCACCGGAACGTCCCGTATGGCCGCAGCACTACGCGGAGGTGCTGGGCGACAGTCAGTTACTGGTCTGCCTCGCCTTGATGTTCGTCGGTTCCCTCGCGGTCTGGCTGCTTGAGAGCCGCTGGGGTGGCCTGGAGCATTAAAACCATGAGTTCACTGGCGAGGCTGCTTTTGCTGTCCTGCGCCTTGCTCGCGGCCTGCGCGGATAAACCCCCGGCGCCCATTGAGGATCGGAGTAGACCGGGCGCACTCAGACCCGATGAGCGCTACGTCGTGCTGCCCGGCGATACACTCTACTCGATAGCCTTCCGTTATGGTCTGGACTTTCGCCGATTGGCAGCGGCAAATCGCATCGGATCACCCTTTACGATTTTTCCTGGTCAGACGCTCCAGTTGGCGGAAGCCGATCCCCCGCCGGTGACCCGGGCCAGTAAACGCGGCTCTGAGCCCGTGGCTAAGACCTTACCGGCGTCGCCGGCGCCGCCTGGCAGAGCCGACCAAGCTCCCGACAAGCCTGTGCAGACCCCGGTCCCCAGGGCCGGGTCAGCTTCGACTCCGCCAGCTGCCGGCAAGCCGGACCCAGCAGTTGTCAGCAATGCCCGGATCAGTGCCTGGCGCTGGCCTGCCAGTGGCTCGGTGACCCGGCGTTTCGAAACCAGTCTGCACAAGGGTATTGATATCAGCGGTTCCCGCGGTGACCCGGTGTTGGCCACCGCCGGAGGCACGGTGGTCTATGCCGGAAGCGGGATTGCCGGCTATGGATTGATGCTGATCGTTCGGCACAACGACGAATACCTCAGTGCCTATGGCCATAACGACGCCTTGCTGGTAGAGGAGGGGGCGGTGGTGCGCGCCGGGCAGCGTATTGCCCAGCGCGGCAGCTCGGGTACAGATTCAGTAAAACTGCACTTTGAGATTCGCCGCCGCGGACGTCCGGTTGACCCTCTGGGGCTGTTGCCGCTGCGCTAGAGGACGACTTGTTTTGTGATCCGTCACTGGGCTAAGCTGTTCGGCCCTGGCATTTTTAAGCCGGCCGGACAGATTGTCCGGTGAAGCGCCAGGATCTATAACAGGACGCAAGCCCATGGGCCGAACCAAGGGGTATAGCAATTCCGGCAGCGGCAGGACTTCAGGCTCCGGTCGCAGAAGCC
This sequence comes from uncultured Congregibacter sp., assembly GCA_964525195.1. GTDB lineage: Bacteria > Pseudomonadota > Gammaproteobacteria > Pseudomonadales > Halieaceae > Congregibacter. The sequence goes on from CAZGGN010000025.1 coordinate 18,358, forward strand.
AGCGCAGTCAGTCCGAAGTTCCGGGACTGGCCGGGGACGCCTTGGCCGCACTAGAGCGTGCACAGGGTGACGTCCCGGATGATACACAGAGCAACGCTCGGGTCAGGAGGGATACAGCCTCTGAGGATAGCGACTGTGAAACCGACGCCGATAGCGAAGCTGTTGAAACAGAACCCGATTTCGATAGCACCGAGGATTCCGACACCACAGTAAGGGCTGCGGCTCCGCGCAGTGCCGCGGCCAGCCAGGGCACGCTCGATCCAACGCAGCTTTACCTGAACGAAATCGGCTTTGTACCGCTACTCACAGCGGATGAAGAAAAACACTACGCGCGCCTGACACAACAAGGCGATGAGTCCGCGCGAAAACGCATGATCGAAAGTAATTTGCGTCTGGTTGTAAAGATTGCCCGGCGCTACCTGCATCGCGGTTTAAGCCTGCTGGACCTTATCGAAGAGGGCAACCTCGGATTGATGCGCGCGGTCGAAAAGTTCGATCCTGAGCGGGGCTTCCGCTTTTCCACCTATGCCACCTGGTGGATTCGCCAGACCATTGAGCGCGCAATTATGAATCAGGCGCGCACAATTCGCCTGCCCATTCACGTCGTGAAAGATCTCAATGGCTGCCTGCGGGCGGCGCGGGAGCTGACCCAGCAGCTTGATCACGAACCCAGCACCAGTGAGATTGCGACCCGGGTTGATAAGCCGGCCGGGGAAGTATCCAGACTGCTGGGGCTGAATGAGCGTGTCAGTTCTATGGATGCCCCCCTGGGGCAGGACAGCGATGCTTCGGTGGTGGAAACCATCGCAGATAATCAGGGTCGTGATCCATCAGAGCAGCTGCAGGAAGATGCGGTGCACGACAGTATCGTGAACTGGCTCAACCAGCTGACCGACAAGCAGCGAGAGGTTGTTGTGCGCCGTTTTGGTCTGCTGGGACACGATAGCAGCACCCTTGAAGAGGTCGGGCAGGAAATTGGCCTTACCCGTGAGCGCGTCCGGCAGATCCAGGTTGAGGCGCTTAAACGTCTGCGGCGGGTGCTGGAGCGAGAGGGCTTATCTGCAGACGCCCTGCTTCAGCGGTGAGTGTGCCCGCGCTAATCTAGCGCTTTTCCGGCGCTTTTCCGGCGCTTTCTCGGCGCGCTCCTGGCGCTCTGCTAGCGCTCCAGCAGTGCCAGCTTGCCCGGCTTGCCGGCCCATTCTTCTGCATCGGCGGGCGCTTCTTTCATTTCAGTGATGTTGGGCCAAATCTCGGCCAGCTCTGCATTGAGTTCCAGAAAAACCGCCTGGTCCGCCGGAAGTTCGTCTTCGGAAAAGATCGCGTCGACCGGGCACTCGGGTTCGCAGAGAGCACAGTCGATGCACTCATCAGGGTGAATCACCAGAAAATTGGGTCCCTCGTAGAAACAATCCACGGGACACACTTCCACGCAATCTGTGTGCTTACACTTAATGCAGTCTTCGCCGACGATAAAGGTCATGTCACCTCTTCCTTAGGTTCCTTGCTGTGTATTTTTCGCGCTGTGTGTTCTGTGTTGTGTTCTGCTTAGTGTTCTGTTTAGTGTGCTGTGCCTCATGCTCAGGCAGTCGATGAATAGATTTGCCGGGCACTGCGTCAGGAGCAAAGTGTAGCGACTCGTTCCATGGATGAGAAGCGTCTGGTCATTGTTTTCAATCCAGCAGCTCCCGCAGTCGATAGAGCAGCGCATGGGCTTCCCGCGGGCTCAGGGCATCGGGATCTGTCTCCGTGAGCAGCGTAAGCGCCGCATGGTCTATCCCTGCTGCGAACAGGTCGCCCTGGGGCAGGGGCTCGCTCGCGGCGCGGGGCGCGGCCGGCGCCTGGCTCTCGAGCTCCCGAAGCTTGCTCGCGGCGGCGGCGAGCACCGGCGCGGGCACGCCCGCGAGCTTTGCCACCTGCAGACCGAAACTGCGGCTGGCGGGCCCCTCCTGAATCCGATGCATAAAGACCACATGCTCGCGATGTTCCACGGCGTCCAGATGTACGTTGCACACGGTAGGGAGCTGCTCCGCCAGCGCCGTCAGTTCGAAATAGTGTGTCGCAAAAAGGGTGAAGGCGCGCAGCTCCTTCGCCAGATGCACGGCCGCTGCCCAGGCCAGCGACAGACCATCAAAAGTGCTGGTGCCCCGACCGATTTCATCCATCAGTACAAGGCTGCGCTCGCTCGCGTTATGCAGAATATTTGCGGTCTCGGTCATCTCCACCATAAAGGTCGAGCGCCCGCTGGCCAGGTCGTCAGAGGCACCGATACGGGTAAAGATCCGGTCCACAATCGACAGGGTTGCCGACTGGGCGGGAACGAAACAGCCCACGTGCGCAAGCAGGGTGATAATCGCGTTTTGGCGCATGTAGGTTGATTTACCGCCCATGTTCGGCCCGGTGATCAGGAGCATACGGCGCTCGGCATTCAGCAGGGTATCGTTGGCAATAAACGGGTCCTCAAGAACCTGTTCGACCACCAGATGTCGACCCTGGGCGATGTCCAGCAGCGGCGGGTCGCTGAACCGCGGCCGGCAGAGATCGAGGCTGTGGCTGCGCTCGGCGAGGGTCGAATACACATCCAGCTCGGCGATGGCCGCTGCGCAGGCGCGAAGTTCACCGAGCTGCGCCTGGAGGCTGCCGAGTAGTTCCTCGTAGAGCTGTTTTTCCCGCGTCAGGGCGCGGCTTTTACTCGAGAGCGCCTTGTCCTCAAACTCTTTGAGTTCCGGTGTAATAAAGCGCTCGACGTTCTTCAGGGTTTGCCGCCGCTGGTACTCGATGGGCACCTCATTGGACTGGCTGCGACTGAGTTCGATGTAGTAGCCGTGAACGCGGTTGTAGCCGACCTTCAGGGAGGCAAGCCCCGTGCGCTCCCGCTCGCGGGTTTCAATGCGAATGAGTACGTCGGCGGCGTTTACGCTGATGGATCGCAGTTCATCCAACTCCGCATCAAAGCCCGGGGCGATCACGCCCCCATCGCGGATAATGACCGGTGGGTTGTCGATAATGGCCCGGTCCAGAAGATCTGCGGTCTCCGGGAAGTCCCCCAGCGCACGCCCTGTGTCCTCAAGGGCCTGTGCCTCGTCGGCGGGGATTGCGCCGCGAAGTGCCGGCACAGCCCGTAGCGCCAGGAGTAGCCGGCAGAGATCCCTGGGACGCGCACTGCCGAGTGCCACGCGGGTCATAATGCGCTCGACGTCACCGATGGGCTTGAGCAGGTCACGGACTGTCTCAAAGCGATAGTTGTCTCTCAGGGCCTCAAGCGCATCGAGTCGTTGTTCGAGCGTTTCCAGTCGGGTGAGCGGGCGATGCAGCCAGCGTCGCAGCAGCCGGCTGCCCATAGGGGTCCGACAGCGGTCCATTACCGACATCAGGGTGTGCGTATCGCCGCCGACGAGATTGCGATCGATTTCCAGATTGCGTCGGGTGGCTGCGTCCATCACCACGCTGTCTTCTCGGGATTCCGGTGCGATGGCGGTGATGTGGGGCAGCGAGCTGCGTTGCGTATCGCGCACATAACTGATCAGGCAGCCGGCTGCGGCAATCGCAAGATCCATCTGCTCGCAGCCAAAGCCTTTCAGGTCGTGGGTCTGGAACTGTTCGCGCAGGCTGCGCTCGGCGCTTTCGAGGTCGAACTCCCAGGCGGGCTGTGAGCGCGCACCGGGTCTCTCGGTTACTGCCGCGTGCTGTAACTGCTCGTGGTACAGCAGCTCGGCCGGGTCGAGACGCTCCAGCTCCCCGAGCAGGGCTTCCTCGCCGTGGATTTCCATGACCCGGAATCGACCGCTGCCCAGATCGAGATAAGCCAGGCCGTAGGCGCTCTGCCGGCCAATGAGTGCAACCAGCAGTTGCTCTCGTTTTTCGTCCAGCAGGGCTTCGTCACTGAGGGTGCCGGGTGTGACCACACGCACCACCTGGCGGTCTACCGGGCCCTTGCTGGTGGCCGGGTCGCCAATCTGCTCGGCAATCGCGACGGAGATACCGGCCTTTACCAGCCGCGCAAGATAGGCCTCGGCCGCGTGGTAAGGCACGCCGGCCATGGGGATATCCTCCCCCGCTGATTTGCCCCGGGCGGTGAGGGTGATGTCGAGGAGCTCAGCGGCGCGCTGCGCATCCTCGTAGAACAGCTCATAAAAATCGCCCATGCGATAGAAGAGCAGTTCGTTGGGGTGGTCCCGCTTGATGCGCAGGAACTGCTGCATCATGGGTGTGTGCTGACTGAGGTCGCTGGACAAGGGGCTCGGGCGTCGCTGGCGGCAAAGCGCGCAGTGTAAGCCATGCGATCCGGAGCGGCCAGCAAGTCCCTGCTGATGCTGTTCCGGGGGGCTCCCGCGGTCTATGATGCGCGGTGTGAATTGCTGGGGGTGGCGCCGTTCCAATGGGCATAGAGATCGACAAGACACAGTTCGATAGCAGCGACAGCGCGCGTTTTATCGAGCGCCTCGAGTCCCAGCTGGATTCCCTCGCTGAGCACCTGGAGCGGCCGGGCTTCGGCGGACATGCCCAGAGCATCGGCGCCGAGCTCGAGCTGTATATCATCGACCGGGAGGGCAGGCCCGCGCACATCAATCAGGCGCTGCTCGAGTCTGCCGCAGATCCCCAGCTGACCCTTGAACTGAACAAATACAACCTCGAGTACAACCTGAGTCCCTACGATCTGGGCGACGGCGGCCTGGCCGCCACAGAGCGGGAAATCGTCAGCAAGCTTGATCGGCTTTCAGCCATTGCGGCAGAGCATTCGGCGCAGATTGTTCCCATTGGTATCCTGCCGACACTGCGCGCTGAGGATCTGGGGGACCATTGCATCACAGATCGTCAGCGCTATCGCGCGCTGGTTGCGCGTCTGCTGGCCTGGCGGGGCAGTGATTTTCATATTGATATTAACGGCGCTGATCCGCTCAAGCTGACGATGGCCAATATCACCCTCGAAGGCGCCAATACCTCGTTTCAGGTGCACCAGCGCGTGGCGAAGGACGACTACGCGGCGACCTTTAACGCCATGCAACTGGTCACACCGCTGGCGCTGGCCATCGGGGCTAACAGTCCCGGAATTTTCGGACATAACCTGTGGGATGAAACGCGCATACCGCTGTTCAAGCAGTCGATTGATACACGGCATGTAGATCGCTATGGCTGGTGTGAGCCGGCCCGCGTTTGCTTTGGTCACGGCTGGGTGCGGCGCGGCGCACTGGAGCTTTTCGAGCAAACCGTGCGGCTGTATCCGCCACTGTTGCCAGCCTGTGCAGAGCCCCCAAAGCCCCACGGAATCACCGGGGCTCCCGAACTCGCCGAACTGCGTCTGCACCAGAGCACGGTCTGGCTCTGGAATCGTCCTGTCTATGACGATGCCGGGGGAGGGCATCTGCGTATTGAAATGCGCGCGATGCCGGCAGGCCCTTCGGCGGTAGACATGGTCGCGGGCGCCGCGCTCATGATTGGGCTCGCGCGGGGGCTGCGCGATTCGGTCAATGAGCTGCTGCCGTCTCTGCCCTTTCCGCTTGCGGAATACAATTTTTACCGCGCGGCGCAGCATGGCCTGTCGGCACGCCTGGTCTGGCCGAGTAAAAGGCAGCATCGACTGCACGATCGACCGGTAATCGACATTATTGGCGACATGCTCCCGCTGGCGGATTCGGGTCTGCGTGCTCTCGGCGTGTCCCAGCGGGAACGGGACTGTTATCTCGACATCATCGACGCGCGGCTTGCGGCTCGGCGCAACGGAGCGGACTGGCAGCGCGGTTGTACACGGAAAATCATGGACCGGGGCGCGGCCAAAACCGAGGCGCTAAAGCAGATGCTCGAGCGTTACCGGGAACTGAGTCTGAGCAATACACCGGTTGCGGAATGGCCGCTCTAGATGGCGACGACAATCCCTGAGGGTATCGCGTGAGACGTTTTCGCTTTATTCGGGATCCCGACGAGTCCCTCGCCGGTGCCAGTCCCGAGGCCATGCTCCGTGAATTGGGGGGGGCCGCCTGCCTGCTGTTCTCCGGCCATGACCCCGCCCGTACCCGGGCGCTGGTCACACTCCTGCACGGCAATGAACCCTCGGGCGTCTATGCGCTCTGGGAGTGGATACAGCATCATCCGCAGCCCGCGGTCAATCTGCTGGTGATCGTAGCCTCCGTTCACGCGGCCCTTGAGAGCCCCTGTTTCAGCCATCGGATGCTACCCCGCGCGCGGGATCTTAATCGTTGTTTTCACGGTCCCTTCGATGACGAGCAGGGGCGGTTGGCGGAAGAGATTCTGGAGCTCCTGCGCCTGCATCGGCCCGAGGCGGTGGTCGATATGCACAACACCTCCGGTTCAGGCCCGGCATTCGGGGTGTGCACGCATCTCGATCGTCAGCACGATGCGCTGGCGTCATTGTTTACGCGGCGTCTGATCGTGTCGCATCTGCGGCTTGGCGCACTGATGGAAATCAGCGATGCGCGCTGCCCGACAGTGACTATAGAGGTGGGCGGGAGGCTGGATGACAGTGCCCACGCGCTGGCCCTGGAGGGGTTGCAGCGGTTTGCCTGTGCCGAGGAGGTACTGGCTCCGGAAGGGCAGACAGACTGGGGACTGGAGATACTGAGTGACCCGATTCGGCTGGAGTTGCGCGAAGGCGTGACCCTGGCCTATGACGAGGCCCCCCGGGGCGGGCACGACATTACCCTGCGCGCGGATATCGAACACCTTAACTTTTCAACGGTAACCCGCGACACCTCCCTGGGCTGGGTCACGGGGGATCTCCGGGCCCTGTTTCGAGCCAGCGATGCTGTTGGTCGCTGTGCTGTGGCCTCGCTGATCCGCTGTGAGGACGGCGAACTCTTTCCCGCGCAGGGCCTCAAGCTGTTCATGATTACCACAAACGCCCTGATTGCCCAGACCGACTGCCTGTTCTACGCCGTTGCCGATGACGGTAAGCCTATCGAATCCTTTCCCGTGCTTGAGACCTCGCCGGCTCGCTGAACTCTGTCGCTGAACTCTGTCGCTGAGGAGTGAACTGCACCCGTCGCACCGGACGACAGGTCACAAGAGCCGGTCTGGTTTTTACCGTTTTTCAACGCATATGATGGTTGCATTCCCGGGCAAAACCACTGATTATATGTACAGTAGTTTTGCTGAGAGAGAAGCACCGGTCCAGGCCGGCACTATTGAACTCGAGGGAGCGCACCCGCCCCGGACAGCAGGCACGTAGGCAGCAGACGTTGATACGCAGCCTGAAGATCACGATCCGAGATTGTTTAAAAAAGACCAGGAGAGCAGCACATGGACGCAAACAAGGAAAAGGCATTAGAAGCCGCGCTGAGCCAGATTGACCGACAGTTTGGCAAAGGCACGGTCATGCGTATGGGCGATAACGACCGGATCGCAATTCCCGCCATTTCAACGGGCTCTCTGGGTCTCGATGTTGCCCTGGGTATTGGTGGTCTGCCCAAAGGGCGTATCTGTGAGATTTTTGGGCCGGAATCATCGGGTAAAACCACGCTGACACTTCAGGTGATTGCCGAAGCGCAAAAAGCCGGGGGCACGGCGGCTTTTATTGATGCGGAACACGCTCTGGACCCGATATATGCCGAAAAGCTCGGTGTAAAAATCGATGACCTGATTGTGTCCCAGCCAGACACGGGCGAGCAGGCACTGGAAGTGACGGAAATGC
>CAZGGN010000026.1:0-8994 GCA_964525195.1 uncultured Congregibacter sp.
AGCATCTGCTCAAAGGCGCGGGAGATATCGCTGTCCGTACCCAGCACCAGTCGAACCGGACGATCCAGGGCCATACCCAGCGCCTTGCGCAGATAGGGATCCTGAGGCACCGCCGCGGCGAAGGAAGCTTCGCTGTCGCTGATGGCTACCGGGATAACGTTATTGCTGACCAGAAACTCCCGGGAAAGTCCCTCGGGAACGATCGGCGTCTCGGGGTAATCCGTCGCCGCAAGAAGAGGAATCTGCAGCTGCTGACCCAGAGTCTGGGCGACGTCGGTTTCCGACACGAGGCCGAGCTTGACGAGCACCCGTCCGAACAGGTCGCCCATCTCCGACTGCGCTAAGAGCGCGCGTTCCACGTCGCGGGCAGAAAGCTTGCCCTGCGCGACCAGGATCTCACCGAGTTTCTCTGTCGCCACCTGCTGAACTACCCTTAATTGCCCGTTTACCCGCCCCGGCCATGCTGTCCGGGAACTGCAAGCCGCTTATTAAAGACGGCTCACCGGCGGGGAAATTCGCGCGAGTTTAACACAGGGAACAAACACTCCCGGAGCTCAAGCCCCCGGGAGCTATCGTATCAACCGGCGAACTCGTAGTCCTTGAACTGCTCACGCAGGCCCACCTTGTGAATCTTGCCGGTCGCCCCGTGAGGGAGCTCATCGACAAACTCCACCGCATCCGGCGTCCACCACTTGGCGATCTTCCCATCGAACCAGGCGAGCATCTCCTCGGCGGTGAGATCCTGGCCGTCCTCGGCTCTGACCACGATCAGCAGGGGGCGCTCGGACCACTTGGGGTGGTAGCGTCCGATGACCGCGGCCTCGGCCACCTTGGGGTGGTCCGTCGCCGCATTCTCTACATCGATCGAGGAAATCCATTCGCCGCCGGACTTGATGACGTCCTTGGTACGGTCTGTGATCGCCATGTAGCCGCTGGGATCGATCGTGGCAACATCGCCGGTTTCGAACCAGCCTTGCTCTGAATGGGAGCTCGACTCGCCGTCCAGCTGGTAATAATCGGAGCAGATCCAGGGCCCGCGAACCTTGAGCGAACCAAAGGCCTCGCCATCCCAGGGAAGTTCCTTACCTTCGTCGTCGACGATTTTCATTTCTACGCCAAAAATCGGGCGACCGGCCTTGAGCCGCTGCCGGGCAAAAGCCGCTTCCCCGTACTCGGCGCGCGCCGCGGTGGACTCGTTCACCGACCCGAGGGGACTCATTTCGGTCATTCCCCAGCCAACACGGGTCTCGACGCCGTAGCGATCGAAGTCCTCCATCACCGACAGCGGGCAAGCCGCGCCACCGACAATCACGCGACCCAGTGTCTCCACGGTTTTGCCGGACTGCTTCAGATAGGCCAGCAGCCCCAGCCACACGGTGGGCACCCCGGCAGACATGGTCACGCCTTCTTCGTTAATCAGCGCAGCCAGCGTCTCGCCGTCACCCATCTTGTTCCCCGGATACACCAGCTTCGCGCCCACCATCGGACAGGCGTAGGGTGTACCCCAGGCATTCACATGAAACATGGGGACAATCGGCAGCACGGCGTCACGCCCGGACAAACCCATGGCATCGGGCATCAGGGTCGCGTAGGCGTGCAGCATTGTAGAGCGATGCGAATAGAGGACGCCCTTTGGGTTTCCCGTCGTACCCGAGGTGTAACACAGCGCGCAGGCTTCATTTTCATCGAGTTCGGGCCACTCGAAGCGGTCCGAATGACTGTGGACCAGTCGCTCGTAGCAGCTCACGTTCGCCACAGTCGTCTCGGGCATGTGCTCGTCGGTCGTCAGCACCACCCACTCGCGCACCTTCGGGCACTGCCCGGCGATGGCTTCGATCAGTGGCATAAAGTCGGGGTCAACAAAGACCACCTGATCTTCCGCGTGGTTAATGATGTAGACAATCTGCTCCGGGAAAAGCCGCGGGTTGATGGTGTGGCACACATAGCCGCTGCAGGCCGCCGCGTAGTAGGTTTCGAAGTGTCGATAGTCGTTCCAGGCCAGGGTGGCGATACGGTCACCGCGCTGCAGGCCCCAGCCCGCCATACCGTTGGCAAGCTGCCGTGTGCGTTTAAACGCGTCCCGGTAGCTGTAGCGATGCCGGGGATTGTCCCGGGTCACCGAGACAATCTCCTGGTCACCGTGGACACGCTCGGCGTGTGCCATGATTGAGGTGATGGTCAGTGAAATATCCATCATCAAACCGTTCATTGCTTACTCCCTAGTAAAGGTTTTGCTGTTATTGCCGTCGTGTTGCAGCGGTTACCGTTCAAGCAGCCAGCCGGTATCACTTCGTCGCGCCCGGCCCTCCCTCTCAAGTTTAATGAGATGCGCCTCCATGGACAGCCTGGCCCAGGCATGCAGGGCCGGATCCACGTCGTCATATACGCGTTTTACCAGCGTATCCATGTCCGCTTCTCCCAGTTCATCAAGCCCTGTCAGCACCTTGGCCTCGCGCTTCAGGCGATGCGCTACCAGATGCTCGATCTCGTGGCGGCTGTTTTCAATCAGCTCGCCGTGACCCGGCGCGATATTTGACAGTGGATAATCCAGGAGCATGCGCAAGGAGGCAATATAGGCCTGCATGTCACCACCGGGCGGAATGATCACCACCGTGCTGCCATTCATAATGTGATCGCCGGCAAACAGCATGCGCTCGTCTTCCAGTAAAAAGCAGTAATGATTGCTCACGTGGCCCGGCGTATGCAGCGCCAGCAGTGAGAGTTCATCGGTCGCCAGACGATAGCCGTGCGCCAGCTCAAGATCCGGTTCGAAGCTTTCATCCTGATGATCGTCGCCGTCCGGCGAGGCGCCAATCACCGTCGCCCCGGTCGCCCGGGCAACGGCCTGCCAGGCGGGGGAATGATCCGGGTGCGTATGGGTACAGACGATGTAGCGGATGCGCCCCTCGCCGGCGGCAAGAATCGCATCGACGTGCGCGTCAATCGCGGGCCCGGGATCCAGCACGATGACTTCTTCATTGCCGAGCAAATAGGTATTGGTACCCGGGCCGGTCATAGGCCCGGGATTGGGAGCAACCAGGCGTCGAACGCGCTGGCTCAAACGCCAGGGCTTGCCGTGCTCCAGCATGTCAGAGCAGCTGCGCTATGGGCACAACCGGATCGACATCCGCGTCGTAGTCAACGCCATCGACCTCGAAACCGAACAGCTGGAGAAACTCCCGGCGATAACCATCAAAGTCGGACAGCTCACGGAGATTATCCGTATCGATCCGTTCCCAGAGTGTGGCAACGGCGGCCTGCACCTCGGGATCCAGTTCTTTGCGATCTGCGCGCAGTCGACCCTCGTCATCCAGTAGCGGTTCGGGGCCATAAAGCGAGTCCCGGAACAGGCCATCCACCTGCTCGATGCAGCCCTCGTGGGTGCCGCGCTCCTTCATCACCTTGAACAATATGGCCAGATAAATGGGCATCGCGGGGATCGCCGCACTGGCCTGGGTGACGACCGCTTTGAGCACGGAAACCCGGGCGTCTCCGCCGTGAGCCTCCAGGCGCTTGCGGATATCCAGCACCCGTCGATCCAGGTCTTTCTTGGCCGCTCCGATGGTACCGTGCCAGTAAATATCCCAGGTCAGCTTCTCACCCACGTAGGTATAGGCCGTTGTTTTGGCACCCTCCGCGAGTACCCCGGCCGCATCCAATGCCTCGACCCAGAATTGCCAGTCCTCGCCGCCCATTACGGCAACGGTATTATCGATCTCTTCCTGCGTCGCCGGCTCCAGGTGAAACTCCTGGATTTCACCTTTGTCGGTGTTGATGCCCTTTTGCGTCGTCGGCTTGCCGATCGGCTTGAGAGTGGAACTGTGCACTTCGCCGGTCCGCGGATGCTGCCGGCGGGGTGCCGCAAGGCTATAGACCACCAGATCCACCTGCCCCATATGCGCTTTGATTTCCTTGATGGTCCGCTCTTTGACCTCATCGCTGAAGGCATCGCCGTTGATGCTCTTCGCATAGAGGCCCTCGGCCTCTGCGGCCGCGTGAAAGGCCGCGGCGTTATACCAGCCGGCGGAGCCGGGCTTGCGCTCGGTACCTTCTTTCTCAAAAAACACACCGAGGGTGTCGGCACCCGATCCGAAGGCCGCGACGATGCGCGAGGCCAGCCCGTAGCCCGTGGAAGCACCGATCACCAGAACCCGCTTCGGGCCATTTGCAATGGGTCCGTGCTTGCGAACGTAATCGATTTGCCGACGCACGTTTTCGGCGCAGCCGACGGGATGAGTTGTGGTGCAGAGAAATCCGCGAACGCGGGGCTTGATAACCATGAAACGCCACCCTCTTATCATTGGTCTGGCTACGAAAGTAAAGGTGCTGCATGACGATCGCAAAGCCTTCGCAGCGCGCTGTTGCACCCCGCCGAGAGAGCGTCCGCAACAGCTTAAAAGTGTAGCACAGCAGCGCTCGGCCTAGCGGTGCTCCCGGCGGTTACTGATCCACACGGTACGGTAGGGCGCCAGCAACAGTTGCTGGCTATTACAGTCCTCATCGCTGATCAAATCAGTCCAGTCCTGAGCCTCGATCAGATTGATATCACTGAGCTGCAGCAGCTGCGGCTGATCGCTGATGTTCGTGATACAGAAGATACTCTGACGCCGATCCATGCTCTGCCGCCAGAAACCAAACAATTTTGCGCCGAGATGCAAAGTGAACTGCGTCGCATTGGGATGAAACGCCGCCTGGCGCTGGCGAATTGACAGCAGGTTCATGAGGCCCTGAAAAACCCGCGCATGCTCGGTCCCCGGGTCGGCGAGTGCGGCCTCGAGCTCATCGAGCTGCCACTGGTGGCGGTTGATTGCGCGATTCTGCCCGGTGCGCTCAAGGCGTTCCATATCATTGCGCGTGCCCAGCAGACTGTGCAGATAGATACCGGGAATTCCCTCAAGGCCCAACATGATGGCGTGGGCGCAGACAAAACGGTCAACCGCATACTCGTCCGGCCCCGCCACCGTGCCCTGCAAAGCGTCAAAGAGGGCTATATTGATTTCGTAGGGTTTGTTTTCACCGCTGTCCAGGGCGCGATAAGACACGTGCCCGCCAAATCGTCGCATCGTGCTGATCAGGGTCTGAAGCTCATCATCAGATAGCAGGCCCTCGGCCGGACGCAGACCGATCCCGTCGTGCGAGGCAATAAAATTAAAGTACGCCGTGCCGTGCTGCGGTGGCGGCATACTCATCATCCACTGCTTCAGATAAAAGCAGTCGCCGGTGACCAGGGTGTTAACCAGCAGCGGCGGCAGGGAGAAATTGTAGACGCAGTGGGCCTCGTTGGCGTTGCCGAAATAAGAGAGATTCTCCTGGTTGGGGATATTGGTCTCGGTGATGATCATCGCATCAACCCGGGCGTGCTCGATCAGGGTCCGCAACAGACGCACGATCTCGTGCGTCTTGCGCAGGTTCAGACAACTGGTGCCGGGCTCTTTCCAGAGAAAAGCCACCGCATCAAGACGGAAGATGCGCACGCCGTTATCCAGGTAATGACGGATGATTTCGACCATCCGCTTCAGCACTTCCGGGTTGCGAAAATTCAGGTCAACCTGGTCATGACTGAAGGTACACCAGACGTGCCGGCGCCCATCAACAGACTCTACCTCGCACAGTAGCGGCGAGGTGCGCGGCCTGACGACTAACGACAGGTCATCGCGGGGCGACGCGGTAACGAAATAGTCTTTGCCGGGCTCCTCGTTACGGAGAAAATTCTCAAACCACTGGCTTGAGGCGGAGCAGTGATTAATCACCAGGTCCGCCATGAGATCGTACTTGGCCCCGATCGCCAGGATATCGTCCCAGTCGCCAAGGGATGTGTTGACCTGCAAGTAGTCGACAACGGCAAAGCCGTCGTCCGACGTCCAGGGGTAAAAGGGGAGAATGTGCACACCCGTCAAACAGCCGTCGGCGTAATGGTCCAGCCAGTGCTTCAGAGTCTGCAGGGGGCGCTCACCGGGATTGAGAATGCTGTCTCCGTAGCTAATCACCAGCGCGTCGCGCTGGTCCCAGTGACTGACATGGGGGTCCACCTGCGGCAACCCGTACTCGAGTCGCATGATGTCCAGCAGCTGCGCCGCCAGCACATCCGTGTCCGAGCCTGGTTCCCCGTCCGCATAGATAAAAGAAAGCTGCTGAGTCACGCGATGCAGCAGGGCACTGCCATGCTCATCCGCGTAGAACTCGGGGGGGTCAGCTTGGGGCATACTCCGCGGTGTCCTCTTCCACTGCTTCCAACAGGCGCTCCAGCGCTGTCGGCATCGCACTGCAGACCCGGGACCAGCTCGGAATGAACGGTCTCTCCATGGGTCGGTCAAGGAAGGCCTCACCGGCCTTCATGATGTTCTCCGCAAAGAGCTCCACCGCTCGCTCTTCACTGTGCAGATCATATTCGAGTCCATTCATCACCGCATCATTATGGTAGGTCTCGACAAAATCGAGAGCGATACGGTAATAGCTGGCCTTGAGGGTACGAAAACTCTCGGTACTGAACACAACGCCCCGGGTTGCGAGCTTGCGAAACAGCGCCTTGCTGATATCGATCGACATGCGTGAGAGCCCGGCTGTCGCGTCATCCGCTGACAAGTCCTGATGTTTGTGATCGTAGCTGTCGGCAATATCGACCTGACAAAGACGATTGTTGGCGTAGTTCCGATGCATCTCTGACAGCACGCCGATCTCGAGTCCCCAGTCACTGGGAATGCGCAGATCGTTGAGCACATCGCGCCGAAAAGAAAACTCCCCGGCGAGGGGATAGCGAAAGCTGTCCATGTAATTGAGATATTCGATTTCGCCCTGGGTCTTTTTAAGCGCCCGCAGCAGAGGCGTCACCAGCAGGCGGCTGACCCTGCCGTTGATCTTGCCGTTAGCCACCCGCGCATAAAAGCCCTTGCAGAACTCATAGTTGAAATTCGGGTTCGCCACCGGGTAAATCAGGCGCGCCAGGAGCGCGCGATCGTAGGTCAGCACATCGCAGTCGTGCAGGGCGATGGATTCGACGCGCTTGGCCGCCAGGATATAACCCATGCAGTACCAGACATTGCGCCCCTTACCCATCTCGCGGGGAGCCAGGTCCAGCGCCCGCAACTCCGCATCAAGCGCACGCAGCCGCGGTCCATCGTTCCACAGAACCCGGTGGGGCTGAGGTAGGCGCGAAAAAAACTTCAGGGCGCTGCGGTACTGGGACTCATCCGCGCGATCAAGGCCAATAACGATTTGCCCCAGGTAGGGAACATCGACCAGGTGATCGACGATACCCGAGAGCGCTTCGCCCTCGAGCTCCGAATAGAGAGAAGGTAGAAGCAGCCCCATCGGGCGGGTCCGGGAAAACTTCAGGAGCTCCGACTCGAGATCCTCGAGAGGTCGATTCGACAGGTTATGCAGCGTTGTGATGATGCCGTTCTGGTAAAAATCTGCCACGCCTAGTGCTCCTCAGGCGGCTGGTACAAGCCGCGCAACCACTCCCCCACTCCCCAGGCCCAGGCGTTGGGGCCATAGCCCTGGCCCACGGTCACACCACTGGTCCGGGTCAGAATCGGCAGATCCCTGTCCCTGGCGGGAATCAGCAGGGCTCGATGTGCAATCTCAAGCATGGGGACGTCGTTATCGCCGTCCCCGATGGCCAGATCATAAACAGAGCCTGCATCGGCGGCCAGCAGATATTGCTGGCGCAGCCAGGCCAGGGCCTGACCTTTGTCGCAATCACCGGCGACACTGTAAAAACGCCCGCCCTTGAGCACCGTGGCGCCCGCCGCTTTGAGCGTCGCCAGAAAGGTCTGCAGATCCGTCTCATTCCCCCGCCACTGCACCGGCTCGCTGTACTCACGCTGATTGGCGAGAACGATGCAAAGTCGAGAAAAGCGTCCGGCAGGCAATGGCGCAGCTCGTCGAGGGGCTGCTGCCAATGACTGCGAGGCGGAGAGAACTCCCGTACCCAATAACCATCGCGCAGGTGGGTATCGTCAGGTATCCGGGAGAAATAGTGCTCAGGGATCAACACCGCCGCCCCATTTTCGACAATCAACGGGTGTTCGTTGCCGAGCTCGCTGCGCAGCTCCAGGATCTCAGCACGGGTCTTGCTCGAGGCAAACACCACCGGAATACGCATTTCCTCCAGCAGCTGAAGCAGGGGTTTGGCCGCATCGCAGCGGTAGTCATTGTGATCGAGCAGGGAGCCGTCGAGATCCGTAACCACCAGATAGACCCGGTTACTCACGCCGTCACCTCAAGGCCGCGGACGCTGATGATGCGACGCTCAGAATCAAGCTGAAACAGCACGTCGACGTGTTCGGGCAGGTCGCGCAGGCACTGCCTCGTGTAGCGCTCAAAGTGTGCAACAAAACGGCGCAAGGCCGCGTCGCTCATCAGACCCTGACCACGATGATCCACCGCCTCACGCAATTTTTCCTCCTGCTCGCTGCGCCAGCGCAGCACCTGTTCAAAGCCTGGCGCTGCCAGCATAAGCCAGCAGTCGAGGCGCTGGTAGAACGGCGCATAGTGCTTTTCCAGCTGTTCATTGGAATAACGGCGCCAGGTCCCGGTGGGATCCTCCTCGCGCTCCAGGTCGTTAATGGGCTCGCGCAGCGCCTGCGGATCCTCGGCGCGGGCGCCCAGACACCAGCCCTCAAGAATCACCACATCCAGCGGCGCTGCGACCTGTGTCCAGTGCTGCGGCTCCGCCCGGTCATCCCGCGACTTGTCGAAGCGAGGCACAGAGACAAGCCCCGCTGATTCATCCGCGAGGAGATCCAGGGTATGTTCGAGCAGGGGGATATCGTGCGTTCCGGGCACGCCGCGGGTTGCCAGCAAGGGGTGAACCTGCTCCGCCAGCACCTGACGCTCGGCGCGGGTGAGATAAAAGTCATCGAGCGAGAGGGCTATCGCACGCAGCTGATATTCCTGGCGAAGGGCTGCACACAGGTACTCGGACAGGGTGCTCTTACCCGAACCCTGGCTGCCATTGAGGCCCAGAAAAAAAGTGGGACCACCGCGAGCCCG
>CAZGGN010000026.1:9004-25178 GCA_964525195.1 uncultured Congregibacter sp.
GAGGGGATCAAAATAGCGTTCGGCGGCATCCAGATAGCTATCGGGCAGGCGCTGCTCCTCAAGGAACCTGCGCTGCCAGGGGGCCGTATCCTTGCCACTGCGCGTCGCCATCAGAGCAGGAGCTTTCGGATATCTCCAAGCAAATGGCACAACTCGGTCAAAAACCGGCCTGCATCGCCGCCGTTGACCACCCGGTGATCATAAGACAGCGTAAGAGGTAGCTGGAGCCGCGGCTGAAACGACTGCCCGTCCCAGACCGGTCGCGTGTCGGCGCGACTCACTCCGAGAATCGCCACCTCAGGCGCATTGACGATCGGCGTGAAGCCACGACCGCCGATGGAACCGAGACTGGATACGGTGAAACCTGCCCCCTGCATTTCTGCGGGCTTCAATTTCCGATCCCGCGCTCTGCCCGCGAGGTCGAGGACCTCCTCGGCCAGCTCCCAGAGCGTTTTCTTATCGACATCCCGCAGTACCGGAACCACTAATCCCGCCGGCGTATCCACCGCCATTCCGATATGCACATAGCGCTTATAGGTCAGGGTCTCGCCACCATCACTGAGGGAGGCATTGATTTTGGCATGGCGCTTGAGCGCCACGGCGCAGGCCTTGAGCAAAAACGGCAGGGGCGTCAGACGCGTGCCACGCTGCTCGGCCTCAGCCTTGAGAGACTTGCGAAAGGCCTCCATCTCGGTGATATCCGCATCATCAAACTGCGTCACATGGGGTACGTTGAGCCAGCTTCGCTGCATATTGGCGGCGGTGAGCTTGTCAATCTTGCTGCGCTCGACAACCTCCACGGGTCCGAAGGCCGCAAAATCAATTTCCGGAACCGGCGGTATGCCCGCGCCGGCGGCAGCACCGGCAGGTGCACTGAGTGCGCGCTGCACATACTGATGAACGTCTTCCTTAAGTAGCCGGCCGCGGGGGCCGCTGCTCGTGACCTTCTCCAGCGCCACGCCGAGCTCGCGAGCCAGGCGTCGCACCGCGGGACCGGCGTAGACTGCGCTGTCGCTGCCCGACGGGGACACTCCCTCGCCTGCGGACCGGGCTGCAGCCTTTGCGTCGGACTCCGACGGGGCGTGACCGCTACGGTCTGAGGCGGCAGGGCCAGCAACGTTTTTCCCGGCCGGGGCGGTTCCGGGCATTGCGGCCTCGACAGGCACTGCGGGGGAGTCCGCCGCCTCGCCCGCGCGCTGGCTCTGACCCTCAAGCCTGAGCAACAGATCGCCCTCTCTGACCTGCTGGCCCTCCTCGACATGCAATTCCTTTACGACGCCGGAAGCGGGCGAAGGGATCTCCATCGAGGCTTTATCCGATTCAAGGACCAGCAGGGTATCGCCTTCGGCGACCGTATCACCCACACTGACCGAAATCTCAACCAGGTCCACCGCTTCATCGGTACCAATATCAGGCACCGGCACGTCCATCAGTTGGGCCGGGCCACTCGCCCCGGATTCACCGGGGACGGCAGTGCCCCCACTCGCCGGGGTGGGCGAAACTGCTTGGGCGGGCGCTGCGGCCTTGTCCTCCGCTTTGCCCTCGGCTTTATCTTCCGCTTTGTCCTCGGCGGCCGGAGCGCCGGCGATGTCGATGACCGCGACCGGAGCGCCCTCTTCGAGCTGATCACCCTCCTTCGCGAGCACCTCAAGGACCGTTCCCGCAACCGTTGAGGGAATCTCCATGGACGCCTTGTCAGACTCCAGGACAATGAGCCCCTGATCCACGTCGACGCTATCGCCAGCGCTGACGAGCACCTCGACTACCTCAGCGGCGTCTGAACCACCGATGTCAGGGACTAGGACAGTTTCCTGGGCCACGGTTTTCTCCTTTCGCGCTGCGCTGAACGCTTGTCGTAAATAACTTAAAGAGTGGTCGGGTCAGCTTTCTCGGCATCAATGCCCAGGGCGTCACGCGCCTTGACCACATCCGCCACCGGGAAGTCTCCCTGCTCGGCCAATGCCTTCAGTGCGGCGAGGACAACGAACTCGCGGCTCACCTCAAAAAAGTGACGTAACTTCGCCCGGGTATCACTGCGCCCATAGCCATCGGTACCCAGCACCTGTAGCGGCGCCGGACAAAAGGCCCGCAACTGCTCCGCGAAACTCTTCATATAGTCGGTGGCGATCACCAGCGGTGCATCGCTGCCTTGAAGCTGGCGGGTAAAATACGGGATCTGCGCTTCCTGATCCGGGTGCAGCAGGTTCCAGCGCTGCGCGCGTTTACCGTCCCGCTGCAGTTCGTTAATGCTCGTAAGACTCCAGACTTCAGCGTCGACGCCATACTGTTCCCGAAGGATATCCGCGGCGGCCTCTACTTCGCGAAGAATGCTGCCGGCGCCGCCGAGGCGAACTCGCGGAGCCCCGTCGGCAGCCTTCAGTCGGTACATACCCCGAACGATACCGTCCTCTACCCCTTCGGGGAGGGCCGGCTGCGGGTAGTTTTCGTTCATGGTCGTAATGTAATAAAAGCGATTCTCCCGCTCCGCGTACATGCGGCGCAGGCCATCCTGAATGATGACGGCCAGTTCGTAGGCATAGGTCGGGTCGTAGCTAACACAATTGGGGATTGTCGAAGCGAGTAGGTGGCTGTGCCCGTCCTGGTGCTGCAGCCCCTCGCCGTTGAGCGTTGTGCGCCCGGAGGTCGCGCCAATCAGAAAGCCCCGCGCCTGGCTGTCACCCGCAGCCCAGATCAGGTCGCCGATACGCTGGAACCCGAACATGGAGTAAAAGATATAAAAGGGCACCATGGGGTAATTGCTGGTGCTGTAGGACGTTGCCGCAGCGAGCCAGGCCGAACCCGCGCCCGCCTCATTGATCCCCTCCTCAAGGATCTGTCCCTTGATGTCTTCCTTGTAGTACATGATCTGGTCCGAATCGTGGGGCGTGTAACGCTGCCCCACAGAGGAGTAGATACCCAGCTGCCGGAACATCCCCTCCATGCCAAAGGTGCGCGCCTCATCCGGAACGATCGGCACGACCCGGTGACCGATGGCCTTGTCCTTGGCCAGCGTCGAGAGCACCCGCACAAAGGCCATGGTGGTTGAGACACTGCGCTCGCCGCTACTCTTGGTCTGGGCGCTGAAGGCCTCCAGCCCAGGCACTGGCAGGACCTGAGCCTCGCTGCGCCTTGCGGGAATAAAGCCCCCGAGCTTTTGCCGCCGCTCGCGCATATAGCGCATTTCCGGGCTGTTCTCGTCGGGCCGATAGTAGGGAACCGAGGCGAGGTCCTTGTCGTCAATTGGAATCGCGAAGCGGTCCCGGAACGCCTTGAGGGCCTCGATATTCAGCTTTTTCAGCGAGTGGGTCTCGTTGCTCGCCTCACCGGCCTCGCCGGTTCCGTAGCCCTTGACTGTCATCGCGAGCACCACCGTCGGGCGCTCGAACTGCCCCGCCGCCCGGGCGTAGGCGGCATAGACCTTGTAGGGATCATGACCGCCGCGGTTCAGATACATGATCTCCTCATCAGACAGGTCTTTAACGAGGTCCAGGGTCTCCGGATACTTGCCGAAAAAATGCTGTCGGGTGTAGGCGCCGCCGTTGTACTTGTAATTCTGCAACTCACCGTCGCAGACCTCATCCATGCGTTTTTGCAGCATGCCGGACTCATCGCGCTCGAGCAGCGGATCCCACTTGCGACCCCAGACCACCTTGAGCACATCCCAGCCAGCGCCGCGGAAGACGCCCTCGAGCTCCTGAATGATCTTGCCGTTACCACGCACGGGACCGTCGAGGCGCTGCAGATTACAGTTCACCACGAAGATCAGGTTGCCCAGCTTTTCCCGACCCGCCAGGGAAATGGCACCCAGGGACTCGGGCTCATCACACTCGCCGTCACCCATAAAGCACCAGACGTTGCGGTCTTTCTGGTCGACGAGACCCCGATCGCTCTGGTACTTCATTACTCGAGCCTGATAAATCGCCTGAATCGGGCCCAGCCCCATGGATACAGTGGGAAACTGCCAGTAATCAGGCATCAACCAGGGGTGCGGGTACGATGACAGACCATTCCCATCGACTTCGCGGCGGAAGTTATCGAGTTGTTCCTCAGTCAGTCGTCCCTCAAGGTAGGAGCGCGCATACATCCCCGGCGCGCTGTGTCCCTGATAGAACACCAGGTCACCCGGGTGCCCGTCTTCGCTGCCGCGGAAGAAATAGTTGCAGCCAATGTCATAGAGCGTTGCCGACGAGGAAAAACTGCTGATGTGCCCACCCAGGCCCTCGTCGTTATCGTTGGCACGCATCACCATGGCCAGCGCATTCCAGCGCACCAGCGAGCGGATTCGACGCTCCATAAACAGGTCGCCGGGCATGGGCTTTTGCTCTGCCGGGCTGATGGTGTTGCGGAAGGGAGTGGTAATCGCCGGCGGCAGAGGAACGCCGGTGTCAACGGCGCGCTTGGCCAGCTGCATCATCAGATAGCTGGCGCGAGTCTCGCCGCCCTCCCTGACCACGCTGTCCAGTGAATCCAGCCATTCCCGGGTTTCGATGGGGTCGTTGTCGTCGATCATTGTATTTTGCCTGCTGGCCTCTCGCGCCGACCGACAGTCAGCTGCATCTGGACGCCTGTTAGTTCTTTTATGGAATCTAATAGGGTGTCATCGACAACCCTGACAATGGATGCCAGCATCATACGCGGTATAAATTTTGATCACAACGGGGCAGCTAGAGGACTATAATTCCTATATAGAACTATCAAGACCCCAATCGAACTATAAGCGGCACTGGGGACGCCACGACAGAGCCGAGCGAAACGCCATCACCACCGCAGCCCCCCAGCGATACACCGGGGCCACTGCGTCCGGAAACCAGCCCCCTCGCCGGGGTCTAAAGCGGCGAAAGATCGACCGCGTAGGCCCCAAATGAGGCGCGCAATGCCGCCGGATCGATAAAGCGCGATGCGCCCTGCTCCGGCGTCACCTCTTTAGCGCCCGGGCTCACGGCCAGGAGCGAACGGCGTTGCTCAAGGAACTGCCGACGGTACTCTCGCTGCCAGTCAGCGTAGCTGATGGCTTCGACTGCAGCCGCCAGCTGCCGGGGACCATCAAACGCCCATTCGCGGTAGGCGATCGCCTGCCAGTAAAATTCGGCCCGTTCGCCCAGATTCTCATCCGGTTTGAGGATGTCGTTAATCAGCGCCTGACGATGCCGGAGGAACTGCTCCTCGGAAATCTCGGCAAGGGTATCCTTCAGGAAGGTGTCCATTGCCGCGCTGACCTCAACGGCCGAATGCGAGGGCGACTGGACCAGCAACATCAGGCCCGGGACGTCATACTGGGCCCAGGGAAAACTCGACACGATATATCCCAGTTGCTGCTCCGTGCGCAGCTGCTGAAAGAACCCTGACTGGGTAATCTGCGCTGTCAGGGACACCATGGCCCGGTCCTGCCAGCTCTGCCCTGCCCCCTGAAGATACCAGGCAACGACCGCATCATCGTGCTGAATCTCGGAGACCAGCTCAAGCGATGTCGCGGGCGGGATATCGAGCACTTCAGGTGCAATCGCCGGACTCCCCTCACCATCACCCAGAACCTGATCAACGGTAGCCGCAAGGACCGCCACGGCATCGGCAGGATAATTGCCATAAAGCAGCGCCTCGGCCCGGGCTGACTCCCAGAAACTACGGCGAAAGGACTCCAGATCTTCAAGGTCCATCGCTTCAAGCGCCGCAATAAGGGCCTCCTCTGAGTAGCTACCGCTCATCAGAGCCTGCCTCAGATCATCCAGCAACTGTGAGCTGGGCCGACGGGCAACCGTGTTTTGCAGCTCCAGGACCATATCGCGGCGGATACGCTCAAAGCGATCCGCATCCAGCTCCTGCTCTGCGATGTTCGCGAGAAGCGCCTTGAGCAGCATAAGCTGCTTGTCGTTGTATCCGCTCACACGCATGCTGATGCCCTGCATGTGGTTGTAAAAATTGAAGCCCAGTCCCGCTAGCAGGGCCGGATAGGTGTACTCGTTCACCGAATCTGTGACCATCCGGGTATACAGCCCGGAAGCGGCTTTTTGTTCCGCGTTTGCGGATACCAGCGGCGAGCGGAAACTCAGATACATCGCCCCTTTGGGCACGCGAAACGCCTCCGCCTGCTGATACCAGATGCGCTTGCGGGTCTCGTTTACCCGTAACTCAGGGGTGGCCGGATTGTTTTCTGCCAGCGGCAACAGACTGACGTCATCGGCTATGAAGGGATTGGGCTCCGGCAGATGCAAATCCGCGTCCTCGCCGGACTGCCAGCGCGCGAGCATGATGGCCTCCGGGCCAAGCTGTGCGTAGGGCACGTGGTAGTACGGAGATACGCGATCAGTGCTCAGGTCCGGCGCGGTGAGCACCACCTGCGCCCGCTCCGGGCGCATCGCATCCAGCGCCTCCTCGATCGCGCCGGCATCGAACTCCGTCATGAGATAGGGACCCTGCAGCAGGTCCTTATCAGCGTAGTAGTGCATTGCGTTGCTCAGACTGCTGACGTACCCCATGGGCGCGCTCGGCTCGCGGAACCGAAAAGCCAGTTCCGCTAGCGATGACTGCTCCTTGAATCTCCACGCCTGCGGACCCGCTTCGCGCAGCATCTCGAAATAGGCAAAGCTTTGCTGGAGAACACGCTCATAATTGGCTACGCCTTTCTCGGTCAGCGCGATCGATACGGTAAACAGGGCTCCGCCGCGCCAATACATCCCCGTGCCGGAGGAGAGCCCGTCGGCCAGCGACTCTCGCTTGAGCTGCGAAAGCAGGCTGCCCTCCCCTTCGTGTCCCACGAGATTGGAGATGTAGGCCATGGGTTTGGCGCGGTAGTCCGCGCGGTAATCCGGGACCTGGAAGTTAAGTTGTAGTTGGCGCGCGGTGCCCTGGGGCTGCACTTTGAGCAGCATTGGCAGCTGCGCATCGACAAACAGGGGCTCATTGATCTGATCTAGGCGGGTGTTGCGATTCGGCACCGCCGCGAACATCTCCCGCGCCATCGACTCCAGCGTATCCAGGGGCTCCCGGCCAAGGATTGCCAGACGCATGACATTGGCGGAATAGTGCTTTTCATAAAACTCGATCAGCTCGTCACGCACGGGGGAGTCCGGTCGATCGGCGAGGCTCTCAAGGCTCCCGACGCTGAACTGGCTGAAAGGGTGCTCGGGGTTCATGCTGGCCTGAAGAACGTCCTGGCCACGACGGGAATCACTCTTCAGTCCCATCTGGTATTCGGCCTCGACCGCATTTCGCTCGCGCTCCACGTAGTTGGCATCGAAATTCGGGGCGATAAAAAACTGTGCGAAACGATCAAGGGCGCCGTCCAGATGATCGGGGTCGACGTCAAAAAAATAGTTGGTGTGTTCGAGACTTGTGTAAGCGTTGCGCGTGCCACCGTGCTCGGTGATGTAGCGCTCGTATTCCGCCGCATCGGGATACTTTTTGGTGCCCAGAAAAAGCATGTGCTCGAGAAAATGCGCCAGACCACCCCGTCCGGGCGGGTTATCACCGCTACCGACCTGGACATCCAGGGATGCCGCAGCCTTCGGTGAATCAGGGTTGGAAATCAGCAATGCCTTGAGACCGTTGTCCAACGTCACGAGGCGGTAATCGAACCGATCGTTCGGACTCTGGATCGGCGCTATCGTTGACGGGGGCTCTTGCGCCGCGCAGGCCGCCAGAGCAGCCACAACAAGCAACAGAACGGCACGCACCGCCGGCATCACGGTGAATCGGGTTTGCATAATTTTACTCCGCGGAATGAGTCTGGGCGACGGGTTCGCGTTTGGGCCAGGCGTAGATCACGGCCTTGATGAGAGTCGCCAGGGGAATAGCGAAAAACACCCCCCAGAGCCCCCAGATCCCACCGAAAAACAGCACGGCCACGATGATCGCCACCGGGTGCAGGTTAACGGCTTCAGAAAACAACAACGGCACCAACACGTTACCGTCCAACATTTGTATAACGAAATAGACCGCCAATAACCAATAGAGTTCAGCAGACACGCCCCACTGGAACATGGCGACGGCAGCGACCGGCACGGTGACGATAAAGGCGCCAATGTAGGGAATGATGACCGACAGGCCGACAAGTAACCCCAGGAGCGCTGCGTAACGCATACCAAAACCGGTAAAGCTGACGTAGCTCACAGCGCCAACGATAATGATTTCGACCATCTTGCCGCGGGCATAATTTGAGAATTGGACGTTCATCTCGGCCCAGATCCGGTTCAGGAGCGGGCGCTTGTCCGGAAGAAAACCAGCCAGCCAGCGGGTAATCTGATCGCGGTCCTTGAGCAGGAAAAACACCACGATAGGTACGAGCACGATGTAGACCAGCAGGGTGAAAAATCCGGGAATACCGGCAAGGGTCATGGTGACCACTTTTTGACCAAAGCTCGCTATTTCTCCCTGAACACCCGACAGGAACTGATCGATCTGTGCCTGGGTAAACAGCTCCGGGTAGCGCTCCGGGAGCACCACCAGCAGGGCCCGCCCCTGATCCACCATGCGCGGCACTTCGGTAATCAGCCCGATCGACTGACGCCAAACCAGCGGCATAAGTCCGAGGAGCACGGCGAAAAACGCCCCCATAAACACGGTGAAGGCAAGAGCAAAACCCAGCCAGGGGGGAAAGCCCAGGCGGCAAAGCAGGTTGACCACACCCTGAACCAGGTACGCCAGCACGATCGCCGCCAACAGCGGCGCAAGGATGTCGCCGATGGTTGCCAGCAGGACCAGCGACAACAGGAGCAACACAAGCAGGAGGACCGACTCTTCTTCGAAAAGGTAGCGCTCGCCCCATTTATTGAAAATTTCCAGCATGATCAGTGTTTTCGCAGCACGAAAATAAACTCGCCGTCCGCTTCTTCGGCAAGCAGGATCTCATGCCCGCTCTGGCGCGCAAAAATCTCAAAATCGCGGCGTGAGCCCGGATCCGTGGCGAGCAATCTCAGGGTCTGCCCACCCTGCAACCCGTTTAATCCACGCTTTGCCATCAGCAAAGGCATCGGGCAGCGATGACCCCGGGCGTCGACTTCCGTATCAATACCGATGTCGCTGCGGGGAGCGGACGTGTCGTGCGGGCTCAATCTCTGGCATTCCTCTGGGACTGTACTCGTTTTATACGCAGCGAGCGGAAATTCGGAGGGTGCGCGAGCGAACTTAAGCGCCCTACTACCGTCCAAGTGATTGTGGGGTTTAGGGGACATCATCCCACCCCGTCCTCGCGTAGAATACTGCATGCTGATGATTGCTGCCAGCGCAGGATGAAGTTGCCGACGATGCCGACCTGGTCCTTGGCGATGATGCGCTGATTGCCCGTGGCGTCCGTGCTGCGCAGCCAGGTGGCGACGGTCAACGACCCGCTGCTGTTCAGTTACCTGGAGGATTTGATATTCCACCTGGTGACCCACAGCGAGCTGCAGGACCGGCGCATCGAACTGGTGGTAGTGGACAACCCGACGATCAATGCCTTCGCAGTGCCCGGCGGTGTCATCGGTATTCACAACGGTCTCCTCGTCCATGCCCAGACTGAAGATGAGCTGGCCACGGTGATCGCCCACGAGATTGCCCACCTGAGCCAGCGCCACTTCTCCCGGCGGGTAGAGTTTGCCAAGTCACAGCAACCGCTCACCCTCGCCGCGATGCTGGCGGGTTTTGTATTGATGGCCACTGCTGGCGGCGATGCCGGAATGGCCGCGCTGGCCGCGGCCCAGGCAGCGGCTCAGGACTCAGCGCTACGCTACTCGCGAGGGAATGAGGCAGAGGCCGACCGCGTTGCCATGCAAACTATCGTCGACGCCGGCATGGACCCGCACGCAGCGCCATCTATGTTTGAGCGGATGATGCAGGCATCGCGCTATGCCACTGGCAATCGGGTGCCGGAGTTTTTGCGCACGCACCCCCTGTCCGAAAACCGTATCGCCGACACGCGCAACCGGGCCCGGCAGTACCCGAGGCAGATCCGACCGGCAAAGCTCGACTATCAGCTGATGCGCGCGCGCGTCGTCAAACATCTTGCCGATACGCCCGAGGAGGCCATAGCGACCTTTCGCAAGGAATTGGACGGTTCGCCTCGCTCGACCGCCGCCGCGCGCTACGGACTCGTGCTGGCTCTGACGGACGCGGGCCGTCCTGACGAAGCTGCACTGGAACTCGACTCCATCTGGGCGTCGGCACCCGAGAGGCTGGAGTACATTATCGCCGATGCGCGTATTGATATGGCCCGGAACGAACCCCGCAAGGCGGCCGAAAAGCTTGCCGCGCGACTCAAACTCAGCCCGGGAAACCATGCGCTGACCATGACCTATGCCGAAGCGCTCATGCAGGATCAGCAGGCCTATATCGCTGAGGAGGTGTTGGTGGAGCAGAGCAAACGCAAACCCCGGGATCCCTACCTCTGGTACCTGCTCGCGGAGGTACAGGGCCTGTCGGGTAACATCATCGGTCTGCACCAGGCCCGGGCCGAATATTTCATTCTCAACGGCATTCTCGATCAGGCTGAAAAACAGCTGCGATACGCCCTCAAACTGGTCCGCGACGACTACACCACCAGTGCAAAAATCAACCAGCGCCTCACCGACATTGGGCGCATGCGCGAGATG
This sequence comes from uncultured Congregibacter sp., assembly GCA_964525195.1. GTDB lineage: Bacteria > Pseudomonadota > Gammaproteobacteria > Pseudomonadales > Halieaceae > Congregibacter. Next base: position 19,567 of record CAZGGN010000026.1, read on the forward strand.
CTGGAATCCGGCTAAGGACCCGCGGCGGCTGCCTTCCCGCCCCTAGCCTGCCTTTCTGCGGCCAGAGAACTCGAGCATGCGGCGCAGGGGGAGCATGGCCCGCTCGCCCAGGTCGCGATCGACAAAGATCTCGTTATCGTGGCGCTCGAAGACCGTGGCCAGTGTCTCCAGCTCATTCATCGCCATCCAGGGGCAATTGGCGCAGCTGCGGCAGGTCGCGCCATTACCAGCAGTGGGCGCAATAATAAATTGCTTGTCCGGCGCCTGCTGCTGGAGCTTGTAGAAAATGCCCTGATCCGTCGCCACAATGAACTGAGGATTGTCCATCTCACGCGCCGCATTGATAATCTGGGTTGTGGAGCCGACGCGATCAGCGAGCTCGATCACACTTGCCGGCGACTCGGGGTGCACCAGCACCGCGGCATCCGGATAAACCCGCTTGAGGTCCTCCAGCGCCCGGGCCTTGAACTCCTCATGGACGATACAGGCACCGTCCCAGATCACTATGTCGGCCCCTGTCTCGCGTCGAACGTAGTCTCCGAGATGACGATCCGGCGCCCAGAGAATCTTCTCGCCCCGCGCCGACAGGTGTTCGGCCACGTCCAGCGCAATACTGGAGGTCACCACCCAATCTGCTCGCGCTTTCACCGCCGCGGAGGTATTGGCGTAGACCACGACCTGACGATCCGGATGCTGGTCACAAAACGCCGAAAACTCGTCCGCGGGGCAGCCCAGATCGAGGGAGCAGGTTGCCTCAAGCGTAGGCATCAATACGCGCTTTTGAGGGGTCAGAATCTTTGCGGTTTCGCCCATAAAGCGCACGCCCGCCACAATCAGTGTCTCGGCCGGGTGATCATGGCCAAAACGCGCCATCTCAAGGGAGTCCGAAACGCAGCCACCGGTCTCCTCGGCCAGCGCCTGGATCTCTGGCGCGGTGTAGTAATGGGCCACGATCACGGCGTTGTGTTTTGCGAGATCAGCCTTTATCCGCTCAATGAGCGCCTGGCGCCGCGCCGGCGAGAGCGGTGCTGAGGACCCTTTGTCGAGGTGATACTGGACCTGCTCGCGAATCGCTTGCAGACGATCGGAAGCGATAGTCATGGGGAACCTATGGAAAAGAAAAACACGAAAATGGTAGCACAGAGATCAATAGTACAATCCAAGGCAAGCCGAGGTACTGCACAGGCTTTTTGCTGGGAATGAGCAGAGCACAATGATAGCCTTTGCACTACACAGGAGTCCCGCCCTTTCATGCCTACCGAGGTTATCCAACCCCACCAACGCGCAAAAATTCTGGTCGCCGATGACGATCTGAATGTGCGCCTGCTTACGCGCCAGTGTCTTGAGAGTGAAGACATGATTGTTGTGGAAGCCGCCGATGGCCACGAGGCCCTGGACGCCTTTATACGCGAGCGTCCGGATTTGGTTTTCCTCGACGTGGAAATGCCGGGGATGACGGGATTGGAGGTATGTCGGCGTATTCGCGCGATGCCTCAGGGTGAAAGCATCCCGATAATGATTGTGACCGGGTCGGACGATCGGCAATCCATCGATGACGGTTTTGACGCGGGAGCAACGCAGTACAAGACCAAACCGGTCAACTGGTCACTCCTGGGTCGGGACGTGCAGTATATGCTGCGCGCGAGTAATGCCTTCAATTCGCTCAAGCGCCAGGAAGACCGGCTGCGCTATCTCGCCTACTTTGACCCATTAACGAGTCTGCCCAACAGGCGCAGCTTCAACGAACAACTCAATCGGATTCTCAAGCGCTCGCAGCGACACGGCACCTATGCGGCGCTGCTGTTTATCGATCTGGATAACTTCAAACGCATCAACGACTCTATCGGCCACGGCCGGGGCGACCGACTGCTGGTAGAGATTTCCAAGAGGCTCATAAACGAGTTGCGCGAAGATGACGCTATTAACTATCTCAGCGACCGGAGCGGCGAAGAGGAGCACGACGGTAGCGCGGAAATTGCACGCCTCGGGGGAGACGAGTTCACCGTGGTGCTCGCCGATGTTCAGCATACGGTAGACGTGGAACGTATCGCGCGTCGGATTATGAGCACCCTATCCGAACCCATCGCATTGCAAACCCACAACCCCGTCGTAACGCCGAGCATTGGTATAGCCATGTATCCGCAGGACGGGACGGACGCCGACAGTCTGGTCAGGAACGCCGATACCGCCATGTATGCCGCCAAGGCAAACGGCAGAGCCTGTTTCCGCTTCTATAACGAAGAAATGAATGCGCGCTCAGTAGAGCAGCTCAAACTCGAGGAAGACCTCCGCGAGGCACTGCGTAGCAATCAGCTGGAGCTCCGCTACCAGCCCCAGGTTGAGACCGTCACCGGGTCCGTGGTGAGCCTGGAGGCACTGGTTCGATGGAAGCATCCCGAGCGAGGCATGATATCGCCGGCGGACTTCATCCCGGTCGCCGAACGCACGGGACAGATTATTGAACTGGGCGAATGGGTGCTGACCGAGGTCGCGCGAAATTGTATTTACTGGGATTCCCTGGGCCTGGCGAGCTTCCGTGTTTGCGTGAACATCTCGCCCCTACAATTTAACCAGCCAGACCTGCTGCATTATATCCGGGGCTTTCTGAGTCGCTCGGGGCTCAATCCCAAACGCCTGGAACTGGAACTCACCGAAAGCGCGATCATGAATGACGGTGAGAGCAATATTCTGAAGCTCACACAGTTGAAATCGCTGGGGCTCGATTTGGCGGTCGATGACTTTGGAACGGGTTACTCATCACTCAGCTACCTGCGAAAATTCCCGATCAATACCCTGAAAATCGATCAGAGTTTTGTAGCCGATATGCAGAGTGCGGACGGCGCTGCCATTGTAGACGCCATCATTGCTCTGGCGAAGACGCTGAACATGCGCTCTATCGCTGAGGGGATCGAAACCGAAGAGCAGCTCGCCTATCTCGCCAAGCGAGGTTGCGACCTTATGCAAGGTTACTACTTCGCCCGGCCACTCTACCCCGAAGATGTGCCCAATGCCGTCCGTCAGGACTACTCCGACGTTATCAGGCGTGCTCGGGAGTCGCGGGACGACAGTTGATGCGCCGACCGGTCTGGCGGAGTCGGGTTTGCCTGAGCTTCGCGTTCATCACTCTGACACCCAGCCTGCTTGCCGGTGAGCAAGGCGAGCAGGATTTGCTCGTCATGCTGCAGGGGCAAAACCTCGAAGCTATAGCCGAAAGTGCGGCAGGGCACGGCGCCAGCATCACGCACAGGCTACCCGTCATCAATGCGATAGGCGCCAGGATGAGCGCTGCGCAACTGGAGGCAATCAAAGGCAGCACTCCCGGTCTGGAGCGCATCATCGATGACCTGGCCTGGGAACCCGATCAGGAAACCCCGGAGCTCCCCGAAAAAGGCCAGTGTCCCCTTAGCTCAGCAATTGAGCTGGTCTGGCAAGGCAGCACCGCGAGCTGGCGTCTGTACAACAAAGGCAGCGAAACGCTGGAGCTATCAGGCGGATCGATCCGCTGGCCTGACAGCCTCGGCGCGCTCACGGACGCTACCGCAAAGCGGGAGAAAAATGAGCCTCTCACGGTAAAGGTAGTAAAACCCGGCAGCGCAACATGGCATAGCGAAGCGCAGTTAAAGCTGGCACCAGACAGCAATATTGCACTGCAGTTTGCCTTTAGTCAGGCAGCCGAAAACCCTGCAGGATTGCAGGCGCAGATCACCCTGAGCGCGACGAGCGGCGAAGGTTGCGAGACAACGCTCATACCCGGCTATGCCCAACCTGACGATGACAGCTATTTCCCAACGGTCAGCGGAGCTGCCCTCCTCCATAGCCATGGGATTACCGGCGACGGCGTGACCGTGGCAGTACTCGACTCAGGACTCTGGGAGGCACATCCGGAGCTGGCGCTGGATACTCGAGGAGACCCACGTGTTAGGGCTCGCTATGACGCCATACAAGATATGGAAGTCGATGAGGCTTTTGACGAGAGTGGTCATGGGACACATATGACCAGCGTCCTAGCGAGAAGCTCAGCGACCACCCGTGAGGGCAGCAGCCAGCCCAGCTACCGTGGGATAGCTCCAGACGCGGATATTGTCGTGGTCAAAGCCATTGGTGAATCTGGCGAGGCGGGGTTTCTGGATATTGTTCGCGGGGTCCAATGGGTAATCGATAACAGTGCTCGACTCAACATCAAAGTGCTCAATCTCTCTTTTGCAGCGAGGCCGCGCTGGCCCTATTGGGAGGATCCGGTTAATCAAGCGCTGATGCGAGCTTGGGAAGCGGGTATTTTTATTGCCGCAGCCGCGGGCAACGAGGGCCCGGAGCCCATGACCGTAGGATCCCCGGGCAACCTCCCCTACCTCCTCACCGTTGGCGCGGTAACCGACTCCTGGACCGAAGACGATCCGCAGGACGACTACATCCCGGATTTTTCCTCCCGGGGCCCGACACCAATGGGGCATATCAAGCCGGACCTCGTCGCCATGGGCGGCCACATGGCCGGCATTATGCGCCCGGGATCCAAAATCGCCAGACAATTGCCAGAATATGCCCTGCGCAATGGTGACTTCGTCATGACGGGAACCTCCCAGGCGACAGCGCTTGTATCGGGTCTGGCAGCACTACTGCTTCAGATAGAACCTGACCTTGGGAATAATGAACTCAAGTGCATGCTGATGAGCAGCGCCAACCCGGCGATTGAGCAAGATGGCAGATACGCCTATTCACCCTTCGCCCAGGGTAAAGGGATGGTCAGCCTGCAACGAGCGCTGACGATTGGTGAACGCAGATGTCAGCAAACGGAGCTCAACCTCGAGGCAGACATTGCCAACCGCGAGCATTTTCAGGGCCCTGCAATCTTCACCGAAAACTCACCCCCTAGCCTCCCCGGTCAGTCAGAAGTCATCAGTGACCGAGCGAGCGAAAAAGGCTTTTCACCGACCCGACGCTGGGGTGTAGCGCGACATCTTGAGAGGCTTACAGAAAAGCCCGCCGGGGCAGTCATCGACTGGCCTTCAATCTATGCTGAAGAACAACAGCGCATCAGCGAGCTCGCCAAACAATCCCCGTAGATCTACCTGCCCCAAACGGGGCAGGACCAAGCCTCCATAAATAGCCAGCATGCCCCTAACGTATGCAGTGAACGGGTTGGAGACATCTCCAACACTCTTCGAACCCTTAGGTTCGGCACTGGTTTAAGCAACTACGAAGGCAGGCGTGGTGATTATGAATAGCACAACAGGAATGTTTTTAGCCGCATGGACAATCTGCGCATCGGTTGCAAGCACAAACGCGCTTGCCGGGGACGCCGCGGACTCTGATCTAATCAAATCAAGTATTGCGAAAGAAATCCTCTATGCTCCTGCAAGCCACAGCGGCTATAAATGGGGGGTAAAATACTCTTCGGTGGACCAAGGCGAAGGTTTAGTTTCTCTCGACAGCACCAGCTCGGAACCGACCGGGTGGTACTCTAAAGAGGCGTTTGGCAGCGAAGTAGTTGAAGCTGACGCCAATTACTGGAGTAATCGCTCCAGCGCGGACCAGAGCACTTATAAGTGGGGCATTCGCTCTAATGCGGACCAGAGCACCTACAAGTGGGGCATTCGCTCTAATGCGGACCAGAG
>CAZGGN010000027.1:0-1816 GCA_964525195.1 uncultured Congregibacter sp.
AACGTGCACTTCTGGATGTCCACCATCGGCACGGTGTTGTATATCGCCGCACTCTGGGTCAACGGCATCATGCAGGGCCTCATGTGGCGCGCCTATAACCAGGACGGCACTCTGACCTACGCCTTTGTCGAGTCCGTTGTAGCGAGCTATCCGGGCTGGATTGTCAGGGTCCTGGGCGGTGCCATATTCCTCGGCGGCATGCTGATCATGGCCTACAACGTCTTCATGACTGTCCGTAAAGACGCGCCGGCGCAGGCCACTGCGCCCGCCGCGGCATAAGGAGCGAATTCAATGTCATCGCATGAGAGAGTCGAGAAAAGTGTCCCGTTGCTGATCATCCTGATCATCGTTGCGATCAGCTTCGGTACCCTCGTAGAACTGGTCCCGATGATCTTCTCCAAGAAACTGGCGGAGCCTATCGCGGGCCTTGAGCCCTACTCCGCCCTGGAGTTGGAGGGACGGGACATTTACATCCGTGAAGGCTGCAATACCTGTCACTCGCAGATGATTCGCCCGCTGCGCGCCGAGACCGAGCGCTACGGACACTATTCAGTGGCCGGGGAATCCGTCTACGACCGCCCATTCCTGTTCGGCTCCAAGCGGACCGGGCCGGACCTCGCGCGAGTGGGCAAGCGATACTCCGACGACTGGCATCGGGCGCACCTGTACAACCCCCGGGATGTGGTGCCCGAATCCAACATGCCGGCATTTCCCTGGCTGTTCAATAACGAGCTGAGCGGTAAGAACACCGGAGCGAAAATGGCCACCCTGCGCACGCTGGGTGTCCCCTACACCGAGGCGGACATCGCCGGCGCAGCAGAGGCAGTGGCCGGAAAAAAAGAGATTGATGCGCTGATCGCGTATCTGCAGCAGCTTGGCATCCTGATCCAGACCCGGCGTTAAACGATGGATATCAACGATCTTCGGGGTATTAGCACCGCATTTCTGCTGGTGGTCTTTATCGCGCTGGTCGTGTGGGCCTACAGCAAAAAACAAAAGAAGTCTTTTGACGAAGCCGCCAATCTTCCCTTCGAGGACGATGATGCTACCTACGGCGACAAGCCAGAGACTTCAGACGGCGACAAACCAAAAGGAACAGAATCATGACGAGTTTCTGGAGTGGCTGGGTGATTGTCCTGACGAGCATCACTCTCGTTCTTGTAACCTGGCTGCTGTTTGCCAACCGTAAGCGTACCCCGGTGGACAGCAAGACCACCGGACACGAGTACGATGGCATTGAGGAATGGGACAACCCGCTTCCGGGTTGGTGGTTCGCGATGTTCCTGATCACAATCATCTGGGGCATCGGCTACCTCATAGCTTATCCCGGAATGGGGAACTTCCCCGGTGTGCTCGGCTGGACTTCCACGGAACAGCACGAGCAGGAAGTGGCTGTGGCCGACGAGAAGTTTCGAGCGATGCGCGACAAGTACCTCGCGTTGCCGATCGAAGAGATCTACCAGGACCCCAAAGCCCGCAAAATGGGCATGCGCATCTACGGCAACAACTGTTCACAGTGTCATGGCCTCGATGCGGCGGGAGCGATCTCCGACCGTATCGGGGTGATGGTTGCCGGCACACTCCACCAGTACGCGCCGTACCGGGAGATCCTGGAGCGACCGGCGAGCGATGCGGTGGCCCGCCTCTTCGGGACCGATGAGAGTCATGAGATTTCGATGGCAGGAGGAATACAGGCATGAGAGTGATGGGAATTGCGTCCGCACTGATGGTGATCGTCGTGTTTCTGGCGGGGCTGTTAAGTGCCAACAAGGTGGTCGGATTACCCGTGGTATGGATCTCCAATCCCGCCACCTTC
>CAZGGN010000027.1:1826-9080 GCA_964525195.1 uncultured Congregibacter sp.
AGTGTCATGGCCTCGATGCGGCGGGAGCGATGGGCTTCCCCAATCTGACCGACAGCGACTGGCTCTATGGTGGCAGCCCCGAGACCATCAAGCATACGATTGTGAAGGGTCGTCGCGCCGCGATGCCCGCCTGGGAGAGCATCCTTGGGGACAAAGGTATTGCCGAAGCTACGGCTTATGTACTTTCCCTGAACAGCCGCGATGCTGATCCGGCACAGGTTGAGGCCGGCAAAAAACACTACCAGACCTACTGTATTGCCTGCCACGGCCCGGAGGCCAAAGGCAACCCGGCCATGGGGGCGCCGAATCTCACTAACGGTATCTGGCTATACGGTGGCAGCGCCGAACAGATCGCGCACACGCTGCGCATTGGCCGTAACGGACAGATGCCGGCCTTTGAGAATACGCTGAGCGAAGACAAGATCCATTTGGTCAGCGCCTACATCTATGGGCTGAGCAAATAGCGCCAGCGTCCGGTATTCGAAATCAGTCAACGAACAGCAGAACAACAATTTACCGAAGGCAAGCACTCCCGGCCCGCGCCGGGAGCATTCGCCACTAGAGTGGCCACTCACATCAAGCAGTGGTACCAATATGTCTGACCCGGATCTCATTGATATTCAGGAGATCGTTCCGGCGGAAGTCGCAGAACTCGACCTCTACCAAAAGCGAGAAAAAATCTACACCCGCAAGATTGAGGGTTTTTATCAGCGCCTGCGCATGTACACAGGCTGGCCGCTTCTTCTAGGCTACTACTGCATTCCCTGGATTAACATCAACGGGACTCAGGCGGTATGGTTCGATCTTCCGGAACGGGAATTTCATATCTTCGGCCTGACCTTCTGGCCCCAGGATTTCCCGCTGCTCGCGTTCCTGCTGATCATATCGGCGTTCTCACTCTTTGCCGTCACCGTGTCAGCCGGACGCATATGGTGCGGCTACACCTGCCCCCAGACGGTCTGGACCAGCATGTTCATGTGGGTTGAGCAGAAGTTTGAGGGCACCCGCAACCAGCGTATCAAGCTTGACAAGCAGCCCTGGACACTGGACAAGGCCTTCCGGAAAATCGGCAAACACGGTACCTGGCTGTTTATCGCCTTTATGACCGGCATGACGTTCGTCGGCTATTTCTATCCGGTGCGCGACCTGGTGTTCGAACTGGCCACCTTGTCTACCGGCAAGTGGCAGATTCTCTGGACCGTCTTTTTCACCCTCGCGACCTATACCAACGCCGGCTGGATGCGCGAGCAGGTCTGCAAGTACATGTGCCCCTACGCCCGCTTCCAGTCGGTGATGTTTGATGCGGACACCTTGATTGTGTCCTACGATAGCAAACGCGGGGAACCTCGGGGTTCGCGAAAACGCTCCCTGGAGCATAAAGATGCGGGACTTGGCGACTGCATCGACTGCGAGCTATGCGTGCAGGTATGTCCTACGGGTATCGATATCCGCGACGGCTTACAGTACGAATGCATCGGCTGCGCACTGTGTATCGACGCCTGCGATTCAGTGATGCGCAAAATGGGCTACGCGCCGGGGCTGGTGCGCTATACCAGCGAGCGCGAGCTTGAAGGCGGAAAAACCCACTGGCTGCGGCCGCGCATCATCGGCTATATCGTCATGCTGACGCTGATGGTCAGCGTTTTTAGCTACAACGTGATTTCGCGCATGCCACTGGAGCTGACGGTGATACGTGACCGGAATACGCTCTACGTCGAAACAGCCGATGGCGGAGTCGAGAACATTTATCGGCTGCATATCGTGAATATGGATAGGGATCCCCACACCTTTGTCCTGAAAATCAACGGTGTTGAGGGAGCCCAGGTACAGGGCGAGACCCGCTACCGGCTGGATGGCAGCGATGACCAGGAGGTCACCCTGCGAGTACGCGCGGACAAGTCAGCCCTTAAATCACCCAGCGCCGATCTCAGCTTTGAGGTCTTTGCGGAAGACATGCCGTCCTTGAGAGCGGTGACAGAGTCGCGCTTCATGAAGCCACTCGAATGAGCTCGAGCAGGCGCGACAGGATAGCCCACAAGGGGAGAAGTGACCGTGCCTAGGCGAAGTCCGTCTCCCAATCGTCAGGAGGATACCGAACCCTGGTATCGACAATTCTGGCCCTGGTTTCTCATCGCCCTGCCCGGCTCCGTGGTGATCGCCGGGCTCAGCACACTGTACATCGCCAATCGCTACTCTGACGATCTGGTGGTCGATGAGTACTACAAGGACGGCCTGGCCATCAATCGGCAGCTGGAAAAACAGCGGGCTGCGGAGCAACTCGGTCTCTCGGCCCAAATCAGGATCCTCGACCGCCGTGCCCAGCTTCGTCTCACCGGCGACAGCTACCCGGAGACACTTAGCCTGCGCCTTTCGCACCCCCTGGAGGCCGACCGCGATTTCACCGTTGCGCTCACTCAGAGCGCACCGGGACTCTACGACGCCGAGCTTACCGCGTTAATCGCGCCGAACTGGCACTGGATTGTCGAAGCCGGCGACGCGGGCTGGCGCCTCGACGGTTCCCTGAGCACTCAGGACTTCATTGACCCCGACCCCCTGAGCCGCTAACACCGCCGGACACTGGCATGATCACTGTGACTAGCCGACCGTGAACGTCGCTGAATCAACGAGCAGTTGCACGGCGACACGCTGCTTTCACTGCGGTGACGATATTCCCCGTGGCGCCGATTACTCGATCGAGATCGCCGGCGAGCTGCGACCTATGTGCTGCCCAGGGTGCCGGGCCGTAGCCGCGATGATCGCCGAGAGTGGTCTGTCGCGGTTCTATGACCAGCGTACCGCCTTTAATGAACGCCCATCCGCCGGAGCCAGCGAACATCTCGAGCGCTTCGTCATCTATGACGATCCGGCACTGATTGAACAGTTCTCACAAAAAACCAGCGAGGGCCTGCGGGACGCGAGGTTGCTCATAGGCGGTGTGAGTTGCGCGGCCTGCACCTGGCTGATCGAAACCACGCTCAAGCGAATGCCCGGCGTAAGCGAGGCGACACTGAATCTGAGTCAGGGCCGCCTGGATGTCCGCTTTGATGACGGCACGCTGCCCATGAGCGAACTTTTTGCAAAGATTGCAGGCCTCGGATACAGCGTCCAGCCCTGGCAGAGCAACGCGCATCAGGAGCAGGCAAAAGCCGAATACAGACAGGACTTACGCCGCCTGGCCGTTGCCGGCATCGGAATGATGCAGGTCGGCATGTTTGCCATCGCCCTCCATGCCGGTGATCTCCAGGGCATCAGCTTTGAATATCAGCGTCTTATGCGCCTGTTCAGTCTGCTGGTCTGCGCCTTCGTCGTGGCCTATTCCGCCCGGGGATTTTTTGAGAGCGCCTGGCGCCACCTCCGGCACGGCGTACTGGTCATGGATCTTCCGGTAGCGCTGGCTATAGGACTAGCCTTTGGCGCCAGTGCCGTGGCGAGCCTGCGGGGCATTGGTGAGGTTTATTTCGATTCGGTCGTCATGTTTACCTTCCTTCTGCTGCTGGCGCGATTTGTCGAAAAACGGCTGCGCTACCGCGATGCTCTGGCCTGGCAGGATGCAGAGCAAACCCTGCCAGACTCGGCTCAAATCTGGCGGGACGGTCGCTGGATCAGCGTTGCCCGACGCGAACTGCAGGCAGATGACCGGGTGCTCCTGCGTGCCGGCGACATCATCCCGATCGATGCTACGGTCAGCTCCGGACGCAGCGCAGTCCGGGAGGAAAGCTTCAGCGGTGAAGCCCTGCCCCGTCCCGTCAATGTCGGCGATAGCGTGTATGCCGGCACGCTCAACCTGGAGGACTCCCTCGAGGCCATCGCCACCGGCAGCTATGCCGACAGCCGCCTGGCGGCGCTACAGCGCTCCATCGACAGCGCCCGGCACGACAAACCGGAAATCGCGAGACTCGCGGACCGTATTGCTACCGTATTTATCGCCACAGTCCTGCTCATCACCGCAGGGACGGCCGCGGTCTGGTGGACCATCGACCCTGGGCGGGCCTTCTGGGTTGCTCTGTCAGTACTCGTGATCAGCTGTCCCTGCGCATTGTCACTGGCGACCCCCGCCAGCCTGGCCAACGCCGCGAGCCTACTGCGCCGGCACGGGGTAATCGTTCACGGCGAAAACGCGCTGGAGTCACTGGCGCGTCTGACTCACGCGCTGTTTGATAAAACGGGCACTCTCAGCACCGGTGCATTTTCCATCGATACGCTCAGGGTGCTGGACAACGGGCACAGCGAAACGGAACTGGGTGCACTTGCGGCGGCGCTGCAGCGGCACTCGAACCACCCTCTTGCAACGGCCTTTCGTCAATGGGATGCGGCCAGCGATGTGGACGATGTTCGCTACATTATCGGTGCGGGACTTGAGGGACAGCACGGGGGACGGCGCCTGCGCCTGGGGTCCCTCGATTTTTGCCGGGAAATCGCCCCGGCCCTGGCACCTGCGCCAGAGTCCTCTCTCTACTGGATCGCCCTGTGTGCGGATCAACAGCCGCTCGCATGGATTGGCCTGCGGGATGAGCTGCGTCCCGAGGCGGCAGCGGTTCTGGCCGCCCTGCGCGAATCGGGTATCAGCACCGAACTGCTCACCGGCGACGGATCCGCCCGCGCGCGTGAAGTCGGTGAGAAGCTCGGCTTCAGTAGGATCAGCACCGGAATGTCACCGCAGGATAAATTGGCGCGGGTGGCCGCCCTTCAGAACGACAACGCCATTGTGCTGATGGTCGGGGATGGTCTGAACGACGCGCCGGTGCTCAAGCGCGCGAACGTCTCTATTGCCGTAGCCGGAGCGACAGACCTGGCCAAAGCGCAGGCGGACTTTGTGGTGCTTGAGGGTAATCTTGAGCAGATCACGCTGCTCTGGCGCGTGGCTATTCAGACGCGACGGATCATTCTGCAAAACTTTGCCTGGGCCCTGGGCTACAACGCTCTGGGCATCCCCCTCGCCGCCCTCGGCATGGTACCGCCGTGGCTCGCTGCGCTGGGAATGTCCTTCAGCTCATTACTCGTGGTCGGCAATGCAGCACGTCTGCGTCGCTCAGCAGCGATTGGGAGATACCGCTAATGGAAAGCCTGTACCTACTCATCCCCGTGGCAATTATTTTTTGCATCATCGCAGTCAAGCTCCTCCTCTGGGCTATAGACAACGGCCAGTACGACGATCTTGACAAGGAGGGATGGCGGATCCTCGCGGACGACGACAGCGAGCCGCAAAATCCACACAACGCCAACTCAGATACGGATAATTCAGATGATAAGCGCTGACCTGATCGCCGCCTTTGCTATTGGCCTGGCCGGGGCGGGGCACTGCCTCGGGATGTGTGGAGGTATCGCCGCCGCTATCAATCTCGGCGGCAACAAGGGGCCCACCACAACCATTGCATACCATGCGGGGCGGCTCTGCAGCTATGCGGCACTCGGCGCGCTCCTCGGAGCGCTCGCGGGAACTATCAATCTCGCCCAGTGGACGATGGTGCTGCGCTACCTGGCCGCCCTGCTGCTCATCGCCATGGGCCTGTCGATTGCGGACTGGTGGCGGGGAATCAGCTTTCTCGAGCGACTGGGCGCGCGTCTCTGGCGGCCAGTGCAACGACTGTCCTCTCGCCTGCTACCGGTAAAGCACTGGTCTCAGGGATATTTTCTCGGTCTGTGCTGGGGACTGATGCCCTGCGGCCTCATCTACAGCGCGCTGGCCTGGTCGGCAACGGCGCAGGATGCGTTGCGCTCAGCAACGCTGATGTTCGCCTTTGGCCTGGGCACGCTGCCGGCGATGCTGAGCACAAGTTTTGGCGCTGCTGGCGCCCAGGCTCTACTTCGCCGGCGCGGCCTGAAAATACTCATCGCACTGTTCTTGATCGCTTCGGGCCTGTGGTCTTTGGCTATGACCTGGAACCACGGCAGTCACCTCAACCGCCCGATTGTGTCGGGGGGTGCGAGCAGCGAATCGCACAGCGGGCATGCGCCAATGGAGATACACGAGCAGCTCGAGTAAAGCGGTGTCGGATCGCAAAGCTCGGTAAGCTCGGTAAGCTCGGTAAGCTCGGTAAGAAAGTCATGTGCGACGAAAGGCAGTCCCTGAGATCTGCGAAGCGCCAAAAAAAACCCCGCCAAAGGCGGGGCTTCACAGGGAGGGCGGCACCGGGGCCGCCCGGATTCAGGACCTAGAACTTGTAGGCCACACCGATGTTGTAAACCCAGGGATCAATATCGACGTCAAAGCTCACCTTTGCATTCGCTCCGCTGCCTGTAGTCACATCAATATCAGCGGTGGTGCCAATATCGATATACCACACGCCGACATTCAGGGCCCACTTGTCATTCAGGGGAACATCGACGCCAGCCTGTGCTGCAAGACCGAAAGAGTCATCCAGGGAGAGCTTTGCAGATTGCACATCGAGCAAATCACCGAGCACAGCCCCCAGCTCTGAATCCACCTTCTCACTGAAAAAGTGGGTGTAGTTCACGCCAAGGCCTACATAAGGCTGCCAGCCCTGCATGCCGCCGCGGGGATACCACTGCAGACTGACGGTAGGCGGTAAGTGCTTGGTGGAACCCGCCGCCACGGGCAGGTCCGCCAGATCAATATCGTGCTCAAAGGGCGTTGCCGCCAGCAGCTCTACGCCCCAGTTGTCGGACATCATCCAGGTGGCGATCAGACTGATGGCGGTTCCGTTATCAACTTCGACGCCACCGGGAAGCACTGTCGGCGGAGCCGTTGGCAGCTCAATGGCATCGCTGTCATCGTTCGGCGCGACGGTAACCACCCCGGCACGAAACACGATATCGCCCTGCTCATAGGCCTGGGCACCCAGGGTACCCAATGTCAGGCCGGCTGCGGCGACGGCAATAACCAGTTGTTTTTTCATCTTGTCTTGACTCCTTGCTCTGCTGTGTGACGCCCTTTCGAGCATCGTATGGGCGTATTTTAAAGTTGCGTCGAGCGCGAGACATTGATGTCAATCAAGATTCCCACCGCAGCCGGGGCGACGGTGCATGCAGTGTCCTGACCTGCCGGAGTCTGCCGGTTTACAATAGGCTCTCGCCCACGGTATCCGGATCAGCTTCGCATGTCGTTATCCAAGCATGACCATTCCCCTGGCGGCACCACAAGCAGAGGACCGACACTCCGCCGGCGCCGGACAACAGCGCATCCTTGCAGCAGCGATTGCTTTGCGGATGGGTAGATTCATTCGCTCCTTGCTCCGCGCCGGTCTTTGCGCAGCTGTGCTTTTGGCCGGGTCGGTCGCGATGTCAGCTGTCTCA
>CAZGGN010000027.1:9090-17727 GCA_964525195.1 uncultured Congregibacter sp.
CGGGCGACTCAAGATCCCCGCCCTGCGCTATCGCGAAGGCTACGCAGAGCACTATGACGAACGCTGCTCGGCAACGCTGATCAGCACTGCAGCCAACGCAACGCACTCCCGCCTTCTGCTCAGCGCCTGGCACTGCCTGGAGGACTACCGGGACATCAGCCGGCCGATGCTTTTTGAGACCGCCAACGGACAGCAAAGCGAGGCGACCGTACTGATCAGTGGTGGCGGCATGCACAGTGACTGGGCTCTGCTGCGCCTCAGGGACGCATTGCCAGGGCCTGTGATTCTCGACTTACATCGCAGCGTCGGCGACATCAGGCCATTACTCATGGCAGGCTATCCAAGGGAACCAGAAACCCGACAGCAGCTTCTGGAAACGGACAGCGACTGCCACATCACCGGCCGGGACCTGCGTGATACGCGCAGTGATTGCGTGCTGCAGAAAGGTGCTTCCGGCGGCGCCGTTTTCGCCCGCGCCGAGGGCTATCCTTTCCTCGGGATAATCTCCCGGGGTGATGGGGAATCCCAAAGTATATTCGTGCCCCTGCGCCGCTTTCGCGGGCAGATTACTCCTTTTCTCGGGGCCCCTTATCCGATGGCGCCTCGCCCGTAGCCTCTGTCCCGGCTGCCCCGGCTGCATCGCGCCCTGCCCGCAGCAGTTCCTCGAGTTCATCGACCGCACGATCAATCGTAAACTCGCCGCTGTCGCTGTGGTCATCAAACAGATTGATCATGCGATCGGAGCGACGTCCAAGCAACATCAGCCGCAAATAGAGGCTGTTCTCCACATGGGGTTTTCGCAGGACATCCAGGCCAAAGGCCAGGATGCTCAGAGGGCTGAGAAGAAAGTCTCGCAGCGCATCGGCTGCAAGCTTCAGCTGAAAGATGACCAGATGACGAAACGCTGCAGCCGTGCTTACCCGGCTGCCTCCGGGTTGATCTTCATCGACAAACATACAGAGACTCCTGGGGAAACGGCTAACGGTCAGTACCATCCCCCGGCGGGCGCACTGAGGAAACAGCTCTCGGGAAGCTCAAGCAATACCGGGCGTGTACTCGCTGCGGCCTGCGGCAGTGCCGCTTCGAGGGCCGGGAGCGACTCCAGACGATGCGCTTCACAGCCGAGTGCCTGCGCCGCAGCTATAAAATCCGGTGGATCGATATCGACACCCACCGGCTGCACCTCGCTGGCCAGCATCCCTTCGCGAATCTCACGATAGCCCTGATTGTTCCACAGCAGAATGATCACCGGGAGCTCCTCCTGGACCGCGGCCATCAGCTCCATAAAGGTAAACTGCGCCGCCCCGTCGCCAATCAGGGCGACAACCGGGACATCCGGCCCGAGCGCGCGGCGGGCACCGATCGCCGCGGGTATGGCATAACCGAGGGTGCCCGCTCCCGTAGCTGAGTGGAAGTAACGCCGCGGCGCGGGCGCTTCGTATTGCCAGACCGCGTAATAGCTGGGCAGCGTGCTGTCACCGACAAGGCACAAGCCGGGCAAGGCGCGCTTCAGAACCTCGAAAAAAGCCTGCATATCAGCACTGACGTGTATCTCTGCGGCGATCTGCTCGCGGGCCCCTGCCACGCGCTGCGCCGCATCGGCCTCCACGTGAGACCTAGCGGCATCGCCGAGTTCACCAAGCAGCGCCCTGAGACTCTCACCCGCATCGCCGCAGAGCGCGAGATCTGCGCGCTGATTCCTGCACAGCTGCGCCGGGTCGATATCAATCCGGCAAAGCCATTGCAGTGGAGGCAGATCGCCGAGAAACAGCATGTCGTAATCGGTCTCGCCAAACTCAGTCCCCAGCGCAAGAACGCAGTCAGCGTCGGCCAGAAAATCCCGCACGCTACGCACACTGGGACTGCCGCCCAGCAGCAGCGGATGCCCGGGCGGCAAAACCCCCTTGGCATTGACCGTATTGATAACTGGCGCGTTGAGGCGCTCGGCCAGAGCGCGAAGCTCCGGGGCTGCAGCCACCACTCCACCACCGACAAGAAGACAGGGCCGCTGCGCATGTCGCAAACGCTGAGCCAGCTCGCTGATGCCCGCAGCCGCCGCCGCCGCCGGATAGACCCTGGGCCAGGGCTGCCTTGAAACCTCGCTCGCATCCTGGACGATCACGTCCAGAGGTATCTCGATGTGCACGGGGCCGGGTCGGGCGCTGGAAAACACCGCAAAGGCCCGAGCCAGAACCTTAGGCAAGTCCTTGGCATCCATCAGCGTGTGACTGAAGCGCGAGCACTGACTGGCCAGTGCCCGCTGATCCGGCAGCTCGTGCAGACGACCCTCGCCCATCCCCAGCTGCGACCGCGCGGCGACCGCTGTCACCACAAGCATCGGCACCGAGTCTGCCAGCGCCTGCATCATGGGGGTAAGAGCATTGGCCAGACCCGGTCCGGAAATCAGAAAGCAGGCCGCCGGGCGTCCACTGGCGCGCGCATAGCCATCGGCCATAAACGCTGCGCCCTGCTCATGGCGTGGCGACAGATGGCGGATGCTGCTGTTAGCCAGGCCGCGGTAGAGCTGTACCGTGTGATTACCGGGAATACCAAAAACCGTATCGATTCCATAGGCCTGAAGAAGCTCAACCAAGCGCTCACCACAGCTCAATCCCGCTTGAGAACTCACGCGCTAGAGGCCTTCCGCGGTTTCAGGATGAGGCTGTGACGCCGGGGGGCTGCCGATATGCGTTTCCCCGCGCTGGCGCGCCAGTTCCACCTGTCGCTGACGCTCGGCGAAGCGTTCACGCTGCTCGTCGGACTGCTGGCCGATGCAGTGCGGACAACTCACGCCTTTTTGATAATGGGGCGACTGCAGGTCCTCCGCACTGATCGGATGGCGACAGGCGAAGCACTGGTCATAGCTTCCGCGTTCCAGGTCGTGATTCACTGCAACACGGTCATCAAAAACAAAGCACTCGCCATCCCAAACGCTCTGATCCCGGGGCACTTCCTCAAGATACTTCAGAATGCCGCCCTTGAGGTGATAGACCGCTTCGAAACCCTGCTCCAGCAGATAAGACGAGGCTTTTTCACAGCGAATCCCGCCGGTACAGAACATGGCCACCTTGCGGTGGCGCGCCGGATCCAGATTCTCCCGCACCCAGTCCGGGAACTCTCGAAAGGTTTTGAGCCCGGGATCGACCGCCCCCCGAAAGCTGCCAATCGCGTATTCGTAGTCATTGCGCGTATCGATGAGCGTAAGCTCAGGATCGGAGAGCAGCGCATTCCACTGCTCGGGATCGACGTAGGTACCCACCACGCGTTTTGGATCGACCTGTGGCACGCCCATGGTCACAATCTCGCGCTTGAGCTTCACCTTCATCCGCAGAAACGGCTGCTCCTCGTGCAGCGACTCCTTGTGTTCAAGGTCCGCAAGACGCGGATCCTGTCGCAACCAGGCCAGCACCGTAGCCATCGCTTCCGGACGGCCGGCCACGGTGCCGTTAATGCCCTCCTCTGCAAGCAGCAGGGTTCCGCGCAAATCCTGCGCAGAACACAGGTCCAGCAGCGGCTCGCGCAAGGCTTTGTAATCTGGAAGATTCACAAACTTGTAGAGTGCGGCAACCACGTAGGACATCAGGCGTCCTCCCGCTGCTCTGCCTTGCTGCCCCCGAGGCAATTGGGCGACTCCGGCGCCTCCGACACGCGCTCGCGCCACTCCACCGGGTCATAGAGGTGCATCGCCAGGGCGTGTACCGGTCCCGCCAGCATTTCAGCCAATTCGCCGTAAACCAACTGATGGCGAGCGACAGCCCGCTTGCCGGAAAACGCCGGTGACGTCATCACCAGCCGGAAATGGGTCTCGGAATTCGCCGGCACACTGTGCTGATGGCTCTCGTTATCGAGTTCAAGCCACGTTGGTGCGAAGGCAGCAACGAGTTTCTCGCGTAACTCTTGTTCTACGCTCATGATTCCTCCTGCGCTGGGCGCCCGATTATACGCGCCAGAGCAGCGGGTTTCAGCTGGGATAGGGATAAGGTTTTACCCACCGCAGCGAGGGCCTATACTCCGTCCATGGCCGACACCAATAACGAGCGCTTTGATATTGCCTTTGCCGGAGAATGCCTTGATGGGCATGACCCCGCCGGGGTCCGTGCTGCCCTTGGAAAGCTGTTCAAAGCCGACGAGGCCACCCTGGATCGTCTGTTCTCGGGCAAACGACAGCGGGTAAAACGCGGCTGTGACAAGGCGACAGCGCTGCGCTACCAGCAGGCCATGACCGGCGTCGGGGCACGTCCCATCGTTACCCGCAGCAGTGAAATACAGGAGACAGCAAAGCCCGCTGCCGCCGGGACAGCTTCCACGGCCTCCCGGGCCCATAGCCCACAGCGCGCGTCGGCATCACGCCCCGCCCCGGGGGCAGGCCCGGACGCAGGCGCTGAACAGCCTGAATCCGCCATGTCTTTACTCCCTGCGGGCAGCGATATGCTTGCCCCGGCAGAGCGCAAAATTCCCAAAGCGGTTGAACTGGACCTTGAGCACATCTCCCTGGCGGCGCCGGGCGAGCGCCTCAGCGATGCGCAGCCCGCCCCCCGACAAGTTGTGGAAGCGCCAAAGCTGGATGTCGCCGAGATCGGCTCGACACTCTCCTTTACGGAGCAGCCCGCTGCCATAGCGCCGCCGGACACATCAGAGATCCGCCTTGCGCCTCCGGACCATGATCTGAGCGACTGCAGCGCACCGCCGGCTGCCACGCCGCAGCTGAATCTGGACCGCCTGGAGCTGGCGCCGAGCGGTACCGACCTCCTCGGGGAGCACGAGCGACATCGCAGTGCTGAACGGGCACCAGACACCAGTCACCTCCAGCTGGAAGACCCCGCAGACAGGTAGACCCGGATCGTGGAAAAAAACCTAAAAGCAGAGGAGGCACTGCCGCCGCCGGCCCTGCCGCGTCGGCTGATCGCAATCGTATACGACCTGTTTCTCGTCGTGCCCCTCATCATGGCGTGCGTGGCCGGCGCCATGGGAATCCGGCTGCTACTGGGCAGCGCCGCGGACGATCTCCTCCCCCCTGCGCTGGTCCAGTCACTCGTCGTGGTCTGCTGTATCGGATTTTTCGGCGTATTCTGGCTGAAGAGCGGTCAGACGCTGGGCATGCAGGCATGGCGAATCAAGCTGGTTCCCATGCCCGGCAATGAACTGACGTTCGGGCGGGTGGTAACGCGCTGCGGGTCGGCCCTTCTGTCCGCAGCCTGTCTGGGCATGGGTTACTGGTGGTGTCTCTTTGACCGCCGCAAACGCACCTGGCAGGACTATCTTTCGGGCACCGAACTGGTCCTGCTCCCCAAAAAAGCCAAAACGACCAAAAAACAGGTTCCTGACGCTAAAGCCTGAACCTGTCGAGGGACTTCATGACCCCCTTGCCGCCCGGACCACTGGCCCCACCGAGTACGTAGATCGCATCGTCCACTGCCACAGCACCATGACCGTGTCGTGGCCTGGCCATAGCCTCAAGAGCCTCCCAACGATTGCTTTTCGGATCGAAGCTCCAGGCATCCGCGTAAACACCCCGCTCGCCCGTCACCCACTCCCCGCCAAACACGCAGAGTTTCCCTTCGATCACTCCCCCTGCCAGGCCCGCCTGCCCCGCCGGAGCCGCCTGGCGAATCGCTGCGGGGAGCGGCGGCATTTCACTCCAGATGTCCCTCGCCGGATCATAGCGGTGACAGACTGGCGTGTTCCCCGCTGCCACCGTGCGTCCGCTGATAACAGCCAGCTGCCCATCGATAACGGCACCCGTGGAGGAATTTCGCGGTACCGGTAGAGGCTGCAGCGCATCCCAGCGATCAGCGCGGGGGTCATAGGCCCAGTGCAGCCCCGTATCCGTCTGGTCGGTCCACCGCTGATTGGCGTCGGTCGCAGGCACCCGACCGCCCACCATATGAATGCGCCCGTCAAGATACAGCGTGACCGCCTCTGCCCGGGGGCCCGGCAGGGGTTTTGCCGATTCCCAGTGGCCGGTGAGCGGATCTTCCGTCCGCCAATGGTCCGTGCGCATTTCCCAGATGTCAGCGTTTCCGCGGCGAAACCCGCCCAGGGCGTGGATCGCAGAGTCTGTGGCAGTCAGAGCCAGATGATGCCGCGCTTCAGGCAGCGCCACCCCCTGACGCCAGCTGTCGGCTTCCAGATCGTAGAGGAGCGTGACATTGACCACCGGATCGGGACGGTCTATCGCCAGCCCTCCCGCATTGACAATCAGGTCGCGGTCCGCGCTGCGAAACCGGCAGGGATAGATCTCCTGCACGGCCAGCGGCATATCCGCGCAAGGCGTCCAGCCAGAACCCTTATGCTGCGCCAGGACAGGAAACGGCAGGCTCGCCGTGAGGAGCATCGTGCCCTGCAAAAAGCGACGACGATTCAGCCCCGGCTGCCCTGAGAACTGTTTACCTGAAGCTCTGAAATACATAGAAACTACGCCTTTCGCAGAAGATAGAGGCCGACCATTATGCACAGCAAAACCGGCGCGAGCGCGGCATAGAGTGGCGGAAAACCAAACACAAGACTCGCCGGTCCGAGAAGATCCTGACTCAGGCGAAACAGCACGCCCACCATTACACCGGCAAAAATACGAAAACCCAGCGTGCCGTCACGCAGCGGACCGAACACAAAGGAAATAGCGACCAGCACCAGGGCGGCTATGGCCACGGGTTGCAGCAGTTTGCCCCAGGCCGCCAGCTCAAAGTCGCCGACGTTCTCACCCTGGGAACGCAGAAACGCGGCATAGTCGACGAGGTCCGCAAGGGACAGCTGCGAGGGTGCGACGTTCTCCAGCGCCAGAATCTTCGGGGTAATGTTGCTCGGTAGCAGCATCGCAGACTGTTCATCACGGCGGACCCCCATGCCATCAGTCTCAGCGTTGCCATTGGCATCAAAGTGGCTAATGACGACATCTCTGAGATTCCAGCCATCCCCCTGATAGCGCCCACTGTCTGCGAACAGCGCTCGCCGAAGCCCGCCGGCGTTATCAAAGTCATAGGCGGTCACGCCATAAATCTGCGTGTCGCCCGCAACCGCACGCACGTGCATGAATACCCGCCCATCCCGTCGCCAGATACCCCTGTCCGTGGCCAGAGGCTGATCTGCGTAGCGCGCCACCGCGCGGCCACTTTGCGCTTCCTGCTGAGTCCCCGGTGCGACATACTCGCCAAGAAGAAAACCCAGCGCAGCCACGATCAGGGACTGGCGCAGTACTATCCAGGCAACACGGATATTCGAAACCCCTGCGGCCCTCATCACCACCAGCTCACTGGATGAAGCCATTTGTCCCAGACCGATCAGCGAGCCGATTAACGCCGCAAAAGGAATGTATTCGTAGCAGCGCGTGGGGAGCGTCAACAAAACGTAGCGGCTGATCTCGGCAAAGCCATAGCTTTCGCTGCGACTGTCCGCCTCGTCGATAAATGCCGACAGCCCATCGATTCCCACAATCACCAGCAGCACCAGCAGGATCGACAGCCACACCGTGCGCGCAACGTAGCGATTGAGGATACGCACGCTAGCGGCCCCTCAACCGCTGCCAGCGATCCGGGCCAAACAGCAGCAACAACGCCAGCAGAAAAAACGCAGAGTGGACCAGCCACATCTGACTGACCTCGGCCTGGGATTCAGCAATACGTGTACGGCTACTCGCCAGTAGCAACAGATAGCCCAAGTGCAGCAGCAATGCAGGGGCCAGTTTGATATAACGCCCGCGGCGGTGATTGGTCTTGCTCAGACTCAACGCCAGCAGTGCAACAATCGGCACCATCACCACAATCGACGCCCGCCAGTGCAGCGCCGCCCGATCCTCGGGCGTCCTTGACGCCAGAAGCTGGAGCGTAGGCCTCGCATCAACCGGCTCCGAACGCGCCACCAGAGGGGCCTCGGGCAAACGCTGGCCGAAGCGATCAAAATTAACGATGCGAAAATCCGCGCGCCCCGGTAGCCCGGTAAATCGCTGCCCGTCGCTCAGCTCCAGATAGCGCAGCCCACTTCGGGGGTCACGCACAACGACGCCACGCTGCGCCAGGGTGACGCTGGGCACCCCCGAGTTTCCCGCATCGGGATCAAAGAGAAAGACCTGCAGTAACTCCCCGGCCTGCACATCGATATCCGCGGCATAGGACACGGTCCCATCGTCACCGCGAGGCTGGAAGCGCCCGGCCGCCAGAAGCTGCAGACCCTGCATGGCCTCGGGATCGTTCAGCAGCGCCTCCGAGCGAGCCGCGCCCAGGGGCGTAATAAAGAGTGCGAGGCCCCCTACGATCACCATGATCAGCAACGCCGGCGCGAGAGTGAAGTTGACCAGCCGCCGTGGACCGACACCGCAGGCACTGAGTACGACCATCTCGCTTTCGACGTAGAGACGCCCGTACGCCATCAGGATGCCGATGAACAGACCCAGCGGAAGCAGAAGCTCAAGAAAGCCCGGCAGGCGGTAGAACATGACCGGCAGGAGAATTTCCGCTGCAAGTTTTCCCGATGCAGCTTCGGCCAGATACTTCACAAAACGCCCGGTCAGAATAATAGCCAGGAGCACCACGCTTACCGCCGCGGTATGACTGAGCACATCGCCCGCCAGGTAGCTGCGCAACCTCAATCGGCAAACCCCGCCCGTCGGCAATTAAATGACCTGTCGATTTCAGTTTGCACGGC
>CAZGGN010000027.1:17737-20325 GCA_964525195.1 uncultured Congregibacter sp.
AAACAAGCCCAGGGGGAGTAGTAGTTCAAGAAAGCCCGGTAAACGGTAAAACATCACCGGCAAAAGGATCTCTGCAGCGAGCTTGCCGGAGGCTGCCTCGGCGAGATATTTCACAAAACGACCGGTAAGAATAATCGCGAGCAGTACCACGCTCACCGCCAGGGTGTGGCGAAGAATATCGCCCGCGAGATAGCGCCGCAGCCTCACCGGGTCGCCCGAGGCGCTCCGTGGGGCGCCACGGCAGAATAAAATGCGTTGTCGAGTTCAGTTTGCACGGCGTTCATCTTACACTAGCGCACTTTCCCAAATTGAGATCCTATTGATGTCAGCACTGCGATTCACCACTCGTGACCAACTCAAGCCCTCCGACGCCCGCACCCAGTGTGCCGTGCTCCCTGTCGATAGCAGCCTCAAGCTGGACAGCGCTGCGAAGGCCCTCGACGAAGACAGCGCCGGCCTGGTCAGCGCCGCACTGAAAGCGGGAGAATTCACCGGCGAAGCGGGTAAAACCCTGCTCCTGCACAGCACGGGACAGGCCGCCCGAATCCTGCTGGTCGGTACCGGTGACGCCAAACCCGAGCGCAATGCCCTGTTGAAACTCAGCGCGGGACTGGCGAAAGCGCTCATGGCGAGCAAGGCGTCGGACGCCATATTCCTGGCCAGCGACCTCAAGCTCGGCAAAAATGACTGGGGCTGGTTTTGTCAGACCCTCGCCCGGGACATGGTCTACCAGAGCTATCACTACGATCGAACACTGTCGAAAAAGGGTCCGCAGTCGGCGCTCAAGCGATTCCTTCTGATCAGCGGTGATGCGAGTCGTGCCAAGCAGGCCAAAGCGGCACTGGAAAAAGGCGCTAAAACTGCGGCGGGCATCAATCTGGCCCGGGAGCTCGCCAATAGCCCGGCCAATCATTGCACCCCGGAAGATCTTGCCAAGGAAGCTCGAAAAATTGCCCGGGGGAATTCCAAGACCAGTTGCAAAGTGCTCAATGAGAAGGCGATGGCTGAGCTCGGCATGCACTCCCTGCTGTCAGTCACCGCGGGCACCGCAACCCCCGCCCGGCTGATTGTCCTTGAATACAAGGGCGGCAAGCGCAACGAAGCGCCGCATGTGCTCGTGGGCAAGGGCATTACCTTTGACAGCGGCGGCATCTCTCTCAAGCCCGGCGCCAAAATGGACGAAATGAAGTTTGATATGGGGGGCGCGGCCAGCGTACTGGGTACCATGCAGGCGATCACAGACATGGAGCTGCCCATTAACGTGGTCGCTATCATCGCCGCGGCCGAAAACATGCCCAGCGGCACCGCGACAAAACCCGGTGATGTCGTGACATCAATGGCCGGGATCACCATCGAAATCCTCAACACGGATGCCGAGGGGCGACTGGTGCTCTGTGATGCGCTGACCTATGCAGAGCGCTACAAGCCCGCCAGCGTCGTCGACATCGCAACCCTCACGGGCGCCTGCGTGGTGGCTCTGGGCGCCCACGCGTCGGGCCTCTACGCCAATGATGATGCGCTCGCAGAACAGCTTCTCAACGCCGGAGCACAGAGCCATGATCGCGCCTGGCGCATGCCGCTCTGGGACGACTATCAGAAACAGCTGGACAGTAATTTTGCCGACGTAGCCAACATTGGTGGCCCCGAAGCGGGCAGCGTGACCGCCGCATGCTTCCTCGCGCGCTTCAGCAAAAAGTACAAGTGGGCGCATCTGGATATCGCCGGCTCAGCCTGGAAATCAAGCCCCAAGGGTGCAACGGGGCGCCCGGTGGGACTCCTCACGCAGTATCTCTGCGACCGGGCTGAGCAGGCTTGACCCGAGTCGGCTTTTATATCGTCGAAAACCGCGACGCGGACAGCCGCGCGCGGCTCGCGCTGCGACTGACGGAAAAAGCCCACAAGCGCGGACACCGGATCTTTATCCACAGCGAGAGCGAGGCACAGGCCAGAGAGCTCGACGAGCTGCTCTGGACCTTTCGGCCCTCCAGCTTCCTTCCCCACGCACTCGCGGATGTGAACCCCGGGGAGCAGATCTGTATCGGCTGGGGTCAGGAGCCCCGGGGACACGACGACCTTCTGATCAACCTGCAGACGGAGGTGCCCGGATTTATCGGGCGCTTTCAGCGCGTAGCCGAACTGGTCAATCAGGAGCCCGCGCGACTCGAAGCCCTGCGCAGGTCCTGGCGCCACTATCGGGAGCGTGGCTACGCGTTGGAAGAACACCGACTCGCAAGCGTATAATCGCCGGCTGCTCTGCCCGCCGGGCCGGTCCCGATGTTTGGAGCCTGACCCGGCCCACTAACCCCTTTCGCCAACGTATTCCACAATAGACCGCCAAGCATCCCTATGGACAAGACATTTCAACCCGCCGATATCGAAGCACGCTGGTACCAGCACTGGGAAAGCGCCGGCTACTTTGCGCCCCAGGGTGGCGACGAACCGTATAGCATCATGATTCCGCCGCCGAACGTGACGGGCAGTCTGCATATGGGGCACGGATTTCAGGAAACCATCATCGATGCCTTGATCCGCTATCACCGGATGGCCGGCTACGACACCCTCTGGCAGGTCGGCACGGACCATGCGGG
>CAZGGN010000027.1:20335-24497 GCA_964525195.1 uncultured Congregibacter sp.
CATCGCAACGCAGATGATCGTAGAGCGCCAGCTCGCCGCCGAGGGCAAAGACCGCCACGAAATGGGTCGGGAAGCTTTTATCGACAAGGTCTGGGAGTGGAAACACAACTCCGGCGGCAGGATCACCCAGCAGCTTCGACGCCTTGGCGCTTCCCCGGACTGGTCAAGGGAACGCTTTACGATGGATGAGGGCCTGTCCCGTGCGGTGCAGGAAACCTTTATTCGCCTCTACCGCGAAGGTCTGATCTACCGAGGCCAGCGCCTGGTGAACTGGGACCCGGCGCTGCATACGGCGATCTCCGATCTCGAGGTCGTCGCCGAGGAAGAGCAGGGTAAACTCTGGCACTTCCGCTACCCGCTGGCGGATGGCAGTGGCCACCTGACCGTAGCCACGACCCGCCCCGAAACCATGCTTGGCGACAGCGCCGTAGCCGTGCATCCGGACGATGAGCGCTATCAGCATCTTGTCGGTGCTGAAATTGCGCTGCCCCTGTCTGAGCGAAGAATCCCGATCATTGCCGATGACTATGTCGATCCGGCGTTTGGCACCGGCTGCGTCAAGATCACTCCGGCGCATGACTTTAACGACTATGAAATAGGCCAGCGCCACGATCTGCCGCTGATCAATATCCTCGACGCCGATGCCGCAATTAACGACAACGCGCCGCCCTTCTATCGCGGCATGGATCGCTTTACGGCGCGCGAACAGGTCGTGGCGGACATGGATCACCTCGGCCTCCTCGAGCGGGTCGAAGACCATCGATTGCAGATACCGCGGGGCGACCGCAGCGGCGTCGTGATCGAGCCCTACCTGACCAACCAGTGGTATGTCGATGCGAAGACGCTGGCCGGTCCCGCCATCGCGGCCGTAGAGAGCGGTCGGATCGAGTTTGTGCCCAGGCAATGGGAGAACACCTACTTTGCCTGGATGCGCGATATTCAGGACTGGTGCATCAGTCGCCAGCTCTGGTGGGGTCACCGCATCCCGGCCTGGTTCGATCCGGATGGAAACATCTACGTGGGGCACGATGAGGCCAGCGTCCGGGCAGAGCACGGCCTGGGTGACAGCCTGCCCCTGCATCAGGATGAGGATGTTCTCGACACCTGGTTCTCCTCCGCCCTGTGGACTTTCAGCACCCTGGGCTGGCCCGAGGACAACGACCTGTTGTCGCGCTACCACCCCACCAACGTGCTTGTCACCGGCTTTGACATCATCTTTTTCTGGGTCGCACGCATGATCATGATGACCCTGCACCTGCGCGGGGAAGTCCCCTTTCACAAGGTCTACGTCCACGGTTTGGTGCGCGACGCCGAAGGGCAGAAAATGTCCAAATCCAAAGGCAATGTTCTAGACCCCATCGACCTGATCGACGGCATCGATCTGGAAGGCTTACTGGAAAAGCGTACCGCGGGACTGATGCAACCACAGCAGGCGGAGCGCATTCGCGAGGCCACGCGACAGCAGTACCCGGATGGCATTAACGCCTATGGCACCGATGCGCTGCGCTTTACTTTCTATTCACTGGCCGCCACCGGCCGGGATATCAAATTTGATATCGGCCGCATCGAGGGTTTTCGCAATTTCTGCAACAAGATCTGGAACGCAGCGCGCTATGTACTGATGAACTGCGAGGGTCAGGACTGCGGCCAGGACAACAGCCTGCCGGTGACCCTTGGGACTGCTGAGCGCTGGATCGAAAGCGAGATGCAGTTCATGCTGGCCAAACTTGAAAAGGCCTTCAAGGAGTATCGTTTCGATCAGGTATCGCAGCTTCTTTACGACTTTATCTGGAACGAGTACTGCGACTGGTATCTCGAACTGTCCAAGGTCGCTCTGCGTGAGGACATCGACCCCGCCGCCGCCCGGGGCACCCGTCGGACCCTGATTCGCACGCTGGAAAAAAGCCTTCGGGCCCTGCATCCCTTGATGCCCTATATCACCGAGGAAATCTGGCAGAATGTGGCAGCGCTCGCCGGCGCGAGTGGGGACACGATTATGCTTCAGCCCTACCCCGAGGCCGACGCGAGGCTGAATGACCCCGCCGCTACGGAGGACATTGAATGGCTGAAGGCCTTCGCCCTGGCGGTGAGAAATATCCGCGGCGAAATGAATATCCCCCCGGGCAAGCGTATTCCCGTACTCCTGCGTGCGGGCAGCGACGATGACCCCCGCCGGATTGAATCACTGACACCGCAACTGCTGCAGCTGTCGGGTCTGGCAAGCATCGACTGGCTCCGTACAGCGGCGCCGGCCAGCGCCACAGGCCTCTGTGGCACTCTTGAAATACTCGTCCCCCTGGCCGACCTTATCGATCGCGGCGCCGAACTCAAGCGTCTGGATAAGGAAATCGATAAACTTCGCAGCGAGTTACTGCGTATACAAGGCAAACTCAACAATGCGTCTTTTGTGGCCAAGGCTCCAGAGGCGGTAGTGCAGAAAGAGCAGGAAAAACTCAGCGCACAGCAGTCGTCCTTGGAAAAACTGCTGCTGCAACGAGAACAACTGGGTAATATCCCGGGCTGAAGCGACCGAAGAGTCGCACAAAACAGAGTAATACCGAGGAAAAAAACTATGAGCGAGCGAATCAACGGCAACGTTAAGTGGTTTAACAATGCCAAAGGTTTTGGCTTTATCACCGGCGAAAATTTTGACGGCGATGTATTTGTGCACTTTCGTTCTATCCAGGGGGAAGGCTATCGCACTCTCAACGAGGGTGACGAGGTCGAGTTCACGCTGGTAGAGGGTCCGAAAGGCCTCCAGGCCGAAGACGTCGCCAAAATCTAGTACCGCGGCTCGCGCGAGCCGCCTAATAAGGAGTCACATGTCCATTCCAGGCAAAGTGCTGATCGCAGTGCTATCAGCACTCGCAGTATCATTTATCGCTAGCAAAGTTTCTGCGCAACAAAGTTTCGCAGTGCTGTTTTCCGCTTCCGCAATTGCGGCCCTGCTCGCCGTGCTGCTCAGTCATCGCGCCCTCCCCATGCCTTCAAGCCTGCATGCAAGTGCTAATCTGGACAGCGACGCGCCCCCCGTCGGAAACAAGCCCAGACGCGAATCGAAACCCAAAAGCAAGCCGCTGAAAAAGCCCTCAGCCGCAACCCAGGCAACAGGTGATAGCGAGGTGGGTACGGTTAAGTGGTTCAACGGCACGAAGGGCTTTGGTTTTATCATCCGGGAGAACGGCGAAGAAATTTTTGTGCATCATCGTTCTATCCAGGGCGAAGGTCGACGCAGCCTTAGCGACGGCGCCAAAGTAAAGTACCGGGTTGCGACGACCGATAAGGGCCCTCAGGCCGAAGACGTCGAAGCGCTGGACTGATTATGGCGCAGGTCCAGCAGCACCGCTTCCGCGGCGCGCTTCTTCCCACCTCCAGTCACCCGGCGATTCGTCGCGCGAAACGCGAGCACGACGCCCCGGCCATCCACGGCAACAAGCTGTGGAAATCGAGCTGCCTGCTTATCGACTATCTGCATCGCCACCCGGAGCCGCCACCCGAACGGGTGCTCGACGCCGGCTGCGGCTGGGGAATCGGCGGAATCTGGTGCGCCAAACGGTTCGGCGCGAAGGTGACGTCCGTGGACGCCGATCCAAATGTCTTTCCCTTTCTTGCTGTCACAGCAGAACTCAACGGCGTAAGTACCACCGGACGCGTGGCACGCTTCGAACGGCTTGACGGAAAGTTTCTTGCGGGCTTCGACACGCTGATCGCCGCGGATATCTGCTTCTGGGACGAGCTCGTTGCCCCGGTGCACAATCTGGTGAACCGGGCGCTTCGTGCGGGCGTGAAACGCATCATCATTGCCGACCCGGAGCGACCCACCTTTCACGAGATGGCATCAAAATGCATCGATAAGCACGGCGGGGAGGTTCTGTCCTGGCGAACCCGAGGGTCGCTGGCAGCCAGCGGAGCGCTCCTGGTAATCAACAATTACTGAGCTGCATCGTCGCTCCATCTAAGGCCAGTAGACGATAAAATTGAGCAGCTGAGCCGGGGTATCAACCGTCGCCCCATCACGGATCGCCGGACGAAACCGTGTGGCACCCAGGTAGCGGCGCAGCCGAACCGCAGCGCGACGCTGCCTGTCGACAACAGCGTCAATATCCACCCTGGCACGCCCGCTCGCGCTCACCGACAGGAGCACGGGAATAGGGCCCCGGGC
>CAZGGN010000028.1:0-2917 GCA_964525195.1 uncultured Congregibacter sp.
GTTCGCGCGCTGTGCCTTGGACATTTCCAGCTGGGCGAGATAGCGCCGGCGCAGCGCGACGCGCAGTCCCGCGGGCATGGGTTCCGTCGGGGCCAGAATCAGCGCCTTTTTTACGCCGTCGCTGAGGTTCAATAGTGTCATGCGCTGCGTCGATCCGGGACCGCTAAAAAAGGCGCAGCATTATGCGATAGCGGTGGGTAAATGAACAGCGGATAGAGGCTGGAGTATACTCGCCGGCAATTCTCGCGATGTTCCGTGCCGTGATCATTGATCGTTACCTCAGTCTTGAAATCCTGCGCCCCTTTGGTCTCGGCCTCGGGTTGCTGGTGCTGGTTTTTGTGGGATTCTCGGCCGCCTCCCAGTTGACGCTGGCGGCGGAGGGACGTCTTGAGTTGCTGACCGCAGCCCGCCTCGTCGGGCTGAATACCCTGGTGACGCTGGAGATTCTGCTGCCCTCCGCCATGTTCTTCTCGGTGCTTGCCGCGCTCGGTCGCCTGTACAACGAAGCGGAAATGGACGCCATGCACGCTGCGGGAATAAGTCGCCTGCGAGTGATGGAGTCGGTGTTCAAACTATCCCTGGTCGTGGCCACGGTGACCGGGCTGATTTCCATTGAGGGACGCCCCTGGGCCTTCCGCGAAAGCTATCGGATCGAGGCGCAGGCGGCCGCAGAGTTCGACCTCAAAAAAATGGCAACGGGTGAGTTTGTGACCCTGGGCACCGGCGACTACGTGTTCATCGCCGACGACCTGGATGTCGATGCGGGCCAGCATCAACGCGTTTTCCTGCAGAAGGAAAATGCCGATGGTTCCCGCTCCGAGCTGATTTTTGCCGCATCCGCAGAACTCCCGACCCTGAACCTTGAGAGTGAGATGACCGCCCGTTTTTACAACGGGGTGAACTACTCCCTGGACAACCGCGAGCAGCGGGATATCACCCTGGAGTTTGAGCAGCTGTCGATCCGCTTGCCGGCCTTTGAGGCGCGCGAGCGCTATCGACGTCGCGCCCAGTCGACCTCCAGTCTGAGTGCCTCGACGGACCCGAAGGACATCGCCGAGTATCAGTGGCGGTTGACGACTCCCCTGGCAACCATCCTGCTGGCGCTGATTGCGGTGCCACTGGCGCGTTCGCGGCCCCGCGAGACCCGAACCCGGGGCTTTCTCCTGGCCATGGCCGCCTATCTGCTGTTGTTCAGTGTCAGCAGTATTACCCGGACGGCGGTCGAGGAGGGGCAGATTCCGCCCATGCCGGGTATTTGGACTGCCTACCTGTTTTTTGCGCTGTTTCTCCTGCTCCTGATGAATCCGCCGCGGCTACCGCGGCTGCGCCGCTCGTGACGAGTCTGCTGACACGCTATATCGCCTCGCACCTGCTGCGCGGCTGGCTCACTACGGGCGTGGTAATGGCGTCGGTATTCTGGCTGATCGGGCTGATTCAGGAGGTCGACAGCATTCGCGCGGATTATGGTTTTCTGGATGTTCTCGCCTACACGGTCATGGTGTTGCCACAGCAGCTGCTGTCCCTGACGCCGGTGGTGCTGATGCTCGGCACAATCCTCGGCCTCTCCGCTATGGAGCGTCACAGCGAGCTGACGGTGATCAGCGCGGCGGGGGTGTCCCGTTGGACACTGCTGTCGGCGCTTGCGATGCCGACGCTGCTGGTCATGGGCGCGCTTTGGCTCGGTATGGAATATGTGACGTCGCAGCTGCATCAGCAGGCCGAAGAGCTGCGCCTGGATCTGCGCTCGGAAACCCCCCAGCGTTTGCCGAGCGGGGGGCTCTGGTCCAAGAATGGATACCGCTACATTCACCTGGGCTCCATGCGCGCTGACAATCAGCCGGGTGATATCCAGCTCTATGAATTTGCCGAGGATGGCCGGTTGCTGCGGGCTCTGCATGCGAGCTCCGCCGTGGTGGAAGAGCGTCGGCGCTGGCGTTTTCTGGACGTACAGGAAAAACGGCAGGAGGGCGACATGCTCCAGACCCGGCGTCTGGAGGAGCTGGTGATCGACAACCTCTGGGCAGCCGAAGAGTTGCCGGTGCTGACGCTCAGCCGCGAGAGCATGCGCCTGTCCCTGCTGCTGAGCTACGGCGATTACCTCGCGGCCACCGGCAGAGACGGCGCCGCGTACCGCAGCGCCTTCTGGCAGCGCCTCGCGATTCCCGCGACCACAGCGGCCATGGTCCTCCTTGCGGCGGCTCTGAGTGCCTCTCGCGGCACGGTGCGCGGCGGTCGCGTGGGCGTGATGCTCGCCCTCGGCGCATTGCTGGGCATACTGTTCTATGTGGGCGCGCAGATTCTTTACGCCCTGGGGCAGATCCTGAGCGTCAGTCCGCCGCTGGTGGGTCTGATGCCCAGCCTTATCGTGTTTATCATTGCGGCCGGACTTTTCGCGCGCTTGCGCTGGTAGGACGATGATCTTCAGCCGCTATCGAATCCTGACGGGCTGGCTCGAAACTGCCCGGACACCGACCGCCTGCAGGACGCCTGATCTATGCGTTTGATGCTCAGTTTTTTCCGCGCCTACCGCCTGCAGACCTTTTTGATGCTGGTGGCCCTGCTCCTGTCCGCGCTCGCCGAGGGGATTGGCCTGTCCGCCCTGTTGCCCCTGCTCAATGTGGCCCTCGGGGAGGATCAGGCCGTTTCCCTGGGCCTCGGTGGCAGCGCCGAATCAGCCTTTGAGCAGCGGGTACTGGCTGTACTGGACTGGGCAGCGATTGCGCCGACTCTGGGCAATATGCTGCTGCTGATTGTCGTGGGCATGTTGCTCAAGAGCCTGTTTCTGCTCGCAGCCCAGCGTCAGGTCGGCTACACGGCAGCGCAGGTTGGCACGGACCTGCGTCTGCGTATGCTGCGCGCGGTCATGCGCCCCGCCCCAGACATAGATCAGCACCCGCACCGCGTCATTGTCCAGCAA
>CAZGGN010000028.1:2927-8523 GCA_964525195.1 uncultured Congregibacter sp.
CGCGCGGTCATGCGCAGCGAATGGCAGTATTTTCTGCATCAGCCCGCGGGGCGGCTGACCAATGCGCTGGCGAGCGAGGCCGAGCGCTCATCGGCGTCCTTTGTGCACGGCGCTACGGCGCTGACCTTTTTTATCCAGTCGCTGATGTACGGCAGCATTGCCTTCGCCCTGTCCTGGCGAGCGTCCCTGGTTGCGATCATCGCCGGGGTCACGGTTATCGGCCTGTCGCATTTTCTGGTGCGCATCACGCGCAAGGCGGGACGCCGGCAGACGGCGGTGCTGAGTTCCTTGATCGCCAACCTCACGGACATCCTGCAGTCCGTGAAGGCCATGAAGGCCATGGCCCGCGAAGAACAGGCGGATAGCGTGCTGTCCCAGGACGCGATGCAGCTCAACCGGGCCCTGCGCCGGCAGATTCTCAGCGCGGCACTGCTGAACTCGGCGCAGGAGCTGCTGTTCGCGATATTTATTTGCCTGGGTGTATACCTCGCGCTGGATGTCTTCGAAATGGACCTGCCCACGGTAATGGTTCTGGTAGTGACGCTGGGGCGGTCTTTTTCGTTTCTTGGCAAGGTGCAAAAGCAATATCAAAAGCTGGTCCAGGGCGAGAGCGCCTACTGGTCAATGCTTGACAGCATTGCTGCCGCCCAGGCCGCCGAGGAACACAGTGCCGGACGGGCGGTGCCACTGCTGGATCAGGATATTCGCTTTGCCGACGTAGGCTTTGCCTATGGGGATGGCAAGCCGGTTTTTGAGGGGCTTTCGCTGACGGTGCGCGCCGGCTCGCTGACCACGCTGATCGGCCCCTCCGGTGCCGGCAAGACAACGATTATCGATCTGGCGATCGGTCTTCTGAGTCCCGATGCCGGCCGGATTCTGGTCGATGGTGTCGATCTGGCTACCCTCGACATGCGGGCCTGGCGGCGGCAGATCGGCTATGTGCCCCAGGATACGGTGCTGCTGCATACGAGCATCCTTGCCAATGTGACTCTGGGCGACCCGGCTTTCGACCGTGCGGCCGTTGAGTTTGCCTTGCGCGCCGCCGGTGCCTGGGAATTTATCGAGGCGCTGCCTGAGGGCATGGATACGGTGGTCGGTGAGCGCGGCGGAAAGCTGTCCGGCGGGCAGCGACAGCGCGTGGTGATTGCGCGTGCACTGATCGGACAGCCAAAGCTGCTGATTCTCGATGAAGCAACCAGTGCCCTTGATGCCGACAGTGAGCAGGCAGTGCGCCAGACCATGGAGGGGCTCAAGGGTCGTCTCACGCTGCTGGCGATTTCGCATAACCAGGGCATGGTGAGTGCTGCTGATGCGGTCTACGAACTGCGCGATGGCCAGGCGCGTTTGGTCACCTCAGCCTAATCGTCAGTGTCCCTCGCGAGCAGCGCGTCAATACGCGCGAGCGCCCGGGCGAGATCCGGTGACCCGGAGACTTTTTGCTCATCACGCGAGACCTGAGGCGCGGGCTCCTGTCCCGATGAGCTTGGGCTCCCTGCGGATGCGGCCCCCAGCCAGTTGACCCGGCCGCTAGCGATGAGCGCCTTGTGGACCCGGGTGATATCCCGCGTCAGGCGCTCGGGCAGGTAGCGCATGATCAGTCCGTAAAGGGTTGCGCCGAGGCGCGGGTCGCGCAGCATCGCCTGGCTCTCGCGGCTGTCGCGCATTCCCCCAAGATCAAACAGCGCGATCGGGCGTCCTGTGGCGCAGACCTCGGAAAGCATGCCGATACTGTCGCCCGTGACGATAAAGTCATCGGCCAGCGCCAGAAACCCGGCGTAGGGATTGTCCGGCTCCCCGGCCTTGTAAATGTGCAGAAACGCCCGGCCAGAGAATTCCCTGTCGATATTCAGCTCGCGCTGCAGCAGTTCCTGCACCGCCTTGGAGGTGCGCGCGCTGGTCGTGATCAGCAGTGAGCCCCCGGATAGGTTGATGTGTTCTTTCGCCTGCTGTAACAGGCGGCGCGCTGCGCTCGGCCCGAGGGTGAAAGGACCGCTGTCGCCGCCGATCAGCACAGCGGTCCAGGGTTGGGGCAATGCGCTGAAATGGTCCCGCCAGTGCTCTCCGGCGGCTTGAAGTGCAGGCGCATCAAGCCCGTGCAGGGTCAGGGCATTATTCAGCACACGCGGGTGCTCTGGCGCCCGGTACTGCGGCGTGGTGACGATGAGATCGTAGCGCTCGAGGGCGGCCCAGGGCTTGCCAATATGCACGTAGCGGGTCCGTCGGGCCGAGGCGGCGCGAATCCAGCGGCATACCGGTTCATTGCGCACGCCGGAAGTCACAACCAGGTCCGGCCAGGGCGGACTCAACTCGCTGCGGCAGGCAGGCTTCAGGCCCGCCAGCGAGGCCTGCTCCAGCAGGTGTGGCCAGACCCCCCAGAGCCGATAGGTGAGGGTGATTTCCCTCACCGTGCAACCCCTGGCGGTCAGCGCCTGCGCCAGTGCCCGCACCTGCGAAGCCTCCCCGGCACGGTAGCTGGCGATTACCCAGACGACTGGCATTGCGCATCCGCGGTGGGTATAGTCGCGATCTTCAAATTCTGGCTGTCAGGCGCCTCGGGCGCTGTGAGAAAGGGCATGGCGGACTACGCAAACCTCGTAAGCTTATTGTGTGAACTCATCCAGAAATACAACCGGAAGAGCATCGCCCTGACCGAAGAATCCAGTTTGACTGCCGACGTCGGCCTGAGCTCGCTGGAGGTTATGGAGTTGGTCGAGCAGATTGAGGACCACCTGGATATTTCCATCCCCCTGAACATTCTGCCCCACATTGACTCCATTGGTGATCTGGCGACTAAATTACAGGAACTCACCCCCTGACGCATCGAATACACGACTCATCGCAGTAATCAGGGGAAGATTGTGCTGTTTGACAAGTTCAATGATATGGCCCGGTTCTCCGCCGAGCTCTCCGACCGGAACATCAAGCCCTTTGGTGCGGTCACCGAAGAAATTATCTCCGCCACGGAGGGGGTGGTCGAAGGGCGCCGGGTCATTCTCGCGGGGACCAATAATTACCTCGGGCTATCCTTTGACCCGCGCTGTATTAAGGCAGCGCAGGATGCGGCGGCGCGCTGGGGCACGGGCACGACGGGCTCGCGACTGGCCAATGGGAGTTTTGCCCTGCATCAGGCGCTCGAGGCCGAAATGGCCGATTTCTATGGTGTGCAGCACGCCATCTGTTTCTCCACGGGCTACTCGGCAACGATGGGGATGTGCGCCACCGTTGCGGGCCCCGGAGATGTGATCCTGCTGGATGCGGACAGCCACTCGAGCATTTACTCGGGGGTCAAGCTCAGTGGTGCGGAGGTGATTCGTTACCGCCATAACAATCCGGAGGATCTTGCCAAGCGTTTGCGCCGGCTCGGCGACCGTGCAAGCCAGGCCCTGGTAATTGCCGAGGGGCTCTACAGCATGCTCGGCGATGTGGCGCCACTGCGTGAGATCGCGGCAGTCAAACGCGAATACGGTGCCTGCCTTCTGGTCGACGAGGCGCACAGTATGGGCGTGCTCGGCGACACGGGGCGCGGTGCGGCCCAGGCCGCCGGAGTCGAGGATGACGTCGACTTCACCGTCGGTACCTTCAGCAAAAGCCTGGGCGCTATCGGCGGCTACTGCGTCAGCCCCCACGCCGAGCTGGAAACGATCCGCCTGTGCATCCGCGCCTATATTTTTACCGCCTCCTCCTCGCCATCGGTGGTGGCGTCGACGCGTCGGGCGCTGCAAATTCTGCGCGAAGAGCCGCAGTTGCGCGAGCGCCTCTGGACCAACGCGGAACGCCTCTATCGAGGCCTGCAGGCGCTGGGTCTCAAGGTCGGGCCGGCGGTCAGTCCGGTGATAGCGGTCGAGTTCTCAGATCGCGAGCTGGCGATACAGGCCTGGCAGGGCCTCTTTGAGCGCGGCATCTACGTGAACCTCGTGGTTCCACCCGCCTCCCCCTCGACAAACTTCCTGTTGCGTAACAGTGTCAGCGCTGCGCACACGCCGGAGCAGATCGATCAGATCATCGAGGCCTATGCGTCGATTCATGAGGCCGGACTGACCACGCCCGTCCAGTCCGCCTGATGCGGCGTCCGTCGATCAGCAACTCGCGCTAGCGCAAACATGCCGCAGCGCTTTGCCCACATCTCGGACCTGCACCTGACCTCTCTGGGCGCCAGTTCGGCAGGGCAGCTCCTGAACAAGCGGTTCCTCGGCTATCTGTCCTGGCAGCGCAAGCGGCGATTTGAGCATCGTCGGGAGGTGCTGGATGCCCTGGTCTCCGCCCTGCCCATGGACGATCTCTGTCAGCTGCTGATCACCGGTGATCTCACGCATGTCGGATTGCCGGAAGAATTTCGTGAAGCCGCCGCTTGGCTGCACAGCTGGGCCGCGCCCGAGCGCGTGGCGCTGGTCCCGGGGAATCACGATGCCTACGTGGCGACGCGGCCCGAAGACACGCTGAATGCCTGGGATGACTATATTGCCGGTGATGACGGTGCGTCGGTGTTTCCGACCCTGCGCGTGCGCGGGCAGATCGCGTTTATCGGTGTCTCCTCCGCGGTGGCGACGCCGCCGTTGTTGGCCACAGGGCGTGTCGGTGGCGAGCAGCTGGCTGCCCTCGCCGGGGTCTTGCGCTCGACTGCCCGGTGTGGATTGTTTCGGGTGGTGTACATCCACCACTGTCCCATACCCGGGGTTCACCGCCGGCGCAAGCGGCTCGTGGACGAGGCAGTGGTCAGTCGGGTGCTGGCGGAGGAAGGTGTCGAATTGGTGCTGCATGGCCACGGGCATCGATCCCAGTGGCATGAACTCCAGACCCGCGATGGCAGCGCACCGGTGCTGAGCGTGCCCTCGGCATCTGCCCGCGGGGTTCATGGAGAGGCGGCGGGTTTCAGCCTGATCACGGTGACGCCGGGGTCCGGCGGGTGGCAGCTGGAGGTCGAACGCTTTGCCTATCAGAACAAAACGGGCGCTTTTTCTGCACAGCCTGAGCAGAGGTTACAGCTGCCTCGGACAAAGCTTAGCCCTGAGCCGTGACTGGCGCGCTCAGCGTGTCGCCAGAGAGTCGCGAACGGCGTGGAGGTCCGCCAGCGAGTCCACGTCTATTGCTGCGTCCGCATAGGGCAGGATCACAGCGCGAAGGCGCAGGCCCAGGCGTTTGCCGAGACGGGCCAGGGCCTCTTCGAGAGACAGTAAACCGAGGCGATAGCGAATCACAGCCCGCCACCCGAGCAGCCCGATCACACGCATGGGCTTTTTGCGCTGCTGTTCGATCGCGCGCCAGAACTCGGCGAGCCCCCGGCCTTCGGGCGTCAGAAAAGCAAAAAGATTACAGCTGCAGAATTCGCCATCGGAAAACCTGAGGACGGTTTTTTTCATGTCCGGGTAGGCCTGCTGAACGATGGCGTAGGGCGCAAGGCCCACCACGACATCGGCGGGCTCTGCCATGCTCTGACGCGTGAAGGCGTCCACCATCGTGGAGGTCAGTAGCGGGTGATCACAGGTCGTCAGCAGTACGGCTTCGTCGGCATTCAGACTCATCATGGTCTCGTAGGCGCTGGTGCTCGGCGAGCGACCCGGCCAGCCCAGCAACAGCAAGGAATGCAAGCGCCCGCATC
>CAZGGN010000028.1:8533-12388 GCA_964525195.1 uncultured Congregibacter sp.
TCAATGCTGTGACCTTGCATCCAGTCGACCAGTTCCTTGTCGGTATCCAGCTGGGCTCGCTCGGGCCCCGCCAGCACGGTTCCACTGATCATCGCCGACCCTTGCAGCGCCTTGAGGACCCGGGAAACCATGGTCTGGCCTTCGACCTCAATCAGGGCTTTGCAGCCGGCGGACGATTCGCTGATCAGTGGATCGGTTTTCTTGCGGTCGCCGGCGAGCACGATGGCGGTCAGGGATTCGTGTTGATTGCTTGTGGGCATGCGCTTTACAGGCCTTTTTCGTAGATTCGGTAGCGCTTGTACGCTTTGCCGCCGATAGTTTCGATGATGTTTCGCATGCCGTCATTGTCTTCGAGTATCCATCCCATCTCCACCTCAGTGACGCCGCGCGCATGGAGAGCCTTGCGCACGGCATCGATCACCATAAATGCGAGCGTCGGGCCGAGGCGCGAGTGCTGGTAGGCCTGGGTGACACCCATCAGGGGTACACGCGCCGTGTGCAGGCCCGAGACTTTGAGGCGCCACAGGAGCTTGAGCCAGCCGAGGGGAAGGAGCTTGCCGTGCAGGTCGCCGATCTGACCGAGTGCATTGACACTTGCTCGATCTCGGTAAAATTTCATAAAGACAAAAGGAAAAAACATGGTAAAAGCGCTGGATAAAACCTGCCCCCGCTGCAATGGGGCACAAACCCCCAGTTGCCGGCCCAGGCGTCATTAAAAATGCGGCGCATGGTCTGGGCTTCCTCGGCCACCGCCGAGCGGCGGAAGGAGCGCACTTTCACGCGCTTTGAGGCCCGTGCCGCAAGACGGGTCATCACTGATGGCGCGCTGAAATTCGGATGAATCTTGTAGGCCAGCACGTCTTTTGCGGGCTGGTAGCCGACCCCCTGAATGGCGGCGTCATAGCGCGGGAGGCCGTGCCCCATGAGGATGTAGGGTGGCGTATCGAAGCCATCGACCAGGAGGCCGACTTCCTCGTTGATATGCAGGTTGAAGGGCCCTCGCACGCGGGTGACGCCGTTCCCGGCCAGCCAGGACTCGGCGGCGTCGAATAGCAAACGAACGACCTCGGCATCGTCCTCGGCCTCAAACATCCCGAAGTAGCCGAGGCCCTCCTGCTGTTCGAGTTCATCGATCTGCGCGGTAATCCGTCCCACCGGCTTACCATCGCGCATGACCACCCAGCCCTGCCACCGCGCATGGCTCAGAAAATGACTTTTGGGGGAAAAGCGCTGCCGCTGCTCGCTGTCCAGCGGCGCTATCCAGGCCGGATCGCTGGCATACAGGCGATGGGGCAACTCCAGAAAGGGACGGAGCTCGCTCGGCGAGGTAAAAGCCACCAGACGTGGAGACTGGTCTGGTGACTGGCCTGGTGATTGGGATGGCGACGCCGAAGACGACGGTGGCATGCGCTGGAAATCCTGGGCGGCGTGGCGGCGGAGTATAAACCGACCGGACACATTCATGGAAATTTCGCCAAATCGGGAACTATCGGCCGCGAAAAGGAGTCGAAATCGTGCCTTTCGGCTTAGGTAGGGCGCAGTGAAAAGTGAATTGTGGGCAACTTGGTCGCGATCGGTATTATTGCCGGTTTGTGGTCGCTGGCCGGATGATAAAATCCGCCGCGGTTCAGACGGAAGCCGTCATCGGATACGAATACGGTGACGCCCGTCCCGGTAGTGCTCCCGGCATTGCCCCCAGCAGTACTGCTCAGGACTGCTCAGGCTTGCAAGGCGCAGGTTGGGGGTCGGATCCCGGAACGTTAGTCCGGGCGCCGCGGAGCATGCCGGTTGAATGTCTCGCCTGTGTTGGGCGAGGAACCATAGTCCAGGAAGGGAGTGATTTCGTTTGCAGAATACGCCGGTACCAGTAGCGACACAGACAGCGACACCAACAGGACACGATCTTCCCTTCCGCGCCGCCGACTTCCCCACCTTAACTGCGGCGCTCGATTACGCTGCCGGCGGCAGCACAGGTTGTAACTTTTACACGGGACGCGGCACGCTGTACGCGGCGATCCCCTACCGCGAGCTGCGCGAGCAGGCGCTTGAACTCGCCGGACAGCTGCTCAGCCTGGGGCTCGAGAAGGGTGATCGTGTCGCGCTGATCGCTGAAACTGATCCGCATTTTGTGCGTTTCTTTTACGCCTGCCAGTATGCGGGCCTGGTCCCGGTGGCGCTGCCTGCCTCAGTGAAGGTCGGTGCACATCACGCCTATGTGGCACAGCTCAATCGTCTGCTTGCGGCCAGCGAGGCGAGTATCGCGGTGGCCTCCGAGGGCTATCTTGAGTTCCTCGAAGAGGCTGCCGAGGGACTCAGTCTGCGCATGGTCGATCGCCCCGAAGCATTCTATGCGCTGCCCAGCACGTCTCCGGTCCTGCCGTCGGTAACCGCCGACGATATTTCCTACATCCAGTACACCTCGGGCAGCACCCGCTTCCCGCGTGGCGTGGTAATCCGCCACAGTGCAGCGATGGCCAACCTCCAGGGCATTATCGGCGACGGGCTGGACATCTCTTCCAGGGATCGCCTGATGTCGTGGCTGCCCTTTTACCATGACATGGGCTTGGTGGGCTTTGTACTGACTCCTGTGGCCGCGGCGCTGTCGGTGGATTTCCTGGATACCCGCGAGTTCGCCATGCGCCCCCGGCAGTGGCTCAAGCTCATGACGCAGACCCGGGCCACGATCTCCTTTGCACCGAGTTTCGGCTACGATCTCTGCGCGCGCCGCGTGCGTCCCGCGGATATCGAGCAGTACGACCTCAGTGCCTGGCGCGTGGCCGGCATTGGTGCGGAAATGATTCGTCCGCAAACTCTTGAACACTTTATCGACACGCTCGCGCCCTGCGGCTTCGATCGTCGTGCCTTCGTCGCCTGCTACGGCATGGCCGAATGCACGCTCGGGGTCAGCTTCTCGCCGCTGAATACCGGCTTTACCACGCACTGTATCGACAGCGACTATCTTGCTGATAATCACCGCGCGGTACTTATGTCTTCCAACGAAGGCACAGGCCGGGGGAGGCACTTCGTGAACTGCGGCGTGCCGCTGCCGAGCTTTGAGATTGAAGTGCGAGATGAAGACGGCAAGGTCCTGGGGGATTGGGAGAGCGGGGTTATTCACCTGCGCGGCCCCAGCATCATGTCCGGTTACTACAAGCTGCCGGAGGAAACCTCCGAAGCGCTGTGCGGCGACGGTTGGCTGAATACCGGTGATATCGGCTACCTGGTGGACGGTGTGGTGACAATCACCGGGCGCAAGAAGGACCTGATTATTATCCACGGTCGAAACATCTGGCCTCAGGATCTCGAGCATCTTGCCGAGACTCAGCCTGAGGTCCGCGTCGGCGACGCACTGGCCTTTTCCGTGCCCGATCACGAGGGACAGGAGATGTGCGTACTGGTCGTGCAGTGCCGTGAGACCGACACAGCCAAGCGCAATATGCTGGTGCGTCGGCTGACGGCCATGCTGCGCATGGAGCTAAGCCTCGATTGCTACGTCAAGCTCGTCCCCAATCATTCCCTTCCCCGGACTTCATCGGGCAAGCTGTCCCGGGCCAAGGCGCGCCTTGAGTTCATCGCGGGCCACGATGGTGAGCAGATGACGGGTGTCGTCGAAGAAGTGCGGGCGATGGTCGCGTCGGCCTGATTGCCGCGGGATCCACGATTGCGGTAACCGGCGCCACGGGGTTCATCGGCGGCGCGCTGGTCCGGCGGCTGCGCAACGACGGTTTTCGGGTCAAGGTCCTGATTCGCGATCCTTCTCGTGCTTGCCAGCTGCTCTCTCTGGGTTGCGAACTGATTCCCGGCGATCTGCATGATCCGCCGGCGCTGGAGCAACTGGTGGACGGCGCTCAGGCC
>CAZGGN010000028.1:12398-23635 GCA_964525195.1 uncultured Congregibacter sp.
ACGTCGTTCTCGCGGAGGACCTGGCCTGCGAGCGGGCGAAGCAGGTCTTCGGCGCGAAGTTCGCCAACGTGCAGGCGCTCTCCGGGGCGCCGGCGAACGTGGCCGGTCGGGTGGGAATCAACGGCTTGGTGTACGCTGGCAATCACGGATTGGAGCAGCTGGTCGACGGTGCTCAGGCCGTCGTGCACTGCGCGGGAGCAGTAAGAGGTCGCGACTACGCCGATTTTGCCCGCACCAACGTCGCGGGCACCGCCCAGCTCCTGTCGGTATTGTCCACTCAGGATCCGCCTTCGCTGCTAATGCTTTCTTCGCTGGCCGCCCGGGAGCCGGATTTGTCCTGGTACAGCCGGAGCAAGCGCGAAGCAGAGCTGTTGCTCGGCAACGCTCCCGATTCTCTGCACTGGTCTATCATGCGCCCCCCGGCAGTTTACGGGCCGGGTGACCGCGAGCTGTTACCGCTCTTTCGTCTGGCCGCACGCGGCTGGTTGCCCGTGCCGGGTGATCCCGAGGCGCGTATTTCATTGATCCATATCGACGACCTGGTGAACGCCGTTTTGGCGCTATTGGCTACGCCAGCCCTGCGCGGAAAAACGCTGTCGGCCTGTGATGGCCAGGCGGATGGCTATAGCTGGTCGGATGTCGCTGCTATTGCTGCGCAGGTCTGGTCCCGTCCGGTCAGGTTGTGGCCGCTGCCGGGTGTATTACTCGATGGGATCGCCGCCACCAACCTGTGGCGCGCGCGCTTGCTCGGTGCCGCCCCGATGCTGACGCCGGCAAAGCTGCGCGAGCTTCGGCATCGTGACTGGGTGGTTGACAATGCGGTGCTTACGGCAGTCAGTGGCTGGACGCCATCAGTAGATCTGGCAACGGGTCTTCGGGAGCTTGAGTTGTGAGTCTTTACCCGACCGTCACAAACGGCCTGACGCTTTGTCTGCGAGGTCGACATGGCTGAGTTCATACTCGCGGCGCCGCTGCGCCGCTTTGCGCGCACCCGGCCGCGGCTGCGCCGGCTCCTCTGGCGGATAGATTATGTGTTTGTCTGGACGCTGATTCGTCTGTTCCAGATGCTTCCTGTCGATCTTGCCTCGCGCTTGGGCGCCCGTGTGGGCGGCTGGATAGGACCCATGATGAA
This sequence comes from uncultured Congregibacter sp., assembly GCA_964525195.1. Lineage (GTDB taxonomy): Bacteria > Pseudomonadota > Gammaproteobacteria > Pseudomonadales > Halieaceae > Congregibacter. The sequence goes on from CAZGGN010000028.1 coordinate 13,531, forward strand.
GCGCAAGACGGCGTTGTTTCGGGCCAATTTCGCGATCGCTCTGCCCGAGCGCAGCGCTGCGGAGCGCGAGGAAATCGTGCGCGCAGCCTGGCGCCAGGGTGGGCGCATTCTCGCCGAATACCCGCATATTCCGGCTCTGGATGCGGATCCGAGCCGTATTGAGGTTGATGACAGCGCCTTTGATATCGCCGCGCATCAGCCCTGCATACTGGTCATACCGCATCTGAGTAACTGGGAAATTCCGCCGCTGATGCTCAAGCGCCACGATGTGCCCAACGCCTGTCTGTATGCGCCACCCACTAACCCCTTTCTGGACCAGATGCTGCTCGACTCCCGGAGCAAGCTGGGCTGTGAGCTGATCCCCCGGGCGAAGGGCGCGCGGGCTCTGATGCGGGCGTTGAATGCCGGCAAGACGCTCGGACTGGTCGTCGATCGGAGGGTGGATGAGGGGCAGCCGATTCGCTTCTTCGGGCAGGACAAACTATCCACGCTCCTGCCGGCCAAACTGTCGCTGAAGCAGGGTGCGCCGCTGGTGCCTCTGCATATCGAGCGGCTGCGGGATGCGCGTTTTCGCGTAACGGTATTTCCACCGCTGCTGGCAGCGGAGGATCTCGATGAGGATGCCCAGGCCATCGACATGATGCAGCGGCTCCATGAACTGTTCGAAGAGTGGATTCGTAGTAATCCTACCGATTGGCTTTGCTCGAAACGGCTCTGGCAAAAGAGTACAATTGAAGGCTCCGACAACGTATGAACCAACGCGGCCCAATCGCTGGCATGTCACCACAAAGCCCACAAAGCCCACATGAGTCCATCCGCCTGTTCGATAACGAGCTGCTTGAGAGGCTGTCGCATGTCCACCCGATCACGCCATTGCTGTTCTGGTCGCCGGTGATCCTGTGGTTGATGTGGCGCACGCTGGATGCGGCCGCGGTGCCGCTGATCTCGCTACCGCTGTTTGCGATTGCAGGCCTGTTTACCTGGACCCTGACCGAATACCTGCTGCACCGGATATTGTTTCATTTCCCCGCGCGCAGTCGTCTGGGTAAGTGGCTGGTGTTTGTGTTTCATGGCAATCATCACGATGATCCCAAAGACAAGACGCGTCTGGTCATGCCGCCCGCGGGAGCGATTCCGATCATGGCTGTGCTCTACAGTCTCTTTCTGATGGTGCTTCCCGCACCCTGGCTGGATCCCTTTACCGCCTTTTTTATCTGCGGCTACCTGATTTACGACTATATCCATTACGGCACACACCACTTCCCTATGCGGAACCCCGTGGCCAAGTTCCTCAAGCACTACCATCTCAAACACCATTTCTCGGGACAGGGCGGTCGCTTCGGGGTGAGCAGCCCGTTGTGGGATATCGTCTTTGGGACACGCCCGACCGAGAACCCCCGTCCCCCCCGCTGACCTCGCGGTGGCCCAGTATTACCTGATACCCAAGAGCCTGGCGGAGCGTTTTCCCCGCCTCGCCAGTGCTATCCAGTCTGTCGAAACCTCGGTGCTGCAGGCCGTATTCTGGCTCTTCGGTCGCCTCCGTCCCGAGCAGGCCTCACATCTTGCGGCGATGCTGTTCGGCTGGGTGGGACCCTTTACCGACAAGGCGCGCAAGGCGCGGGTTAATCTCGAGATTGCGTTCCCTGACCGTGATGACCGCTGGCGCAAACAAATGATCCGGGAGATTTTCCGTTCGCTCGGTCGCGCCGCTGCGGAGCTGATTACCCTTGAACGAATCTGGAAGGAACGTGGCGAGCGCCTGCGTTTCTCTTACAGCGCCCGTGCGCGAGAGCATATCGAGCGCCGGGACCCCTGCATTTTTGTCTGTGCTCACGTCGGGGCATGGCAGTTGACCAACCTCATTGCGCGCGAGGAGGGTCTGACGATCACGACGGTCTTTGCGCCGGAGTCGAATCCTGCGACGGGCGAGATGCTCGGGCGCCTGCGTGAATCCTTTGGCGTCAAGCTGGTGCCCAGCGATGCGGGCGTTCGCCCATTGATCAAGGAGCTCCAGGCGGGGAACAGTCTGGGTCTGGCCATGGATACACGCCTGGCCAGCGGGCAGCTGGTTCCGTTTTTTGGACGCGATGCGTTGACCAATACCTCGGCCGCACGCCTTGCGCTGCGCACCGGCGCGATTCTGCTCCCGATTCGCTGTGAGCGAACAGGGGCCGGCAGCTTCCATATACAGGTGGATGACCCGCTGGTCGCCGACGACCCGGAGGCAGCCGCCGATGAGCAGGCACTGGATCTGACCCGGCAAATCAATCTGCGCTTTGAGCAATGGATTCGCGAGACGCCCGGCGAATGGATCTGCCTTAAGCGCCGCTGGCCAAAGGCGCATCGTCTTTGAACGCCCGCCGCCCTGGATTATGGCTGCCATTCTGGCTGCTGGCGGGATGGACGTTTCTGACGTCGGATGCCCGGGCTGTTGCTGATGATGAAGGGCCCATTCACGTGGTGACCCGCGAGGCGATTCGCGACGAGGTGACCGGTTCGACGATTTTGCTTGGTGACGTTACCTTCCGGCAGGGTTCACTGGAAATCACCGCCGATGAAGTTACTCTCGAACGCGTCGTGAAAGAGGGTGACCGTGTCAGCGCCAGCGGATCGCCTGCGACCGTCCGCCAGCAGAGTCCCTCGGGCGGGGAGCCTATCTACGCTGAAGCGGGACGCATCCTGTACCAGCGACCCCTTTCGAAGTTGCAACTCTTTGACGCGGTACTGGTGCAGCAGGGCAATACCACAATGCGCTGTGACCGCGTTGACTACCTGATGGCACGGGAGTACCTGCGGGCCTTCGCAGGTAGCGGGCAGCGCGTGGAAACGATCATTCCCCCTGAGCGTGTGCAATCGATTCGAAGTGAAGGCCGCCTCGAGCGGAATTGATCCGCCGCGTCGTGTTTACCCGTCCCTAGCGACTCCCATCCCGACATAGCAATCGCCAGGGCGGGGCATCGGCGCTGGCCAGTGCGCCCTGAAGATAGGGGAGACAGCCCTCGAGCTGCTCCTGCAATATCCACGGTGGATTGATAACAAACATACCGCTTCCGTGCATGCCGTCTCCCGCTATCGGGCGGATGGGGAGTTCGACCAGCAGAGACTTAAGCGGCATTCGCTCGAGTTTCCTCACGAAGGCTGTAACGTCACTCCGGTCCAGCAATGGATACCACAGTGCATAAATCCCGGTGGCAAATTTTTTGCACCCGAGTTGCAAGGCGGCTATCGCCCGGTCGTAATCACTCTTTATTTCGTAGGGGGGGTCGATCATGATCAGAGCACGTTTTTCTGCGGGCGGCAGAATGGCATTGAGTGCGCTAAACCCGTCGCCCATCGCTACGCTGACAGCTGAATCGCGGGGCTTCCAGCGCTTGAGTCGTGCCGCATCGTCCGGGTGTAACTCGAACAATTGCAGTCGGTGGCCGGGATAAAGAATTTTCGCAGCAATCGCCGGCGACCCGGGATAGTGAGAGAGTTCTTCTGTGGCGTTAAAACTGCGCAGCACATTCACATAACTTTCCAAAGCCGCAGGCAGGTCCTCGCGCTTCCATAGGCGGGCGACGCCCGTATCAAACTCGCGATTTTTACTGGCGAAGGACTCGTGCAGGGAATACGTGCCGGGTCCCGCGTGAGTGTCGATATAGCGAAAGGGCTTGCCCTTTTTCTGTACCGCGTACTGCAGGATGAGGACTTCAAGCAGATGTTTCAGTACGTCTGCATGGTTGCCGGCGTGGAAGGCATGGCGATAGCTGAGCATTAGCGAATACTGTAGCCACCACACACGGGAATGGATTGGCCGGTCACGAAATTCGAGGCAGCAGATGCGAGGTACACGGCAGTGCCGCCGAGCTCATCGGCTTTGCCGAAGCGACCAGCTGGGGTGCGCGTGATGATTTCGGCGTGAAAATCGGCGAAGTCCTCTTCCTTGAGGGGCGCGGTCATGTCGGTTTCGATCCAACCCGGAAGAATCGCATTGACCTGAATGTTGTGCCCGGCCCAGGCGCTGGCGAGCGACTTGGTGAGTTGCACCACGCCCCCTTTGCTGGCGCCATAGTTAGGCACCAGGGGGTGACCAAAAATCGAGTACATCGACCCGATATTGATGATCTTGCCGCCACCCGCCTTAAGAAGATGACTGTGAGCGGCTCTTGAGAACTTGAAAACGCTGGTCAGGTTGGTGTCGATCACGGACTGCCATTCTTCGTCGCTCATGGCTTCCGGACTATTGAGGGCACTGATTCCGGCGTTGTTGACCAGAATATCCACACTGCCGAACGCCGTGTGCGTTGCGCTGAGAGTCGCGTCAATATCCGCCGCGATGTTTACATCACAGCGCTGCGCGACTGCGCCGGCGCCGAGTGCTTCAATTTTTTTGCGTACCAGCTCATTCTTCGCTTCATTGCGTCCCGCAATACAGACGTTGGCGCCGGCGCCTGCCAGTGCCAGCGCGATACCCTCGCCGATGCCGCCATTACCACCGGTAACGATGGCTGACTTGCCGCTGAGATTGAATAGCTTCATTTTTTATTTTCTCCAAGTGTGCTGCAGGCGGAACGGGGGTCCCGACCTTAGCGAAACTTCCCGATAACTACGTTACGGCCCAGCCCATCAATCCCACGGCGATCGCTCCGCTTACCATCGGGCCCACGATACGCCCGCGCTTCAGGCCTCTGATGGCTGAGATCAGAAGCGCGATGCCAATGATCAACGCAGCCCAGTCGAGCATGCCATGGACGCCAGCGCCTTTGCCGACCCCCGCGAAAAAGCTGCTGATAGCAGAGGGTATGCCGGAGAGAAAGCCGCCAACGGCTTCGCCAATTGATTGCAGCATGCCACCGGAATCTGCCGTTTCGGCCATCAGGAAACCTCGTATTATTGCGGTTGGCGCATCAATGCCGGGATGCGCCAGGAACCAGGGTTTTGACTAAACTCAATAGCTGATGCGGGACGATATCACAGGCTTCAGCTGCCTGAGGTACGTTCCATCTCAATTCAAGTCGCCGGCAAAACGGCGAGCTCTCGTTACCTGCGTCCACTTATAAGGCTGGGCACACAGTCCTTATCCGCAGCGCGCGTGTAGCACTAAGGTGAATGCGAAAGCCTGATGTAGCGCGCCGTTGCCCCTAAGCCTGAGCAACAACAATTGCGCGTCCGTGCCCGAGAATAGCGCCCTGGCTACTTGTATCGATAAGAGCCTCGCGAAAGCCCGCAGCTTTGAGTCGGTCGACAATATCGACTCCGTAAGTTCGGAATGCGAGAACCTGTGCATGCCCCCTGATAGCATCATCGTGGTATTCCGGTTCCACCAGGTGCTGAATCTCGCCGTGCACCAGGATTGCCCGCTCAAGGGTATTGGCATCCAGACGCAGGGGCACGGAAAAAATAAGGTAGCCGTGGTGTCTTAGCACCCGGCGGGCTTCCTCGAAGCCCGCCATGTCGTTAACCACATGCTCGAACACCTCTGTGGAAGTGCAAAGGTCAAAGCTGTTGTCGGCATATGTGAGCTTCTCGACATCCTGACACTGAACGCCGTTTTTGAATTCTCCGGGAGATACATCCGGCCAGTACTCGGAGCCTGTGACCGTAGTACAGTTGCTCGCCAGAAATTTGATGAACGCTCCCCTCGAGGACAACTCGTAGGCATCCAGATCCGCGAGATTCCCCACGTGGCGGCGGATGACGTTTGCCATGGACATATGGACAACACCACCCCGGCATCGCAGGCAGCGAATCCCGTGCTCGCCCGCGTTGAGGCGCAGCAGAACCGGAAACCCGCAAAGCGCGCAATCATGACGAAAAAGGCGAACAAGCCTGATGTCCGCAAGTCTTCCGTAATGCATGGCAGCCCGCATGTAGTGGCGCAGATCTTTGAAAAATGTCACTTAGGTTCCTGTGTAATAGGGTCGGCCACCGTACTGTCGGCTGCGGCGGGATATAGATTACACGGTTTGCTTCTGGCGGAGGGGCGCTTCGCAGGGGCAAGCAGCGTCGCGTCCCCGGCGTAATAAGAGTTTGCCTGCGACCCGGGAATCGGGCTTCCCCGGGCCTTGTTCAGGCCGTAGCGCGGTGCTGGCCTATCATCGGAGTGTCCAGTTCATCCCTGAGTGCTTCGTAGAGGGGCTTCAGGTCCGGTCGCAGGTGTGCCACGGCATCACTGGTGACGATGAAGAACGCCGCGCGATTCCCATGGTATTCCATGAATTCACCGGCCTGGCGAAAATGGAGTCCCGCTCGATGTAACAGTCGTGGCAGCGCAGGATCCATCATGGCGTAGACGTGTTCACGGCCAGCAAGATCGGCCAAGGCAACGGAAGACAGCAGAACAGCGAGCCAAACTACACTAAAGGATCGCCGCTCTTCTTCGGGACACTGGATCTTCAAATAAGTCAGCTGTCGATGGGGGCCCGAACTCTCGTACTTTCGGAAGAGCGGATCTACAGCCATCCGCGACACCTCGCAGGCGTGTTCCCGGTGCTCATGGAGCTTTTCCAGGTACTTCACGTACACGCTGCCCAGGCAATGCTCCTCCAGTGCCAGCTGCGTCGTGTCGCCGGGCAGGATCAGGCGGACGCACCCGGCCGGCCGGCCGCTGCTGCGATGGGTGATCAGGCCGTGTAGCGCGTGCGCATCGTATTGATCGCTTTCGCGCCCGGACGCCACCCTTGGCTCCAGTCCGAGCTCTTCGCTGTATACCCGGTGTCGCAGTTGGGCTGCCAGATCTCGCTGCTCATAGGTGCTTGCCACCGCGATGTCAAAAAATCGCAGGAAGTCGTTATGAAGTGTGTTCCGTAGAATCCGCAAGTAATCTACCAAAGTAAAGAGGTGGTCGGAGTACCTTCGCACACGGATAGGCGCGTCAGCCTTAAGGCGCAAGCCTGACGTGGCCCCCAAGTTCGACGTCAGATACCAAAAACCGACGGGTGACCCGTCTGTTTACACACCCTCAATCAGGTTAGCGCTAAAGTTGTCCTGCCCGGCTGGATATTATAGACCCGAAAAGCCGACAGATCCCAGCTTATGCGGTTGGTTATTCTCAACCCTGGTCGTGCGGTCGGGGCCTGGACGCTCGGTTCCTCATGGCTTGGGTAAGATTCGCGTGATTACCCTGTTCTGGCTCTGTTCTTCTCCTCGCCGGGAATACGCTAAGCTACCTGCTCGACAGGACAGCAGAGAGACGCACTATGCGCAAGGGAACGGGAAGATTTCTGGGTGGGCTCAGTCTTGTGGCGTCGGTGCTGACATACGCCGCTGTGCCGCCCACAGCTGACGACCTTGGACTCATGAAGGGCGCGCCACCGCCGGCGGACAAGCTGGTCACGGCTGAGAACTTTATGCTCCCGCCCTATAACCGTTGGGGCTTTCAGCATATCCGTGAGCTGTTCCCGACGCGAGCCGTGCCGCCCGCGGCATCACCCTGGGCGCTGCCATCAAAGCCCGTAGACCTGGGTGATATTCAGGTTGAGCTGGGCGGCGGACGCCGCACTACCGTTGGGGAGTGGCTGGCCTCAGCCTATACCGATGGCTTTATCGTGCTTGATCGCGGCACCGTAGTGCATGAACAGTATGAAAATGGACAGAACCCATCGACTCAGCACCTGATGTTCTCGGTCACCAAGTCCTTCACCGGGACGCTGATGCTCGATCTTATGGAGCAGGGCCGGATTGACGCATCCAGGACCGTGGCGCACTACCTGCCGGAGTTGGGCGGTACGGCCTTTGCTGACGCCACCGTACAGCAGGTCATGGATATGACCAATTCCATCGCCTACGACGAAACCTATGCCGACCCTGAGTCCGATATCGCTGATTTTCTGACCTCCATGTACCTCGGTGGTGAGGGACTATATGCCCACCTGAAGAGCTTAAAGGGCAAGCAGCCTGATTTTGAACACGGCGAGGCGTTCCACTACGTGACCCCGGACCCTGAGGTACTGGGTTGGCTCATTCGGCGCGCTACTGGACAGACGTTGGCAGAGACAATGTATCAGCGGATCTGGTCAAAGCTTGGGACGGAGTCCGCGGCCAACTATTGGCTTGATCCCACGGGGGTCGAAATGGCCGGCGGCGGGTTGTCCATGACACTTCGCGATGCGGCTCGCTTTGGACAGATGATTCTTGATGACGGCGAAGCCAACGGCGTGCAGGTTCTTTCTCCAGCCATCGCCCGGCGAATCAAGGCTCCAAGGAACCAGGCCGAGTTCAATCGCTATTACCAGGACGCCTGGTACGGCACTGTGGCCCAGGACTACCACGACCAGTGGTGGAGTTATGCGGGCGTTGATGCGGTCGCGGCGCTTGGTGTCCACGGCCAGTTTATCTACGTCAATTCAGAGCACGATGTCGTTATCGTCAAACAAAGTTCAGACCCGGACGCCGAGAATGAGCGTGTCGACAGCGAAACGCCGATGGTAATGCACGCGATCGCCGAATTTCTCGCCGCGCGGCGTTGACGGGTCAGCTTTGGCCGGAGGGTCACCGTGACCGCATTGTGTACTTTCACTCATCCTCAGGAGGATCAAGTTCAGGAAACATCGGCGGCGGTCGCCGGTGCCTTGTGGCCTGCTCGTAGGCGTAGGCCAGGGTGAAGAGCAGCCCTTCTGAATAGGGCCTGCCCAGTATCTGCAGACCCGCCGGGAGCTTTGCGTGGCTGTAACCCATCGGTACCGTCACGGCAGGCAGTCCCGTCGCGGGCGCGACCAACTGGCTGTTGTCCCCAAGGTATTCGTCATCTGGATTATCCAGATGCGCGGGCGGGTTAGTCCAGCTGGGGTATATGAGTGCGTCCACTCCGGCCTTGTCCATCGCAGTTATCACGTCGGCGAGATAGGCCTGCCTGCCCGGTTGATCAGGGAACTCGAGGCAGGGCGGCTCTTGGTCGCGCGGGTGTACATCCGGTGGCTGGGCGCCAAAATAGTCCAGACCGCCCTCAATGTAGGGTGAGTAGTGGCCGGACTTTCTGACTTCCATCACGTCGCGCAAGGGCGCCTTTGGTCCCAGGGATTGGAGATACTGGTACATGTCGTAGCGAAAACGCGCGCAGAAGTAGTCGCCCTCAAGGTGCTCCGCAAAGTTGGGAATCACCAGGGGGTCAACAATTTCGGCGCCGAGCGCAGCAAGGTCGACCAGCGCCTGCTCAAAGACCGCAATGACCTGTGGGTCGGCATCATCCGTGTCAACCAGTGCTCGAAGTACCCCCAGACGCTTGCCGGATAAGCCATTCGCATCGAGGAACGCCGTGTAGTCTTCCTCGCGTCGGCCGCGCCCGAGTTCGGTGAAGGGGTCGGCGGGGTCGTAGCCGGCAACGACGTTGAAAATCCGCGCGGCGTCGGCCACGCTGCGAGTCATTGGACCCGCGATATCGCGATCAAAGGCCAGTGGGATCACGCCATCACGACTCGTGAGTCCGATGGTAGAGCGTATGCCGAAGAGAGCGAGATGCGACGAGGGGCCGCGAATGGAATTGCCCGTATCGGTGCCCATGCCCACGAGCCCGAAGCTGGCGGCAGTGGCAGAGGCGGTACCGCCGCTGGAGCCCGCAGGTACCCGGTCCAGGGCGTAAGCGTTGGCGGTCGTGCCGTAGGAGGAGCTCACCGTCTGCCGCGGGCTGAATGCCCACTCCGCCATGTTGGTTTTTGCAATAATGATGGCGTCAGCCTCGCGCAATTTGCGCACCATAAAGGCGTCATCGGGTGGGGTACTCGTTTTCAATGCGATGGAGCCGCCGCTGGTCGGCATGTCCGCCGTGTCGAAATTATCCTTGAGCAGCACGGGGACGCAGAATAGCGGACCGAGGGGCTGTCGCTGTGCCAGCTTTTCGTCGATAGTGCGCGCCTTTGCCAGAGCGGCGGGATTAGTGAAGATAATCGAGTTCATGCCCGAGGATTCATCGAAGGTAGCGATTCGACGGAGATAACCCTCGACAAGTTCTACGCAGCTTATCTGGCCCGCCCTAAGCGCCCGTTGTGCGTCATCGATGGTGGCCTCAACAAAGCGAAAGTTCTGCACGGGTGCAGAATCGCCGCAGGCGGAAAGTGCGAGCACTGGAAATGCCAGCAGCAGGCGTCTGACTTTTTTTCGGATGTTCATACTCGCCCTCGCTGTTTTA
>CAZGGN010000029.1:0-9139 GCA_964525195.1 uncultured Congregibacter sp.
ATGCTGGCACTCGGCCTGCTTGGCGCGATTCTTGGCATCGATCAGGATAAGCTTCGCGATCTGGCACTGAGCAAGCTCGCCGCCAAGGCCGAGGCCTATCGTGAGGCCGCGCGGGCCTGTCTGGATCAAGGGGTCGCCAAAGCGCCTACTCTGGATCTGCAGATCCCCGCGCAGAGCGCGGCCCCCGGCTGGTACATCAGTGGCAATCAGGCGGCGGGCTACGGTGCGCTGCGCGCGGGCGTGCGCTTTGTCGCTGCTTATCCCATCACCCCCGCATCCGACGCCCTGGAATATCTCGCCGGTCCCCTGGAGCGACTCGGGGGCGCGCTGGTGCAGGCCGAAGATGAGCTGGCAGCCATTAACATGGCGCTGGGTGCGGCCTATGGTGGCGTTCCGGCATTTACGGCAACGTCGGGGCCGGGTCTTGCGTTGATGTGCGAGAGCATTGGTCTGGCGGTGGCCAGTGAAACGCCGGTGACGATTCTCAATGTCATGCGCGGGGGCCCCTCGACCGGCATTCCAACCAAGTCCGAGCAAAGCGATCTGAACATCGCCATCAATGGTTTGCACGGGGACGCGCCGCATCTGGTGCTGGCGCCCCTGTCGATTGCCGATTGCGTATTTACCAGTGGCTGGGCCGTGCAGCTCGCGCAGCGCCTGCAGACGCCGGCGATCCTCTTGTCGGATCAGTTCCTGGGGCAGTCAACGGCCATTATCGATCCTCCCCGGGAGCCGGCGGCAGAGGCGCCAGAGGACGCGCAAGCGGTGCCTGCCAGTGACGATGAATACCTGCGCTATCTGGTCACCGACAGCGGTGTTTCCCCTATGGCGGTACCCGGAGATAGAGACCGCCGCTTCACCGCCGATGGGCTGGAGCACAACCCGCGCGGCACGCCGAGCGCGGGCGCTGCGGATCACCAGCAGCAGATGGACAAGCGTGCCCGCAAGCTGCAACTGCTGGATCCCGGGAGCGACTGGGGTGAGGTGCAGGGGGAGGGCGCTGTGGCCCTTGTGTGTTTCGGCTCCGCCTCCGCCGCTGTTGCTGCAGCAAGGGCGCAGCTCGAGGCCGGGGGAATCGCCTGTCGCTCGATTGCCCTGCGCGTGCTGGCCCCGCTGCCGGTGGATTATCTGGCGGCCGCCCTGGATGGCTGTGATTGCCTGTTCGTCATCGAGCAAAACCATGGGGCGCAGCTGCTGCGCTATTTACGCGGCGAACTGGCGCTTGCGGGTCAGGTACACAGTCTTGCGCTGCCCGGCCCCGTACCGCTGGCGCCGGTCACGATCGTGGAATCCGTCAGGGAGATACTCGGCCATGAATGATGCGCTGAAGCTTAAGCCGAAGGAGTACAAGTCGGGGGTGAAGCCGATCTGGTGTCCGGGCTGCGGGCACTTTTCGGTGCTCAACGGGATCACCAAGGCCGCTGCGTCTCTGGGCCTTTCCCGAGATGACACGGTGCTGGTGTCGGGGATCGGCTGCTCCTCGCGTCTGCCGGCCTATGTCGACAGCTACGGGTTTCACGGAGTGCACGGTCGGGGTCTTGCGGTGGCGCAGGGCCTGAAGGTGGCGCGGCCGGACCTCACGGTGATTGCGATGGGCGGTGACGGCGACGGTTTTTCAATCGGCGGCAATCATTTTTTACATGCCTGCCGGCGCAACGTGAACATTACCTACATCGCGATGGACAATGAGGTCTATGGCATGACCAAGGGGCAGGCCTCGCCGACGACGCCCATGGACTGGACGCACAGCAAGTTGACGCCTCACGGCTCCGGTGTCCGACCGTTCAAGCCCGCAGCGATGGCGCTGGCCGCCGGCGCTCCCTGGATCGGTCGGGGTTACTCCGGCAATCCCAATCAGATTGCCAGACTGCTCGCCGACGCCATCGCATTTCCCGGCTTCAGCTTTCTGCATGTGCTCTCCCAGTGCATTACCTTTTGCCCTGAGCAGACAGACTGGAAAGCGATTGTGCGGGACGAGGAACGGGAGCCACTGACTCGTGCCGATGAGGCGGCGGCGCTTTTTCTTGCGGAAGACGGCTTCTCCACGGGGCTGCTCTATCGTCAGGAGCGGCCTACCTGGCCTCCGCTGGCGCCTCCGGCAGAAGCTGCTAAGCTGGTCTTCGATGATCTCGTGACGGCGTTTCAGCAATGAGCAGTGCCGCATTACTGGAGTTTTTTGCCTACTCTACGGAGCTTGAGCAGGAATCCGAGGAGCGCTACTCGGAGCTCGCTGATGTGATGGCGACCCATCACAATGACGAGGTGGCGACTTTTTTTTCGCGTATGGCAGGCGACGCCAGTAACCACCTGGCAGAGGTCACCCTGCTCTCCAGCGGTGAGGAGCTCCCGCAGATTGAAGCCTGGGAGTTTGACTGGCCCGACGCGGAGCCCCCGGAGTCCTTGAGCTATGAAGCCGTGCACTACCGCATGAGTCTGCAGCAGGCGATGCAGCTCGCACTGGCCAACGAGCGGGCCGCAGAAATCTTTTACCGCGACTATTCCCGGCGCAGCGAGGACAGTGAGGTGCGGCGCATTGCCAGCGAGTTTGCCGACGAGGAGGCTTCGCATGCCGATGCGCTCGAACTGCTGCTGCAACAGGTGCCGGAGGTCAGTGAGATCGCGCGAATCGATGATGATGACCCGGTGATGCCGGAGTGACGGCCATGCGCTGGTCCCGACTTATGACCGTCTGTCGTTTGCCTGTGCCTCGCGCTGTCGTCGCGCTTGCGGGGCTGCTTCTAATGAGCTTCCAGGTTCACGCCCAGAATCTCACGCTCACCCTGGCAAGCACGCCCCCCAGCAGTGGCATCGTCAGTACCGGCGGCGCGCGAAACGTATCCCTGAATGTGCTTTCCGGTCATCAGGTCAGCTTTGCCCGGTCCAGTGGACGGGATTACCGGCTTGAGGCCGCCGGGGGATTTTATTGGACTCAGGTGCAGGAGTTACCGCGCGACTCGGACGCTGTTGCGCTGACCCCGCTGGTGCGTGAGGACGGCAGCATCGAGGTTGCCGTTGATGTCTCGCGAAAAGCCGATAGCCGGCAGCAAAGTTTTCGCACGACGCTTCTTGCCCAGCCCGGCGAGTGGTTGCAGCTCTTTGGCCCGGCGCCGCAGAGTGATCGAGCTACCCGGGTCTACGGTACGCAAAGCCAATCTGGCGATTCTCTGTATCTGCTGATCGAACCGCGCTGACTGGCCAAGGCTTACTTGGGGTTCATCGCGGATTACAGGAATCGCCTGTCTTTGGGCATGACCTCGTCGCCGTGCTTTGCGGCCCGATCCCGCTTTACTCGAGCTGCTCGCGCATCTCCATCGGCAATTTGGCATCACACAGCGCGCTCGACGGACGCTCGAGCAAAGCGGCGCCGAGCCGCTCAGAGGACTGCCGCCTGCCTCGCCGGCTTTGCGACACAGCCTGTGGTTCCTAGTGTGCTTCAAGACGCTGCGCCGCGGCTTCCAGCCGGGCACAGGCCTTTTCCAGTCGATCGGCCAGCTGCCCCGTTGGGTCCTGCGGGGTTTGTGGTTTGCCAAGGCCGTGCCAGAGGGGCTCGAGGAGGGTATCGACATAGCTGTCCAGCCCCTCTACACCGAGGCGGTACATATGTGTTCGCATCCCGTATTCCAGGGTGCCAAAAAACAGGTCCCGCTGGGGACGGATTGCCAGGTCTTCGCGCAAATCCCCGCGCTCGACCCCCTCGCGCAAAATGCGATCCAGATAGCTGACGTAACTGCGATTGAGGTCGCGCAGCGGCGACCGTTGATTTTGCCCGAGAATTTCCAGATCTACGCCCACATACACTTGCAGCAGACGCATCATCAGGGCGCTGTCCGCGGCCAGGGAGCTGACATGATGCAGGGCCAGGGCGCGCAGCCTGCCCCGGGTATCCATGACCGTATCGAGTATTTCGGCGGCCCGGGGATTCAGCACTTCGTTGTAAAAGCGATCGAGGATGCCGATCATCAATTCGTTTTTACTGCCGAAGTAGTGAAACACCGTGCCCTCGGAGACGCCGGCGGCGGCGGCTATTTTGCGGGTTGATGTGGCGTGAAAGCCGTTCGAGGCAAACAGCTCTGTAGCGGCATCAAGGATGCCGCGTTCGCGTTCTTCAAGCCGCTCCCGGGAGCGGCGTCGGGCGTTGTCAGCCATGGTGGAGACCCCGGCAATCAATCTTGCTCAGCTTGCCATATGCGCATCGAAAAGCGATTGAGCGATACTTGATAAATATTGAGTATTGCATAATATAAGGTCTTCGGGTTCAAGGCTAGGGCTTGTGATGATGGCTGGCAGCAGTATTCGTATTGGCGGGGCCTCGGGTTTCTGGGGTGACGCTGCTCTGGCAACGCCGCAGCTGCTCTCAGGCGGTGCTCTGGATTATCTCGTCTATGACTATCTGGCCGAAATTACCCTGTCGATCATGGCGCGCGCCCGTGCGGCGGACCCTGGCAAAGGCTACGCCACGGATTTTGTCAGTGCGGCGATGTTGCCCAATCTTGAGCAGATTGCCGCGCAGGGCGTAAAAGTTCTGGCCAACGCCGGAGGCGTTAACCCGGCGGCCTGCGCCGAGGCCCTGCGCACGGCAATAGCCGCGAAGAATCTGAATTTGCGCGTGGCTCTGGTGCTGGGCGACGATCTTCTGCCCCGCGCGGCAGAGTTTGCCGAAGCCCGGGAGATGTTCTCTGGTGAGGCATTGCCGGATCCCGCCAGCATCGCAAGTATCAACGCCTATCTCGGCGCCTTCCCCATCGCCCGGGCTCTGGATGCGGGCGCAGATATCGTAATTACCGGTCGCTGCGTGGATAGTGCGGTCACGCTCGGCGCCTGTATCCATGCCTTCGGCTGGCAGCGGGAGGATCTGGACCTTCTTGCCCAGGGCAGCCTCGCGGGGCATATCCTGGAGTGCGGAACGCAGGCGACCGGCGGCAATTTCACCGATTGGGAGACCATCGTTGATTCGCTGCCGGAGGCTGGCTATCCGATCGCCGAGGTAGACGCCAGCGGTGTGTTTACCGTGAGTAAACCGCCCGGTACCGGCGGGCTTGTCAGTGTGGGCACGGTGGGTGAGCAGATGCTCTACGAAATTGGCGATCCCGCTGCCTACGAGCTACCGGATGTGATCTGTGACTTCAGCGCCGTCCGACTCACTCAGATTGCCCCGGATAAAGTGGCCGTCGCGGGGGCCCGAGGTCGCGGTGTTCCGGGTCGGTACAAGGTAAGCGCGACCTGGGCGGACGGCTTTCGCGCGGGCCAGCTGTGGACCATGTACGGGCGCAATGCGCAGGCCAAGGCTCTGCATCTCGCTGAGGGTATTTTCAGCCGCACGGCAACCATGCTCGAGCGCGCCGGATTGCCACCCCTGAGCGAATCCAGCGTCGAGGTGCTGGGCGTCGAGTCGCACTACGGCGCCGCAGGACGCATGGCGCAGGCTCGGGAAGTCGATATAAAAATTGCGGTAAAACACCCCAGCCCCAAAGGCGTCGGGATATTTCTCAAAGAAATGGTCGGTCTGGCCCTGACCGCGCCGCCGGGGCTGACGGGCTTTGCCGGGGCCCGGCCAAAACCCACGCCAGTGGTTCGTCTGTTTTCTTTCCTGCTGCCCAAAGAGCAAGTGCACATCACCATTGAGCTGGAGGGCGATCCGATCGCGTTCACTGATGGAGAAGTCGCTATTGAGGCGAGCTCCGCCGAAGTTCCTGCTCCGCCCCGACCTGCCGCGAGCAGTGGCGATTTGCTGGAGCTGCCGCTTGAGCTGCTCGCCTTCGGCCGCAGCGGCGACAAGGGCGACAAAGCCAACATTGGCATTTTGGCGCGCCACGCGGATTTTCTGCCCTGGATTGCCGCGCGCCTGAGCGCGGACTATGTGGCGGACTACTTCGCGCATTTTCTCGCGCCGGGACAGGCCGTCCCGGTTGAGCGCTTTTATCTGCCGGGCACCCACGCACTGAATTTTTTGCTGCATGAGGTCCTCGGCGGCGGTGGTGTGGCCAGCTTGCGCGCGGACCCCCAGGGCAAGGGCTACGCCCAGCTGTTACTGGCCGAGCCCGTTGCACTGCCCCGCGAATTGGCCGAGCGACACCTGCTACCGATTACCGAGTACATCTGAGAGGAATTCCGACCATGGCCAGCCAGTTACCGCCGTTCCGATCCTCCATCAGCACCGCGAGCGAGGCCTTTGCGCGCAATCGCGAAGACCATCTGGCGCTGATCGAAAAGCTGAACGGCATTCTTGAACGCTCCCGGACGCTGTCCGAGGCCGCTCGTCCGCGCTTCGAAAAGCGCGGCCAGCTGCTGCCTCGCGAGCGGCTCGCCCGGCTGCTGGATCCCGGCTCGCCTTTCCTCGAAATCGGCAATATGGCGGGGTTTCTCGTCGATGACCGGAATGAGGAAACGTCGGTCCCCGGTGCGACGCAAATCGCCGGCATCGGCTATGTGCAGGGCGCCCGCTGCATGATTCAGGTTGATGACTCGGGCATCAACGCCGGCGCCATGACCCGCACATCCACGCACAAAGGCTGCCGGATCATGGATATTGCGCTGCAGCAGAAACTGCCATTTATTCATCTTGTAGAAAGTGCCGGAGCAAACCTGTTCGAGTACGAGGTTGAGATGTGGATGGCCGGGGGCGGTATTTTTGCGCGCCTGGCGCGTCTCTCGGCGGCGGGCCTGCCGACGGTCACCATTCTTCATGGTGCGTCCGCCGCCGGCGGTGCCTATATGCCCGGGATGAGTGATTACGTGGTGGGTGTTAAAGACAACGGCAAGGCCTATCTCGCGGGGCCGGCGCTGCTGAAAGCTGCCACTGGCGAAGTCGCTGAAGACGCGGAGCTCGGTGGGGCCGCAATGCATGCGAAGGTCACCGGACTTGTGGAATACCTTGCGGAAGACGATGCGCACGGCCTGCAGCTATGTCGCGATCTCATGGGGCGGCTGGACTGGAATCGCCGCTGCAGTCGGCCGCTACCGCGCGACTTTGCCGAGCCGATCTATCCCCCGGAGGAACTCATCGGTGTGGTGCCCGTCGATTATCGCCAGCCCTACGATGCCCGGGAGGTCGTCGCGCGGCTGGTCGATGAGTCCAGCTTTCTCGAGTTCAAAGCGACTTACGGGATCACGCTACTGTGCCTCCAGGCCAGTATCTACGGCATGCCGGTGGGAATCATTTGCAACAATGGCCCGATCGATCCCCAGGGAGCGACCAAGGCGGCGCAATTCATCCAGCTCTGTGACCAGTCCGACACGCCCCTGCTGTTTCTGCAGAACATCACTGGTTATATGGTCGGCACCCAGTATGAACAGGCCGGCATGATCAAGCACGGTGCCAAGATGATTCAGGCGGTGACCAATGCCCGGGTGCCGCGCATCACGCTGATGATCGGAGCGAGCTTCGGGGCCGGGAATTACGGAATGTGCGGGCAGGGCTACGATCCTGATTTCGTATTTTCCTGGCCGAATATTCAGATCGGGGTGATGGGCGGGGAACAGGCCGCCAGGACCATGTCCGAGGTGTTTCGCGCCGGTGCTGCGCGCAAGGGTCTGGAAGTCGATGAGGACATGCTCGCTGCCCGGGAAGCTACGGTCATCGCGCACTACGATCGCCAATCCGATGCGTTCTACACCTCCGGACGAATGCTTGATGACGGGCTTATTGACCCGCGCGACAGTCGTCGGGTGCTCGCCATGGCGCTGCAGACCTGTTGGGAGGGCCGTCATCGCGATCTGCAACCCAATGCCTTTGGCGTGGCCAGACTCTGAGGCGCCACGACAGCTGACTAGGAGTACCACATGCTACCTGTTGTAGAGAATCTACTGCTCGAACCCGCTGGCGATAGCCTGACTATCTGGTTTAACCGGCCGGAAACCCGCAACGCGCTGTCCTCGGCCATGGCCGAGGAGCTGGCGGCGGTGCTGGAGGCACTGCCCAGTGAGCCCTACCGCTTTATCGTTTTGCGCGGCAAGGGTGGGGCATTTTGCTCCGGTGGGGATCTCAAAATGTTCCGCGACGTTTTTCAGGCGGGTGCGGCGCGCAAGGATATTGTCGCCTTCAATGCTGACTTTGGTCGGACTATGGCAGCGATTAAGCGCCTGCCGCAGCTCTTTGTCGTGGTCATCGAAGGCGCGGCCATGGCCGGTGGCCTGGGTATTTCCTGTCTCGCGGACGTGGTGATTACCACCGCCGATGCCAAATTCGGACTCAGCGAAGTCACCCTCGGTATTCCCCCGGCGCAGATTACACCGGTGGTGATTCGTCGTATCGGCTCTTCCCAGGCGCGCCGCCTGTTGCTGACCGCTCAGCGTTTCGATGGGGTGGAAGCTCACCGGCTGGGTTTCGCGCATTTTGTCGAGCCCGATCTCGAAGCACTGGAGGCACGCCTGCAGTCGGTGTTGAAAGATGCACATCGAGGGGCGCCGGGTGCAATTGCCCTGACCAAGCAGATTATCGATGCCAGTGATGAACTGGACAGCCTGTCGATGGTGCAGTTTGCCGCCGAGCGTTTTGCCGACGCGATGCTCGGCGACGAAGCGCGGGAAGGCATGCAGGCCTTTGCCGAGAAACGGCCGACGGCCTGGATGCTTAAGGATGCAGGTTCAGAGGGAGCCGGCTCATGAGTTCGCGCTTTGACAGCATTCTGGTCGCCAACCGCGGGGAGATTGCCGTGCGGATTCTGCGCAGCGCCCGCGCCGGGGGCTACCGAACCATCGCCGTCTACTCCGAGGCCGACGCCGATGCGCCGCATGTCGCGCTGGCGGATGAAGCAATTCTTATCGGCCCGGCCCCGGTCAAGGAATCCTATCTTGACCCGATCCGAATACTGGATGCAGCAAAGCGCAGCGGCGCTCAGGCGATTCACCCCGGTTACGGCTTTCTCTCAGAAAATGCCGAGTTTGCCAGGGCCTGTACCGACGCCGGCCTGGTTTTTATCGGACCCTCGGCGGAGGCGATTGAGCTGATGGGCAACAAGGCGGCCGCAAAGCGCCGGATGCTTGAGGCTCAGGTTCCCTGTATTCCGGGTTATCAGGATGCGGATCAGTCCGATGAGGCCTTGCTCCGTGCGGCCGACGCTATCGGCCTGCCGATTATGGTGAAAGCGGCGGCGGGCGGCGGTGGCCGCGGTATGCGCCTGGTGATGAATTTCGAGGATCT
>CAZGGN010000029.1:9209-12063 GCA_964525195.1 uncultured Congregibacter sp.
AGAGCGGGATTGTTCGGTACAGCGTCGCCATCAGAAAGTGGTCGAGGAGGCGCCCTGTCCCGTCATGACGCCGGAACTGCGCGAGGCGATGGGTGAGGCCGCGGTGTCTGCCGCTCGCAGCATCAATTATGTGGGTGCGGGGACCGTTGAGTTTCTCCTCGACAGTGACGGGCAGTTTTACTTTCTGGAGATGAACACGCGTCTGCAGGTTGAGCATCCGGTAAGCGAACTGGTCACGGGCCTGGATCTGGTGGATCTGCAATTGCGCGTTGCCCAGGGCGGGGCGCTGCCCTGTGCGCAGGATCAGGTCACCCTGAGCGGGCACGCCATCGAGGTGCGTCTCTATGCCGAGGACACGGCCAACGATTTTCTCCCCGCGAGCGGGACCGCCCTGGCCTGGGAGCCGCCCCGCGGCGAGGGCATTCGCGTCGATCACGGGCTGTATCCCGGCCAGGAGATCTCGCCCTTCTACGATCCGATGATCGCCAAGATCATCGCTTTTGGTGAGGATCGGGACGTTGCCCGCCGCCGTCTGATTCGGGCCCTGCGCGATACGGTGATCTTTGGATTGGAGACCAATCGTCAGTTCCTGATCGATGTACTGGAGCGCGACAGTTTTGCACAGGGCCGCGCGACGACGGCGTTTATTAGCGAGGAATTTCCAGACGGTGTGCGACCCCTGCTGCCCGGGGACGCGGACCTGTGCGTCGCGGCCCTGCTCCAGTACCTAGAGGGTGAAGAGAATTCACTCACCGAGCGCGTGCACGATGATGCCATGCTGGCCGGCTTCACCGGGGCTCGACGCATTGCGGCCAGTTTTGCCTACGCCGCCGGTGAGTCGCAGCGCGTGGTCAGCGTGACGCCGCTGTCACCGAGTCGCTTTAACGTGAGTCTTGAAGACTCGCGCCATCAGCTTGAACTGATCGATATGCCCGAGGAGGGCTGGTTGCGGCTGGCTATCGGCGGGATTCAGTACAGTGTGGCCTTTCGCGTGCTTGACCGGGGCAAGCTGGCCCTGCAGTGGCGCGGCCGTGCCTTTACGCTGGTGAATGAGCTGGCTTTTTCCGCCGCGGAGCGGGAGTTGGGTGGTTCCGGCGCGGTGCTGGCTCCCATGCACGGCAACCTGCTCGCCGTGCATGTGGCGGTGGGTGATCTGGTGAATGCGGGTGATGAGCTTGCGGTGATAGAGGCCATGAAAATGGAGCATCGCCTGACTGCGCCCATTGCGGGTGTTGTGACCGCGGTGTTTGGCGTGGCCGGTGAGCAGATTGCCGCCGGTGCGCTGGTGATGGAGGTTGAGGCGCCGGATAGCGCCTGATCAAGTCCGCGCTTTCTCGCGCCAGTACGCTTCGTCGGCGTTTTCCAGCAGGTCCTCG
Organism: uncultured Congregibacter sp.; assembly: GCA_964525195.1. Taxonomy (GTDB): domain Bacteria; phylum Pseudomonadota; class Gammaproteobacteria; order Pseudomonadales; family Halieaceae; genus Congregibacter. The sequence goes on from CAZGGN010000029.1 coordinate 10,586, forward strand.
AGAAACGCCACAGCGGCTGTGATGCTCTGCTGTGCTTCGTCGTTTGTCATGCTGGGTCCCGCTTGTGCGGTGCCGCCCGGTAAGGTGAGGCGAAAACTTGCCGGGAGCTCGCCTTTGCGCCCCAGGGTCGCGACCGTATGCAGAACATCCGATGGCTCCAGCGTGTCATCCATCGGCAGGATTTTGTAGCTGCCCGAGGACGTCATCTCGCTGAATTCGAAGGCGCGCCTGTCGATTGAGCTGGTATCAATGAACACCGCCAACTCGTTGAGCTTCAGGTCCAGGGCGTGTTCGATACGCAGCTGCGCGTCCTCGATCAGTGTCAGCCACCAGCTTTCCGCCAGCGGGTGTTTGCGCAGTCTACCCACCAGGCTCGACACGATGCTGTTGCTGCCGGCGGAGCCGTCACCAAAGGCAAGAAATAATATCCGCGGTGAGGTCACGACGCGTTCTCTTCAGCGCGCCGATTCTCATACCGATTTGCGGCTGCCAGCGCGCTTTCCAGATCAGGCGCTGGAGCTCCAGTGCAATGGGTGTTTCCGAGCAACTTTTTGTTAGCTTTCTTGACGTTATCAGTTGCGTCGTTGCCTGCGCTCATGCGCCAGCCCCCTAACAACAACGGACGCCAAGTATAGACCAATGAGCGAAGTTAAAAACCCAGTTATGCAAAGGGTCTTATACTTGACTAAAATAGTAGGGAATGAAACACTCATTGACCCTCGAAGGACTCATCGGAAACCCGCTTATGCGCCTGACAACCAAGGGACGATATGCCGTAACCGCAATGCTGGATCTCGCGCTGAATGAAACGCGAGGCCCTATTCGGCTGGCCGCGATATCCGAGCGTCAGGGTATTTCGCTCTCTTACCTGGAGCAGTTGTTTGCGCATCTCCGTCGTCAGGAACTGGTGCGCAGCGTGCGCGGGCCGGGGGGCGGCTACCGCCTGCAACGCGGCGCTGATGAAATCAGTGTTGCGGAGGTGATTTCGGCAGTCAACGAAGATACCGATGCGACCCGCTGCCGGGGCAAAGGGGACTGTCAGGAGGGTGACACCTGCCTCACGCATCATTTATGGATGGACCTGTCGGATCGCATCCGCGATTTTTTGTCGGACATTACCCTGGCAGATCTGGTAGCCCGTCGCGAAATACGCGACATCTCCGACAAGCAGGTTCTACGTAACAGGGCCCAGGACGATCTTTCTCAGATTCTGGTGAGCTCGGCCTGAGGGCCGGCTTTCGATTAGGGAAGGGCATCTCAGGCGCTCAGGCAAGGGCACAGCGGTCGCTCGGGAAGAGCGCAGCAAGAGCCCAGCAAGGAAAACAGTATGTCTCAGGAAGTTATCGACAGCCGAATCAGCAAGGAGTACTCCGCTGGTTTCGTGAGTGATATCGAATCCGATACCCTCGCGCCGGGATTGAGCGAGGACGTGATTCGCTTTATCTCCGCGAAAAAGAATGAGCCGGACTGGATGCTCG
>CAZGGN010000029.1:12073-23223 GCA_964525195.1 uncultured Congregibacter sp.
TACCCGCTTATCGACTTTCAGGCACTGTCCTATTATTCATCGCCAAAAAACATGAAGGACGGGCCCCAGAGTCTTGATGAAGTTGATCCGGAGCTGCTCGAAATCTACAACAAGCTGGGTATTCCTCTGCACGAGCAGGAAATGCTCGCAGGCGTGGCGGTAGACGCGGTGTTTGATTCCGTATCGGTAGCCACAACCTTTCGCAGCAAGCTGGCGGAGGCGGGCGTGATTTTTTGCCCGATCTCCGAGGCTGTTCACGAATATCCGGAACTGGTGCGCAAATACATCGGCAGCGTCGTCCCCCGCCGGGATAACTTCTACGCGGCCCTCAACAGTGCGGTGTTCAGTGACGGGTCTTTTGTCTATATACCCAAAGGCGTGCGCTGCCCCATGGAGCTATCGACCTACTTCCGCATTAACGAAGCGAAAACAGGGCAGTTTGAGCGCACGCTGATTATTGCCGATGAAGGCAGCCACGTAAGCTATCTCGAGGGTTGCACAGCGCCGATGCGCGATGAAAACCAGCTGCATGCGGCGGTGGTCGAACTGGTTGCGCTGGACGATGCACAGATCAAATACTCCACGGTACAAAACTGGTACCCGGGTGACGCCGAAGGCAAGGGCGGTATTTACAACTTTGTAACCAAGCGGGGCGTCGCACACACCAATAGCAAGATCTCCTGGACCCAGGTGGAGACCGGTTCGGCGGTCACCTGGAAGTATCCCAGCTGTATTCTCCGGGGTGACAACAGTGTCGGGGAGTTTTATTCGGTGGCGCTGACCAACAACATGCAGCAGGCCGATACGGGCACCAAGATGATCCATCTGGGGAAAAACACCCGTTCCACTATCATTTCCAAAGGTATCTCTGCAGGGAAAAGCTCTAATGCCTACCGCGGGCTGGTGCGCATGAGTCCGCGAGCGGAAGGTGCCCGCAACTACACTCAGTGTGATTCTCTGCTGATCGGTGACAAGTGTGCCGCGCACACCTTCCCATATATCGAAAGTCGCAACCCCAGCGCCGTTGTGGAGCACGAGGCGACCACCTCCAAGGTGAGTGACGATCAGCTGTACCTGTGTCAGCAGCGCGGCCTCGATACAGAAAAAGCCGTATCGATGATTGTCAACGGGTTTTGTAAAGAAGTGTTCCGGGAGCTGCCCATGGAGTTCGCCGTCGAGGCGGGCAAGCTGTTGGAAGTGAGCCTTGAGGGCTCGGTCGGTTAATGCGGCGCCAGAGGCGGCCGCTGTAGGAGTAGTAAACGGATGTTGAAGATCGAAAATCTGCACGCGCAGGTTGAAGGCAAGGAAATTCTCCGGGGTCTGAGTCTGGATATCGCTGCGGGCGAAGTACACGCGATCATGGGTCCGAATGGTTCCGGTAAAAGTACCCTCGGCCATGTGCTCGCAGGTCGCCCGGGCTATGAGGTGACTGCGGGCTCCGTGAGCTTTAATGGTGAGGATCTTCTGGCGCTGGATACGGAAGAGCGGGCCCGTGCCGGTCTGTTTCTGGCATTCCAGTATCCCGTGGAGATTCCCGGGGTGAGCAACATGGAATTCCTCAAGGCGGCGGTTGACGCAGTGCGCGAGCAGCGCGGCGAGCCCGCACTGGATGCGGTCAGTTTTATGAAGCGCGCACGGGAGGCCAGTAAGGCGGCGAATCTGCCGGCGGACTTCCTCAAGCGTGGCGTCAACGAAGGCTTTTCTGGCGGCGAAAAGAAGCGCAACGAGTTGATCCAGATGATGCTTCTCGAGCCGAAGCTGTGTCTTCTGGACGAAACAGACAGCGGCCTGGATATCGACGCCCTGCAGGTGGTTGCCCAGGGTGTCAACGCGATGCGCAGTGCGGATCGGGCCTTCGTACTGGTCACGCACTACCAGCGTCTGCTGGACTTTGTAGAGCCTGATCACGTGCATGTGCTCGCCGAGGGCCGGATTGTCCGCTCCGGCGGTAAGGAGCTGGCGCTGGAACTCGAAGACAAGGGTTATGCCTGGCTTGAGGATGAGGTCGCCTGATGTCGAGTTTTATGCAGGAACCGCTGGCTGAGGCCGGCCGGCGAGCGCCGCACTGGCTGCAGTCACTGCAGGCACGGGGTTTGTCTTTTTGGGAGGGTTCGGCTCTGCCCACGCGGCGCACCGAGAGCTGGAAGTACACGAGCCTTGCGGCGCTTCGGGACGACTATCGCCTGGCCGATCCGCAGACGCAGCTAGAGGCCTTGCCCGACTCTCTGACGCCCGGTTTCGGCGGTCCCCGACTGGTATTTGTCGACGGTATTTTTCAGCCTGCGCTGTCGGATTTTGCGCCGGCTGAGGGTCTGACTATTTGTCGTTTTGAGGACGCCGGGGAAGATCAGGCCGCACAGATAGCCGAGCACCTCAACAGCACGCTGGATGTCGAGGACCATTTGTTTGCCGGCCTCAATACCGCGACACTGCGCGACGGAGTCTTTTTGCAAATAGCAAAGAATGCGCAGCTCGATGCCCCTGTACATATCCTGCAGCTCCTGCGGGCAGGCGATGGCCCGACCGCGATCAATCAACGCTTGCTGGTACTGGCAGAAGCGGGCTCGAAGGCCACGGTAATTGAACAGTTTGTATCACTGGACGCGGCCCAGGCCAGCTTTTGCAACGGTCTGTCGGAACTTGTTATTGCACCCAATGCGAAGCTTACGCACTACCGTCTGCACGAGGAGTCCGGCGAAGCTGTTCACATCGGTGGTGTGCATGCGCGCCTGGATCGCGACGCCACTCTGGAAAGCTTCCATCTGGCATTTGGCAGTGTGCTCAAGCGGTTGGATCTGGTTGTCAATCATGCGGGGCCGGGCGCCTATGTATCGCTCAACGGCGTTTATCTGCCCCGTGCTGAAGAGCATATTGATTACCACACATGCATCGAGCATGCCGTGCCCCATTGCAACAGTGATGAGGTGTTTCGCGGCATCATTGCTGACAAAGCCACGGCGGTGTTCAACGGGCGGATTCACATTCATCCGGACGCGCAGAAGACCCGCGCGGAATTATCCAATCGCAATTTGCTGACCAGTACCGAGGCACAGGTCAATAGCAAACCTGAGCTCGAAATCTACGCGGACGATGTGCAGTGCGCCCACGGCGCTACGGTCGCCCAGCTTGATGAGCTGGCCATGCATTACCTGCGGACTCGCGGTGTATCGCGCGATGAGGCAGAGGTGATGCTGAGTTTTGGATTCATAAATGAGCTGATTGAAGGCCTGGCCCTCGAGAGCCTGCGCGATTACCTGCGTCCATTGCTCGCGTCGCGCTTTGCCCGGGATCCGTCGCTTATGAGGCATCTGCTGTGAGTTCGCTGCAGGCGGTGCCGACTGCAGGCTTTGATGTGGAACAGGTGAGGGCTGATTTCCCGATCCTGCGAGAGATTATCAACGGGCAGCCACTGGTGTATCTCGACAACGCGGCCACGACACAAAAGCCGGAGGCGGTGATTGAAGCGATTGCCCACTACTATCGCCATGACAATGCCAACGTCCACCGTGGCGTGCACTCCCTGTCGGATCGAGCGACGCGCTGCTTTGAGAGCGCCCGGGAAAAGGTGTCCGCATTCCTCAATAGTCCCGACAGCCGCCAGGTAATCTGGACCCGGGGAACGACTGAGGCGATCAATCTGGTCGCGCAAAGCTGGGGACTGAGTAATCTGAAAGCCGGGGATCGCATACTGGTTTCCTGGCTCGAGCACCATTCGGATATCGTTCCCTGGCAGCTGATTGCGCAGCGCGTAGGCGCGCAGGTACTTCCCATTCCGGTTACCGATGATGCAGAAATTGATCTTGAGGCACTCGATGATCTCCTTGATGAGCGGGTAAAACTGGTTGCCTTTAATCACGTATCCAATGCGGTTGGCACGGTGAACCCGGTGCGCGACATCTGCGATCGGGTGCACGCTGCAGGCGCACTGGCAATGGTCGATGGGGCTCAGGCCGTAGGTCATTGGGATGTGGATGTGCAGGCCCTGGGCTGCGATTTCTACTGCTTCTCGGGACACAAATTGTTTGGCCCGACCGGTATCGGGGCGCTCTGGGGACGTGAGGAGCTGCTCGAGGCCATGCCGCCCTTTCTGGGCGGCGGTGAGATGATTGAAACCGTCAGCTTCAGTGGTACGACTTTCAACAGCCTGCCCTTTAAATTTGAGGCCGGAACCCCAAATATCGCCGGTGCTGTGGGTCTTGGCGCGGCTATCGACTACCTGAGCCGTATCGACCGCAGGGCGGCCGCCCGGCACGAAGACGAGCTGCTCGCTGCAACGATTGCCGCGGCGGCGGAAATTCCGGGCTTGCGACGTATTGGTAATCCGCGTCAGAGTGCCGGGATTTTCAGCTTTGTGCTCGAGGGCTGCCATCCATCGGATGTCGGCATGTTATTGGACGAGCAGGGCATTGCGGTGCGGACGGGACACCACTGCACACAGCCGCTCATGGCGCGTTTCGAATTGCCGGGTACCGTGCGTGCCTCCTTTTCAATGTATAACAACCACGATGACGTAGACCGATTAGTCGCCGGACTCAAGAAAGCACAGTCCCTCTTTGCGCCGCGTTAGTGTGGGGCGTCGGGCGATTGGCAAAGGAATACGGGAGAAGTACTGATGGCCGTTGAAACATTTGATCTGAGTGCCCCGCTTCGCGTGACCGAGGCTGCTGCGGAGCATTTCCGCCGCAGCCTGGCGGCTGCGCATAAGAGCGCCGTGCGCGTTAGCGTACAGGAGAGCGGCTGCACGGGCTTTAAATACGTAATGGAAGAGGTCGATGGCGCCCAGGCCGGTGACGCGACCTTGTCTCTGGACAATGGGGTGCAGCTGTACATCGATGCGCAGGCCCTGGATTTTCTCCGTGGCACCGAGGTCGATCTCGCCCGGGAAGGCATCAACCGCGTCCTGAAATTTAACAACCCTAACGTTGTGGCCGAGTGCGGCTGCGGCGAAAGTTTCAGCGTAGGCTGAGTATGTCATCACAGGAACGCACGCTACTGACGGTTCGCCGCGATGTGCAGGGGCGACTGGTACCCGTCGGTGATCCGGTTACCGTGCCGGCAGACAGCTTTGTAACGCTCACACAGTCACTGGGTGGGAATTACACGATCGTTCATAACGGCAATATGGTGCGCATCGACGGCACCGACGCCGATGCCTTGGGCCTGGAAGGCCTCAGCCTGAGTTTTGCGACGCCAGCGGATGGCAAGATCAGCGAGGCACAGGTCTGGGAGGCGCTGCACACGGTGTTTGATCCGGAGATTCCGGTGGATCTGGTTAACCTCGGCCTGATTTATCGCGTCGACATTGATCAGGCATCGGGGAAGGTGTCTGTCGCCATGACCTTAACCGCCCCCGGCTGTGGGATGGGGCCGGTTCTGGTGGGTGATGTGGAGCATCGACTGCGTATGGTTCCTCTGGTTAAAGATGTGGAAGTCGAACTGGTTTTTGATCCGCCCTGGAGTCGGGACATGATGTCTGAAGAGGCGCAGCTTGAAACCGGGATGTTCTACTAAGAACGATGAATGGCGTAAGCAACCCCTTTGGTGACGCGATCACCGCTGACGATATTATTGAGAATCTCGGCTTCTTCGATAGCTGGGAAGATCGCTATCGCTACATCATCGATCTGGGTCGTGAACTGCCGGAGTTGCCTGGTGAGATGCGTAGCGATGAGCGCCTCGTGCGCGGGTGCCAGAGTCAGGTCTGGATTGATATTGCCGAAGCGGACAACCGTCTGCAGCTTTCGGCTGACAGCGACGCTTTTATCGTCAAAGGTCTTTTGGCGGTCGTGCTCGCCGCGTACAACAACAAAACGCCGGCGGAGATTCTCGATTTTGACATTGAGGCCTATTTCGAGGAACTCGGTCTGATGCGCCACCTGTCTGCCACCCGGGGTAATGGTCTTCGGGCCATGGTTGCGCGCATTCGCGATGAGGCCCAGTCCCGCACCTGATTCCGCGCTACTCGCGCATTATCCATCGCGCGACAACAACAATTACAACGAGACCGATAACGAGAACGAAAAAGGGGCGCCATCTGGCACCCCTTTTTGCTATCGCCGGCCTCAGCCGGCTTCAGTCTGACTTACCTCAGGCCGCGTCCTGCTCGAGCAGCTGTGAAGCGCTATCGCGTTGAATCGCGATTTTGCGCGGCTTCATGGCCTCGGGAACTTCACGTTCCAGCGCGACATGCAGGAGTCCGTTCTCGAGCTTTGCAGCCACCACCTTCACGTGCTCGGCCAGCTGAAACCTGCGTTCGAAGTTGCGAGTCGCAATACCGCGATGCAGGTAATTGCGTGTTTCGCCATCGTCCTGCTGTTTGCCGCTGATCACAAGACTGTTCTGCTCGCTGGTTATTTCCAGCTCGTCTTCCGTGAAGCCGGCGACGGCCATGGTGATGCGGTAATGATTCTCTTCTACCTGCTCGATGTTATAGGGCGGGTAGCTGGGTTTGCTGTCGCGAGCGACGGAATCCAGCAGCGACGCCATGCGATCGAAGCCGATAGCAGAGTGGTATAGGGGCGAAAAATCGATTGTGTTACGCATTGTCATATCCTCCAAAAGAAGCAATATCGTAGTTGTAGGCCTCTCATGAGCACCCACGCTTTCTATTTGGGGACGGGCAAGTCTTTTTCAAGGGGTCGGTGCCCCCGCTGTGCAGATCACGAATCAGGGCCCGGCCCGGGGGCCGGCAAGTCGCCGCTCCGGGGACTCGATGTTTGTCAGTGATGCGCCTCAGGCGAGTTCTACTTTCACCGCCGCCGCCGCGTTGCGTGCCTTGATCCGCGCAGCATCAACGTCCTCATCGGAGGCGAGCGCGACACCCATTCGTCGACGGCCACTGATCTGCGGCTTGCCGAACAAACGCAGCTCCGTATCGACTGCGCCGAGGGCGGCTGCCAGATTGCTGTAACTGATGTCCTGCGATTCGCCCTCGGGCAAAATAACCGCGGACGCCGATGGCGCGTGCAATCGAATCCCGGGAATCGGCAGGCCGAGAAAGGCGCGCACATGCAGAGCGAACTCAGAAAGATTCTGGGAAATGAGAGTCACCATTCCCGTGTCATGTGGCCTGGGTGATACCTCGCTGAAGTAAACCTCGTTATCTTTGATAAAAAACTCCACGCCGAACAGTCCCTTGCCGCCCAGGGCACCGGTTACCCGGGCGGCGATATCCTGGCACTCCTTGAGTACCCCGGGGTTCATGGGGTGGGGCTGCCAGGATTCCCGGTAGTCGCCATCTTCCTGACGGTGTCCGATGGGTGCACAAAAGCTCACACCGGCGATGTGATTTACCGTCAGGAGTGTAATTTCGTAGTCGAAGTCTACAAACCCTTCAATAATCAGGCGTCCTGCGCCGGCGCGGCCACCCTCCTGACCAATTTCCCAGGCTCGCTCAATGTCTTCGGGACCGCGGATGACGCTCTGTCCTTTACCCGATGAACTCATGATGGGCTTTACTACGCAGGGTGTGCCGACTTCATGCACGGCGGTTGCGAAAGCTTCGGCGTTGTCTGCAAAACGGTAGGGGGAAGTACGGATACCCAGGGTTTCGGCTACGAGGCGGCGAATCCCTTCACGATTCATCGTTAGCCGCGCGGCGCGGGCCGAGGGCACGACGTTAAAACCTTCGTCTTCCAACGCCTGCAGCGTCTCTGTGTCGATGGCCTCGATTTCCGGAACAATGAAGTGGGGCTTTTCCATTTCAATTACTGCTCGCAAACGTTCGCCATCGAGCATGGGGAATACGTAGCTGCGGTCTGCCACCTGCATTGCCGGCGCATTGCTATAGCGATCGCAGGCAATCACCTCAACCCCCAGACGCTGCAATTCAATCACGACTTCTTTGCCAAGTTCCCCGGCGCCGCAAAGCAGCACACGGGTAGCAGAAGGAGAAAAGGGAGTTCCTAGTGTCGGCATTGAAAGTTACCTGTTTTTAGCGGTGACAAGCCAGACTGCGCCGGGAAGTGCGAGCGCGTCATCCTTGAAATGTGTTTTCAATACGTCTGCGGCAGCGGCGTGGACTGCGTCTCTTGTGGGGCGATCGACGTCGGCCAGCAGTCGGCCCACCGGGCCGGTATTTACCAGTTCGCGCACGGTGTTTTCAAAGCCGGCGCTGCCATCCCAGCGCATGGTCACCGCGTGAGGCGTGATGCTGATGTCCTGCCAGCCGGCATCGCTCAGTAAGCCCGTAACGTAATCGGGATCCGCAAATGCGAAGGGTCCGGGAGCCCGTGGTTCGGGCTTTGGTGGAGGCGGCAGCACGGTCAGCGCCGCTTTTAATGGCAGCGCGGTCCACGGGTTACTGGCCAGCGCTTGCCAGCAGGCAAAGGCCAGTCGTCCCTCGGGCAGCATGGCCGAGCGAAGCTTGGCAAAGGCCGCTGTCGGCTGGTCAAAGAACATGACGCCAAAGCGTGAAAACAGTAGGTCGAACTGCTGTTCGGCAAAATCGTGGGAAGAGGCATCCGCCTGAAGAAAACCCACACCCCTGCCGATCTCTCCAACTGACTCAAGATGCTGTTTCGCGACCTCCAGCATCGGTTCTGACACGTCTACGCCGAGAATGCAGGCGTCGGGGCCGAGCCGTTGGGCGAGCATCAGGGTTTCGCTTCCGCCACCGCAGCCCACATCCAGTACGGCACGCGCACCATCGACCCTGGCGTGGTCCATGAGCGCCTCGGCGATAGGCGCGAGCATGGAGGCCATTTGCGAATCGCGCTCGGCCCATTTGCGGCCGGCGTCACCGTTCCAGTAGGCGATTTGCTGTTCGTTGCTCATACATTTTTCCTTGCGATCAAAGGTGGGAGTGTAAACCGAAGCGAGTGACAATTGAGAAGAAGCGGGCCCTGACGTATTGTGCAGATATGGTCCTTAACTGAGAGATCGCATTGTGATTCGACCCATTACCTTGTGTCTGGCATTTGCCCTTATCGCCTCCTGTGGTGCCTCAGGTGGTGGAACAAAGACACTACCCGGCGCCGGAGTCGCTGATACTCAGCTCGAGGCGTTGTATGAGCGGGAGTGGGCCTGGCGCCAGGCAGAGTTCGGCCAGATACGGGATGAGAGCGGTCGGTGGGTCAGCGCCGGCAGGCTGCCCGATGTCAGCGCGGAGGCGCAGCAGCGCAGGCTGGAGTACTGGGAGGCAAGACTTGTTGAACTGGACCAGATTCCGCTTGATGAGCTGAGTCACGAGGCGGCCATCAACGCCGAGGTTTTTCGGCAGATCATTGAGACCAAGGCCAATAACACGCGCTACCGCAGCTACGAAGCACCGCTGAATTCTGACACTTTCTTCTGGACCGGATTGCATCCGCGCAGCGGTGGTTTTCAGGATGCCGGTGCCTACCGACGTTATCTCGGACGGCTGCGGGACTTGCCGCGATTCTTCGCCCAGCAACAGGAGAACATGCGCGCTGGTCTCGCGCGGGGTTACACGCCCCCGGCGGTGACCTTGCGCGGACGCGAGCAGTCCATCGAGCCCTACGTGCTACCGGGCAGCGACAACCCCTTCTGGACTCCCTTTGACAGCTTCCCGGCGAGTATGGAGCCAGCTGAGCAGCGGCGCCTTCAGGCTGAAGCCCGGGAAGTCATTGCGACGCAGGTGGTGCCTGCCTATACGCAACTGCTGCGTTTCATGCGCGAGGAATATCTGCCGGGAGCCCGGCGGTCTCTTGCGGCCCGTGATCTGCCCGATGGTGAAGCGTTTTACCAATCCCAGATTCGCGCCTACACCACTCTGGATCTGAGTGCCGAGGAGATTCACAACACGGGTCTTCGGGAAGTTGAGCGAATTCGCAGCGAGATGCTCGACATCATTGCGGAGCTCGATTTCGACGGAGATATGGCGGACTTCTTTCACTTCCTGCGCACGGACCCGCAGTTTTACGCGAAGACGCCGGACGAACTGATGGGCGTGTCGTCCTACGTGGCGAAGCGTATGGACGGGAAGCTTTCCCAGGTGCTGGGTTTTCTGCCCCGGCGACGCTTTGCGATCAATCCGGTGCCGCCGGCCATTGCGCCAGTCTACACGGGCGGTCGCGGCGGACTGAATGCCTGCCTGATGAACACCTATAATCTGCCGGCGCGGCCCCTGTACACCATCCCCGCATTGACCCTGCACGAGTGCGCGCCGGGTCATGCATTGCAGGCGGCGATTTCCCTCGAAGCCCCGGGCGAGATTCCCGAGTTTCGCTCGCGCAATTACTTTTCCGGCTATGGTGAGGGCTGGGGTCTGTACACCGAATGGCTGGGCGGCCAGATCGGGATCTATCGCACGCCCTATGAGCGTTTTGGCCAGCTGACCTACGAAATGTGGCGGGCCTGTCGGCTGGTCATTGACACCGGCGTACATCAATTCGGTTGGACCCGGGAGCAGGCCATCGCCTATCTGCGCGATAACGCGGCCATGTCCGAGCATGAGATCGTCACCGAGGTCGACCGCTATATCTCCTGGCCGGCTCAGGCTCTGGCCTACAAGCTCGGAGAAATGCTGATTCGTGAAAAGCGCGCCAAGGCCGAGGCGCTATTGGGCACCGCCTTTGATCAGCGCTACTTCCATGACACCATCCTCGGTCTGCGCTCGGTGCCACTCCATGTCCTGGCCGCAGAGCTGGATGCCTGGATAGACGCGGGCGGGCCCAATCCCTACCCGGATATCGCAACCTACTAGAGCAATGCCCGCCCCGGAATGGCCTCAAGCAGCTGTTTGGTATAGGCCTCCCGGGGTGAATTGAACAGCGTCTCGCCGGTCCCTTCCTCCACGATCCTGCCGTGGTAGAGCACGATGATCCGGTCGGCGAGATGTTTTACGACCGCCAGATCGTGGGACACGAAGAGCATGGTCAGGCCGTACTCACGCCCCAGCTCGAGCATGAGGTCGAGGATCTGCGCCTGGATCGTCACGTCCAGCGCTGATACGGGTTCGTCCGCGACCACAAACTCCGGCCGCGTCGCCAGGGCGCGGCCAATGGCAATCCGCTGGCGCTGTCCGCCGGAAAATTCATGCGGGTACTTGCGGACAAAGGCCCGGGCCAGACCGACATCATCCATCAGCTTCAGTACGCCCTGGGCGACGGTATTTCGGCTTTCGATGCCGTGTAGCAGCAGGGGCTCCGCGAGCGTATCGAAGACGGTCATGCGCGGGTTGAGTGAGG
>CAZGGN010000030.1:0-8977 GCA_964525195.1 uncultured Congregibacter sp.
GCCGAGGCCGTCGCCATCAGCCGCCGAGGCAATCGACGTATGTCATCGTGAGGCCGGAACACTGCGGTATCGATACCGTTGTAGATCAGATCAATGCGCTCTGTTGGCAGACCAAAATCCCGGGCTATGTCCTCGCGGGAGCGCTGCGACACGGTAATCAGGTGGCGGAGCCGGCGAATCACCCGTCCCTGCATACGCAAAAAGGCATGCCAGCGTCGAACCAGCAAGCGCTCCGGTAGCGTTCGGGCCGCGGCGAGCGCGATACGCAGATCGTGCGTGATCGGGTGGTGTACGGTGGTCACCAGGGGAAAACCCGCCTGCTGCAGCCTGAGCACGCCGTAACTCAGGCTCTGGTTATCATGGATCAGGTCGTAATGACGGCCATAGCGCTGCAGGTACTTGAACACCCGCCGCCCAAAGGTATAGGGCTCGGCAAAACCGCCGGTGAGCTTGCTCAGCCACTCGATCATATCGGTGAGTGAGAGTAAATGGCGAGGCCTCAGGGAACCCAGACCGTGGGTGAAAAGGTCCAGGCTCGGAATGTGGATCAGACGCACCCGCGGATCGAGCTCCGGATAGGGCGGCCCGGAAATCACGTCCACCCGATGCCCCGCCTCCACCAGCGCTTTGCTCAGATAATGCAGATAGATACCCTGCCCACCACCGTGAGGCTGGCTGCGATAGCCGAGCAGGGCGATGTGCAAGGGACCCGACATGGCGCTCCAGAGGGACAGGGGAAATTGGGAAGCCGCGCATTGTATACGCCACGCCTCAGCGCACAAGCGCCGGGAGGTTCTCAGGCTCGCTGCAGTGCCGGCAGCAAGGCGCCTCCCAGCAACCCTTCGACCAGCGCGTCAAAATCAGCGCTGTCGTGCCTGACGCCATCCAGGTCGCGACCTTCACAGGAGGCGCTCAGATTCAGCGCACACAAAGGCGCCTCGTGACCTGCGACGAGCATATCCAGCGCCTGTGTCCCTCCCCCGAGCAAATCCTGCATCACAAGGGGCGATAGCATGCCAACGCGCTCTTCGGTCGCAAAAGGCACGATGTTATGCCAGGCGCTGAGCAGCTTCGGACCGATAAACTGCGGGACGACCGGTGTCCTCACCTGTTCCAGCAAAAAAGTCGCCCGCTCGATGTAAAAGGGCAGCGTGCCTGAGCCCGCCTCAAACTGCAGCCAGGCGTTGTGGATTTTGCGATAGCGACGCAGCTTTCTGCCATCGCGCTGGATCCAGCACTCCCGACCAAAGACATCCCCATGCAGCCCGGGGACAAAGTCCCGAAAAATCAGCAGATCCGCGTCACACCAGATGGCCCTTGAATAGCCCCGGGTCAGCACCTCCTGCAACCACAGCAGGCGCGCAAGGTCCGCAAGAACCACCGGCTGTGAGACAAAGCGTTCACGCAGCGCCGGCGACAGCCGGGCAAACAGCTCATCGCCCTCCCGGGCATAGTCGAAGTCATGGGAGCGAGCCCACTGCCGGACGGAATCGCAGCAAGATCCCATCCAGCCCTTCAGGCGATCTGGATGCTGCGACTGTAAAACGATGGTTTTCAGCGCTATTTCCTTTGCATTCCCGTTGCATTTCCTTTGCCTTGGACCCGGGCGAGCTGTGAGCCAGGTCCCAAAGCGGGCAGGCTATGGCTATCAGCTCGAGCTTCGACAGGACAGTGGCGAGTCGGCATCGATATAATACGGATCTTTTCAGAGGCAGGAATCGGGCACCATGAGCGACAGAGCCTACAAGGGGATTATTCTCGCGGGAGGCTCAGGCACCCGATTGCACCCGCTGACCAGCACCGTCAGCAAGCAGCTCATGCCCGTTTACGACAAACCGATGATTTATTATCCCCTGGCGACCTTGATGGAAGCGGGAATCCGCGATGTGCTGATTATCACCACGCCCCGTGATCAGCTGGCCTTTGCGGATCTGCTCGGCGGCGGGGAACAGTGGGGCATCAATATCAACTATGCGGTGCAGCCCAGTCCGGACGGGCTTGCACAGGCATTTATCCTCGGCGCCGACTTTGTCGGCGATTCGCCAGTCAGTCTGGTACTTGGGGATAATATTTTCTACGGCGATGGCTTTTCCAAAAGTCTGCGTCACGCAGCGGCGCGGGCAAGGGGCGCGTCGGTGTTTGCCTATTACGTGAATGATCCGGAACGTTACGGCGTGGTGGATTTCGACAGTGCCGGCGTGGCCAGCAACATCGAAGAAAAACCGGCCAATCCCCGTTCGCACTATGCGGTAACGGGCCTGTATTTTTACGACAACGACGTTCTGGACATCGCGCGGAGTATCAAGCCCTCACCCCGGGGAGAGCTGGAAATCACTGATGTGAATGTGGCCTACCTCAAGCGCGGCGATCTGCATGTAGAGGTCATGAGCCGCGGCACCGCCTGGCTGGACACCGGTACGCACAATTCACTGCTGGATGCGGCGAACTTTATCCGCGTTGTCGAAGAGCGCCAGGGCTTGAAGATCGCCTGCCCGGAGGAAGTGGCTTATCGCATGGGTTATATCGACGCCGCGGCCCTCCAGTCCCTGGCCGAGCCTCTGATTAAAAGCGGCTACGGCGAATATCTGATCGGCCTGTTGCGCGAAGAAGGAGCCGTGCGCGATGCAGTTTGAAGCGACACCCCTCGCCGGCGTCTTTCTGCTAACGCCAAAGGTCTTTGGCGATGAGCGCGGTTTCTTCATGGAAAGCTGGAACGCTGAGCTGTTTCGCGATGCGGGCTTTGATTTACAGTTTGTCCAGGACAATCACAGCCGCTCGGCGCAAGGCATTCTGCGCGGGCTGCATTACCAGACAAAACATACGCAGGGAAAGCTCGTGCGAGTGACCGCCGGCAGCGTGTTTGACGTCGCCGTGGATATGCGCCGGGACTCCCCGACCCTGGGACACTGCTATGGCGTCACCCTCGATGACAAGGCGCGGCAAATGCTTTGGATCCCGCCGGGTTTTGCGCACGGCTTTTACGTGACGTCCGAGTACGCCGACTTTCAGTACAAATGCACCGATCGCTACGATCCGGGCAGCGAAATCAGCATCGCCTGGAACGACCCTGAGCTGGCGATCGACTGGCCGCTCATCAATGGCCAGGCGCCCTCCCTGTCGGCGAAAGACCAGGCGGGGCTGGCGTTTAGGGAAGCGCCTTTACTGCCCTAAAACCATCCCGGGAGTGTCCCGGGAAATTCCTGAGCCAGGCCGCTGTCACCCGGCGACCAGTGGGCGCCACCAGTCTTCATTATTGAGATACCAATCCAGCGTCCGCTCGATACCCGTCTCAAAGGTTTCTGCCGGCGCATAACCCAGCTCCGTCATGATGCGGGTCGCATCGATCGCATAGCGCCAATCATGGCCGGCGCGATCCGTGACAAAGGTAATCAGGCTCTTCGCGGACTCACCCCTTGCGTAGGGTGACTCAGGATAGCGGCGAGTCAGCAAGGCATCCGCCGCAAAACGGGCGTCGAGGCGCTCGCAAAGCAGATTGACGATCGCCAGGTTGTTCCACTCATTGTTGCCGCCAATGTTGTAACTCTCGCCCACCTCACCTTTATTCAGGACAAGCTCAATCCCCCGACAGTGATCCTCCACGTAAAGCCAGTCGCGGATATTGCTGCCATCGCCGTACACAGGCAGTTCGCGGCCGCGCAGAATATTGGTCAGGCATAGCGGAATCAGTTTTTCCGGGAAGTGGAAGGGCCCGTAATTGTTTGAGCAATTGCTGGTGCTGACCTGCAGTCCGTAGGTGTGATGATAGGCGCGGACCAGATGATCCGAGGCCGCTTTACTCGCCGAGTACGGCGAGTTGGGCTGGTACTGCTGGGCTTCGTAGAAACCGGGGTCATCAGGCTGCAATGAGCCATAGACTTCATCGGTGGACACATGATGAAAACGGTGTGGCCTGCCATCACCGTCCAGCCAGGCACTGCGCGCGGCCTTCAGCAGACTGTGGGTGCCAATGATATTGGTCTCGATGAACGCATCCGGACCACTGATTGAACGATCCACATGACTCTCGGCGGCAAAGTGTACGAGGGTGTCAACGGCCTCGTCCCTGAGCAGCTGTGTAAGCAACGCCTCGTCGCGAATATCCGCGTGCACGAACATGAACGCCTCGCGATCTTCGAGGTGGGCGAGGCTGGCGCGATTGCCGGCGTAGGTCAGGGCGTCGTAGGCAATCAGCCGATCGTCGGGATGCGCCTGCATCCAGTAGTGCACAAAGTTGGCACCGATAAAGCCGGCGGCACCGGTGACCAGCAGCGTGTTAGCCATAACTATCAGTCCTGAGTTTGCCCAGCACGCGGCGCAACTCAACGCGCCAGTGCCGCGGCACAAGTTGCAGATCGCGCCAGCTCGCACTTTTGTCGAGCACGCTATAAGCAGGCCGGCGCGCCGGCGTCGGGTAATCTTCACTGCGGATGGGCCTGACCTGCGCCGCTCTCTCAAGCAAACCCAGAGTCAGCGCTTCTTCGCCGATCGCCTGGGCAAAGTCATACCAGCTGCACACACCCGCATCGCTCCAGTGATAAACACCCGAGAGCTGCAGGTCCCGAGCGGCCGCCCAGAGGGCCAAGGCCAGAGACTCGGCGGACGTCGGCGTACCCACCTGATCCGCCACCACGCTGATTTCATCACGCTCACCATGCAAACGCAGCATGGTGCGCAGAAAATTCTGTCCGACCTGTGAATAGACCCATCCGGTGCGCATGATCAGGGCATTCGCGCCCGACGCAAGCACCGCCGTCTCGCCGGCGAGCTTGCTCTGCCCGTACACCCCCAGAGGGGCCGTTGCCGCATCGGGTGGATAAGGGCTACTGCGCTGACCATCAAAGACAAAATCCGTGGATACATGGAATAAGCGGATATCGCGAGCGGCGCAGGCCCGGGCCAGAATACCCGGAGCCTCCGCATTGGCGCGATAGGCGGCCTCGCGCTCTTCCTCGGCACGATCAACCGCCGTATAGGCCGCCGCGTTGATCAGCAATGTGGGCGCTTCGCGATCCAGCAGCGCCTCGACCGTCGGGCGATCCGTGATATCGCACTGTCCCCGGTCAAGGGCAACGGCCGTGACGCCGGGGGGCGCGGTCGCGATCAGGGCAGAGCCGAGTTGCCCGCCAGCGCCCGTAATCAGTACCCTGCTTTGTCGTGTCTCAGGCAAGTATCAGACCTGAGCATAGGGCGCTTCCCGGCATCATGTCAGCCAGCAGCAATATGCGCATCAAGCCAGTCGCCGAGTTCGCCGAGCACCTGCGCCTGCTCTGGTTCATTGAATATCTCGTGGTACAGGCCCGGATAGAGGCGCAGGGTTTTATCCGCGCTGCCAACACCATCAAAAAAGTGTTGGGAACCGCTGGCTGCGGCCATCACATCGCCCTCCCCATGCATGACCAGTAGCGGCAATTGAATCGCCCCACGCTTTTCGGCCAGGGTCTCCATGGCGGTAAAAAGCTCTACCAGCAAACGCGCGGTGATCTTACCGCTGTGAACCAGCGGATCCTCACGATAAAGGCGCACCACCTCCGGATCGCGGCTGACCTGGCTCGCATCAAGCTGCAGGGCGCCCAGGCGCGGGAGCAGCTTCGCGAGTAGCCGGTTAAGGAATATCGCAAAAGCGCCGGGCGGCTCCGGGACCTCGAAGGCCGCACCGGAAAACGCCGCGCCGGCAAATCGCGATTGCTGCTCAAGAAGGTAATTGCCGACAATCAATCCCCCCATGCTATGCCCGATAATGAAACAGGGGAGACCCGGATAATCGGCCTCGGCCTTGTCACGCAATGCGTCGAGAGCCGGATAGAAATCCGCAAAGCGCTCGATATAGCAGCGATGGCCCGGGGAGCGACCGTGTCCCGGATGATCAGGGGCAAAAGAAACCAAACCCCGGGCAGCCAGTGATTCTGCGACGTGTTGATAGCGACCACTGTGCTCGCCCAGACCGTGGACGATCAGCGCTACTGCCCGCGGCGACTCGACATCCCAGCGGCGATAAAAAATGCCGCTATCCAGAGTCAGTTCCTGCGCTGCAGGATAAGCGGATTCACTCATAGCTGCTTCCCAGTTCTTTGCGGATCGGATCCGGCACCAGACAGTCTCTGCCGCCCCGGGTCCCGGTAGTTGTCAGCCGACCGGCGTGAGCCACTCGGCGTTTTGCGGGCGCCGACCGCGCACTGCATCAAAATACATCGACTGCATCTGCTCGGTGATCGGTCCGCGGCTGCCACTGCCGATCTCCCGGCCGTCGAGCATACGAATCGGCACGACCTCGGCCGCGGTGCCGGTAAAAAAGGCCTCATCCGCAACATAAACCTCGTCGCGGGTAATTCGCCGCTCGACGATTTCCAGCCCCAGCTCCTGCGCAAAGGCAAAGATAGTCGCCCGGGTAATACCATCGAGACAGGACGTCAGTTCCGGGGTGTGGATCTTCCCACGCCGGACGATAAATACATTTTCACCACTGCCCTCCGCAACATAACCTTCGTTATCGAGCAGCAGGGCTTCTTCCGCACCACAATCCAGAGCTTCGCGCAGCGCCAGCATCGAATTGATGTAATTACCGTTGGCCTTGGCTTTACACATCGTGATGTTGACGTGGTGCCGGGTAAACGAAGAGGTCCGCACTTTGATGCCACGTTTGGCGGCTTCCGGATCCATATACGAGGGCCATTCCCAGGCTGCGACCATGACATGGGTTTTCAGTCCATCGGCGCGCAGGCCCATACCCTCAGAGCCGTAAAAGCACATCGGCCGAAGATAGGCTTCTTCGAGATTGTTTTCCCGCACCACCGCGCGCTGGGCCTCATTCAGCGTTTCCCGGTCATAGGGCATTGCCATACCCAGAATTTTCGCGGAATTGAACAGGCGCTCCGTATGCTCGGGAAGACGAAAAATAGAGGTGCCGCGATCCGGCGTGTTGTACGCGCGCACGCCCTCGAAGACGCCCAGTCCGTAGTGCAGCGTATGCGTGAGCACATGCACCTTGGCCTCGCGCCAGGGGATCATTTCCCCATCCAGCCAGATGGTGCCGTCGCGATCCGCAAAATCCATGTCGTTCTCCAGATGGTTATTGTTACTTAACTTGCAGCATCATCCGCAGCTGCCTCTGCACCCGGACTGAGCTCAGAGAAAAGCTCGTCCCAGGCACGCTTTACGCTATCGCGCTCGCTGGCAAACAGCGCCGCGGGCACTTTCCGGTCCTGCTCCTGAAGCGCAAGCTGGTGTGTGGCACTACGTAACTCGAGGTAGGCCTGCATCAGCTCCTGGCACCGGGTCTGCGGCAAATGACCGGACCGCGCCAGCGTTTCCAGAATCCTTACAGTGTCTGACCAGTCGGCCAGCGACGGGGCCTGGGATGCCCAGGCAAGGACCGCGTATTGCACCATAAATTCGATATCCACGATACCGCCCACACCCTGCTTGAGGTCCAGTTCTGCATCATTGGTGGTAACACCGGCATGGCTGCGCATTTTTTCACGCATGGCAACTACATCGGCCGCGAGGGCCTGTTGATCACGGGCGATACACAGGATACTGCGGCGCAGCCCCTCGACCTTTTCCGCAAGCTGCTCGTCACCGGCGACAGCCCGCGCACGCACCAGGGCCTGATGCTCCCAGGTCCAGGCCTCCTCACGCTGATAGTGCTCAAAGGCTGAAAGACTCGAAACCAGAAGTCCGGACGCCCCGGAGGGCCGAAGCCGCATATCGACCTCATAAAGCTGCCCGAGACCCATACGGGTTTCGAGGATGTGGATCATCCGCTGTCCGAGACGGGTGTAAAAAGTGGCGTTATCGATTGAGCGCTCGCCGTCCGTATAGCCGCCCGCCTGCGCGTCGTAAACAAATACCAGATCAAGGTCAGAGGAGTAGCTCAGCTCGATGCCGCCGAGCTTGCCATAGGCCAGCACCACAAAGCCCTGACCCGTCCCCTCGCGCGCCGGCTCCCCGTGCCGGGCCAAGAGCTGCGTCCAGGCCAGGGCCAGCACCTGCTCGAGACAGACCTCAGCGATAAAGCTGAGCTTGTCGCTGACTTTCATCAGGGGCAGACGCCCCGCCAGTTCACTCGCTGCCACGCGCAGAACCTGCGATGCCTTGAAGTACCGCAGCGCCTCCATATGGCCCTCCAGATCATCGCTGGTGAGCCGGGCGAGCTGCTGCCGGAGCTCCGATTGGAGCGTATCGCGATCCGGCGCGGTGTACAGACTGCCCCGGTCCAGCAGCTCATCAAGCAGCACCGGATGACTTGCCAGCTGCTCGGCGATCCAGGGACTCGCCCCGCAGAGCGCGGCCAGGTCAGCGAGCGCCGGCGGGTTTTCGATCAGCAGCAGCAGGTAGGCACTGCGTCTTGCCACGGCGCTGACCAGGGGCAGGGCGCGCTCCAGCGCCAGATCCGGATGCGCCGAATCGGCGCAGGCCTGCAGCAGCAGCGGCATAAAACGGTCAAGGCGTTCGCGGCCCTCTTTCTGCAGGGACTGCACTCGACGCGAGCCAAAGAGCGCTTCGAGTCGCTCTGCGAGGCTATCTGCCTCAAGGAATCCAAGCTCCCGGAGCAGCTGCTCATCGCAGTCAGCACTCCATATCGCATCGCTGGTAGCGCCAGGCAAGGGAGCCTCGGCCTCAGCGATCAGATTGGCAAAGTGCCTGGCAACGGCCTCGCGATGCGCATCCAGAACCTCCAGAAAGGCCGGATAATCGACAAAGCCCATACACAGGGCCAGCGCCGCCCGAGCGGTGGCATCGTCGGGAAGCTCCTGGGTCTGACGATCTTCCCAGGCCTGGATACCGTGCTCTACATCGCGCAGAAACAGGTAGGCTTTCTGCAGCTCGCGACTCACCTCCTCCGGCAGGCAGCCGAGCCGGGCACACTCGGCCATCTCTGTGACCCCGATCACCCTGCACTGGCGGCATTCCCCACCGAGTTTCACAGCAACTGGCAGTGGTGGCATCTGGTGAAGAACTCACGCCCCGTCATTCTCGA
>CAZGGN010000030.1:8987-22848 GCA_964525195.1 uncultured Congregibacter sp.
GTCCAGAAGCGGCTGAACGCCTTTGTTTTTATAGGCGGAGCCCATATAGACCGGTATCAATTCACGGCGCTGAAGGGATGGATCCCGACCACCGCGAATGAGCTGAAAGCATTGCGCCACAAACTCAATTTCACGGATGCCACCGCCACCCAGTTTGACATTTCCCTGCAAACCGCGACGGCGAACCTCCGCAACGATCAGCTGCTTCATGGAGCGCAGGCTTTCTATGGCGCTATAGTCCACGTAGCGGCGGTAGACAAAAGGCTGTAGACAGGCCATCAGCGATGCCATGTTGTCGCCAGAGCCGGTCACCGGCCGGGCTTTAATCAGCGCATAGCGCTCCCAATCACGCCCCTGTTCCTGATAGTAGGCTTCCAGCGCAGCGAAACTGTGCACGAGGGCACCGCTCTCTCCGTAGGGTCTGAGACGCATATCCACACGGAACACAAATCCTTCGGCTGTCACCGGATCAAGCAGCGCGATCAGGGCCCGGCCGAGGCGGGTAAAAAACTCCTCATTGCTGAGACTGCGCGCAGCGCCGGTCGTTTTACCAACCTCGGGATAGGTGAAAATCAGGTCGATATCCGAAGACAGGTTGAGCTCGCCGGCCCCGAGCTTACCCATCGCCAGGACCACCAGCTCCTGGCGTTTACCGCTGCGCTGCCCTTCGGGCACCCCGAATTTCGCTTCGAGCTCGGCGCTGCAGTGGCGCAGGGCATTTTCGATGCAGGCCTCGGCCAGCCAGGACACGTCCCGGGTAGTTTCCAGCGTGGGCGCCAGACGATTGAGATCACGCCAGATAATCCGCAACATCTGTCGCTGCCTGAAGCGACGAAGCACAGCCCCGGCATCCCCGTCACTGCGCGCGAGAAGCTCGGCCAGTTCGCTGTGCAGGGCACCCTTCTTCAGGGGTGATTCAAATTGTCGGGAAGTGCCCAGCTGAATCAGCAGCCAGGGGCGCCGACGAAGAGTCTCGGCGGCAAAGCGCGAGCAGGCAAGGACCCGGACGAGCTGCTGCTCGAGGCTGGTATCGGTTATCAGCGCCTCGAGGGCAGAGCGCTCCTCGGGTCCTGCTGCCTCAACAATCGCGTGCCAGGCGCGTTCCACGAGTTCGGCCAGAGGGGAGTTCAGGGTACCGCAGTTAATCATCAATACTGTCCGGGGCTGACCACGACGGCTGGCCGCTAGTGGCTGATCGCCGGTGCGACTCGCATCACTTCTTCGACGGTGGTTTCGCCCCGGGCAACCCGTTCCGCACCGCTGATACGCAGCGAGCGCATGCCTTCAGAGATCGCGACGTCGCGGAGTCGCGCCGTATTAATGCGGGTAACTATCTCGTCCTGCACGGCCGGCGTATTCACCAGCACTTCATAAATCCCGCGGCGCCCGCGATAACCCGTGTCCCGGCAGGCCTTGCAACCTACAGCCTCATATACCTGGGCGGGTGCCGGGATAGCAAAGGGCTGCACGAGCTCAAGCCAGCCGGGCATCTGCGTCGGCACCGCACGTTTGCAGCTGTCGCACAGAATCCGCACCAGTCGCTGGGACATAACGCCCCGCAGGGTGGCCTTCACGAGATAGGCCGGAGCGCCGAGCTCAAGCAAACGGGATATGGAGCTTGGAGAATCATTGGTGTGCAGCGTGGACAGCACCAGGTGCCCGGTCAGCGCCGCCTGAATGGCCATGTTAGCGGTCTCCAGATCACGAATCTCGCCGATCATAATGATGTCCGGATCCTGACGCATGAGCGTGCGCACACCGGTGGAGAAATCCAGATCAATCGCGTGATTCACCTGCATCTGGTTAAAAGCGCCCTCGACCATCTCGATAGGGTCTTCGATCGTGCAGACGTTGACCGCCGGGGTGGCCAGCTGCCGAAGTGTTGAATACAGCGTTGTCGTCTTACCGGACCCGGTGGGGCCGGTCACCAGAACGATGCCGTTGCCCATGCTGGTCATCGCGTGCCAGCGAGCCAGATCATCCGCCGCCAGGCCCAGCTCCTCAAAACTCTTTTGCAAAAGCTCCGGATCAAAAATCCGCATCACCAGCTTTTCGCCAAAAGCCGTGGGCAGCGTGGACAGACGCAGCTCTACTTCATCGCCGCCGGGACTGCGGGTCTTGAGTCGGCCATCCTGAGGGCGGCGTTTCTCAGCCACGTCCATACGGCCGAGGATCTTGATCCGGCTGGTGACCGCCGCGCACACTTGCTCCGGTAGCTCATAGACCGTGTTGAGAACACCGTCGATGCGAAAGCGGACCTTGCTGACATCGCGCCGCGGTTCGATGTGAATATCACTGGCGCGCTGCTCAAAGGCGTACTGCAGCAGCCAGTCGACAATGCTGACGATGTGTTGATCGTTCGCATCGGGCTCACGCATGGAACCCAGTTCCAGCATCTGCTCAAGATTGGAAAGATTGCCCGAGCTGGCGCTCTTTCCCGAGACCCGGGCGCCTCGAACGGAGCCCGCCATGGTGTAGAACTCGGCGGTGTAGCGGACGAGATCCCGTGGATCGGCAAGGACCCGGCGGATCGGCTTGCGCTGCACCTGCTCCAGGTTTGCCTGCCAGGCACGCAGATACGGCTCGGCGCTGGCAATCACGACCTCGTCCGGAGTGACCGCGAGGGCCAGGATGCGATGGCGCTCGGCGAAAGCCCGGGACATCACCTCGGACACCACGGCCACATTGATTTTCAGCGGATCAATTTCAACGACAGCCTGACCGCAGCGCTCTCCAAGCCAATGGAGGAGGGCGCTCATATCCAGTATCTGATCGGGATTGGCCAGATCCGGCAGCTTTTGCTCCGCAAGGAAAATCAGCGGATGAATTGATCCGGTGGACTGCCCCCGCAGGCGCCGCAGGTCGCCTGCGCTAATCCGCCCGTCTGAAAGCAAGTCCTCAAGCAGGGCCCTGAGGGTCAGCCGTCGCTCTAACTGGTCATTATGATTCGGCTGCAGCATGCAAAAAGTCCCTGTTCTAGCTGCGATAAACGCGCCTGCATGCTATCACAGCAAGTTCGCCAGGCTCCTCTGCAAAGCCATCAATAGCCTTACTTATTTTATGGTTATAATTCATAGAGTCGCGCGAGACATCCCGGGGGCTCAGGTTCTATACTCGGCGGCCTCGAAAGACTAGAGAAAGCAGTTTCATGGCCAGTCCCCTGGGCAAGCTTTTTGGCAAATCACCCATCATGCCAATCCAGCAGCACATGCAGCTCGCACAGGAGTCGGTGCAGTTGCTCTGCGAATTGCTGGCAGCCAGCGCTGACCAGGACTGGCCCCGGGTAGCCGAGATCGAAACCCTGATCGACAGCACGGCCCTTGAGGCTCGCAAAATGCGTCGCGAAATCCGCCAACAGCTCCCCCGGGGTCTGCTGCTGGCGATGCCGCGGCCTGACCTCCTTGAACTGCTGGATATTCAGGAGCGTATCGCTGACCGGGTGCGCGAGGTCGCGCGGCCTGTGGCACTGCGCGGGATGACTTTCCCCGCGGCGATGCAAAGTATTCTCGACCGCCTCTGCAGCCTGCTCGCTGCGACCGCAGGGGAAGCTCTCGGCGCAATTCGCGAACTCGATGAACTTATCGAGCAGGGCTTTGGCAAAAATGAACACCGGATGATGGACAAGATGCTGGCCTCCCTGGATCGTCAGGTTCAGCGCTGCGATGCTCAGCAGCAACGCTTGTTCCGTCAGATCTGCAAGTCGGAGGAGAGCCTGCCGGTTCTCGACGCGGTGTTTTATTACCAGATCGCCGCAGCTCTGGGCCAACTCAGCGAAGCCTGCGGTGAGGTCGGCGAGCAACTGGACCTCCTTCTGGCCCGTTAAGCCTCCTGGATAGACGACCTTGGAAATCATAGTTGCCTATGGCCCGCAGTTTTTGGGGCTCGCCTGTATCGCCGGATTCTTTATGGCCTGGGGTATCGGCGCCAACGATGTCGCAAACGCCATGGGAACCTCCGTAGGCTCCGGCGCGCTCACCATCCGCCAGGCTATTCTTATTGCGATTGTTTTCGAATTTCTCGGCGCCTACCTCGCTGGCGGTGAAGTCACCGAAACCATTCGTAAAGGCATTATTGATCCGGGAATGCTGAAAGATTCACCGGAGCTGCTGGTCTACGGCATGATGTCGGCTCTCTTTGCCGCCGGGACCTGGCTGTTGATCGCGAGCGTTCGCGGCTGGCCCGTGTCCACCACCCACTCTATCGTTGGCGCGATCGTCGGCTTCGCTGCAGTAGGCATTTCAGTGGATTCGGTAAACTGGAGTCAGGTCGGGACCATCGCTGCCAGCTGGGTCATCTCACCGCTACTGGCCGGTAGTATCTCCTTCGCGCTGTTCCTGAGCGTGCAAAAACTGATTCTCGATCAGGAGGACCCCTTCAGCCGGGCCAAACAGTTGATTCCCTTTTATATGTGGATCGTTGGCTTCATGATTTCGATGGTCACCCTCCTCAAAGGCCTCAAGCATCTGGGGCTGAATCTGGAATTTGGCCTGGGCTCAAAGTTCGCCAACGCGCTGCCCCTGTCATTTGTTGTCGGCCTCATCGTTGCGATTGTCGGTGCACTGCTCCTCAGGCGTATCCGCTTCGAGGCCAACGAGGATGATCGCTTCGCCAGTGTCGAGCGGGTGTTTGGCGTACTGATGATGTTTACCGCCTGTTCCATGGCATTTGCCCATGGCTCCAATGACGTGGCCAACGCCATTGGCCCCCTGGCGGCCATCACCAGCATTGTCCAGTCCGGCGGGGAAGTCGCTGCCACAGCCGTGATGCCCGCCTGGATTCTGCTGATCGGCGCACTGGGCATTGTCGCCGGCCTCACGACCTATGGCTGGAAGGTCATCGCGACCGTGGGCAACAAAATTACCCAGCTGACACCGTCCAGGGGTTTTGCGGCCACGCTGGCGGCGGCATCAACCGTGGTTATTGCCTCGGCAACGGGACTCCCGATTTCAACGACCCACACCCTGGTCGGCGCGGTGCTTGGCGTCGGTCTGGCCCGCGGTATCGCGGCCATCGACCTTCGGGTGATTGGCTCAATTTTCATGAGCTGGCTTATCACCCTCCCTGCCGGAGCCCTTCTGGCGATTATTTTCTTTTTCACGCTGCGCGGAATCTTCGGCTGAACGCCAGAACCCTGCGCAGGGTCCGCGCCCCCGGTACACTCACAGGCTATGAACGAACAATACAAAACACCTATCGCGTGGTTTCGAAACACCGCGCCGTATATCAATCGGCATCGGGGCGCGACCTTTGTGCTGATGCTGCCCGGCGAGGCACAGGACGCCGGAGCACTAGCGGGGGTTCTGCATGATATTGCGCTACTGAGCAGTCTCGGTGTGCGCCTGGTGCTGGTCTTTGGCAGTCGCCCGCAAATCGAGCGCCGCCTTGATCAGAGTGGTATCGAAAGCCGGCTGCATCTGGACCGGCGCATCACTGATGCGCAAACCCTGCCACTGCTGCAACAGGTCGTTGGCGCCCAGCGCATCGAGATAGAGGCGCTGTTATCCATGGGCCTGCCGAATTCACCCATGCAGGATGCGAGACTGCGCGCCGGTTCCGGAAACCTTGTGATGGCCCAGCCCCTCGGCGTCATTGACGGCGTCGACTACCAGCTGAGCGGCCGCGTACGCAGAATCGATGTTGAGGGCATCGAACAGCTGCTGGATAACGGCAGCGTCGTGCTCCTGTCGGCACTGGGCTACTCGCCGACCGGTGAGGCATTTAATCTCGCGCTGGCCGATGTTGCCGTCAGCACCGCCCGGGATCTTCACGCGGACAAACTGATCATCTATGGCGCCACAGCGGGTATCCACGGGGCCGATGGCGAACTTATCCGCCAGTGTGTAATAGACGATAAGACGCTGATCAGCGCGCCAAACGCGGAGGAAGCCGCGCTTCTGGAAATCGCCGCTTTGGCCTCCCGCAGTGGTATTCCGCGCAGTCATATCGTGAGTTACCAGGATCCCGATGCCCTGTTGACGGAGCTGTTCACTACCGACGGCAGCGGAACCCTGGTTGCAAGCCGCCCCTACGAGCAATCGCGCTGGGCGAGCATCAATGACGTGGGCGGCATTCTGGATCTCATTTCGCCCCTTGAAGCCGCGGGGGTACTGCTCAAGCGCTCCCGGGAGCTACTCGAAACGGAGATCGGGCGATTTCGTATCCTGGAGCGGGACGGCCGGATCATCGCCTGTGCGGCACTTTACCCCTTCCCCGAGCAGCAGTGCGCAGAACTGGCCTGTATTGTTTCGCATCCGGACTATCGCGGCGAGCAACGCGCCCAGCGACTGCTCAAAGAACTCGAAGGCGAGGCGCTGGCGCAGGGCCTAACTGAGGTCTTCGTGCTGACCACGCAGACAGCGCACTGGTTTATGGAACAAGGCTTTGAAGCTGCGGCGCTGGAAAGCCTGCCCCCGAGGCGTCAGGCGCTTTACAACCTGCAGCGGAACTCCAAGGTGTTTCGCAAAGCGCTGCACCGCGACTGCTAGAGCGGATCAACCCGCGTCAGTCTCCGAGGTCAGCAGGACCAGATCTTCACGCAGATCTGCGATCCGCTCGCGTAAATGCCGGTCCTGGCGCTCGCTGCGCGTATTCAGCACATCCACCAGGGCGGCCTGAACTACCGCGGTATTGTGCTCGTAGAGCGCACGGGTTTGCGGATCAAGCTGTGACTCCCAATAACGGATGACCGCCACGATCCGTCGCTCCCAACCAAACTCCCGCTTGAGCTGCTGGCGCATCGCGACAATCCAGTCAGCGCGTTCGGCAAGCCAGACTCCATCGGAGCGGTGCAGGGTTTCTACCGCCAGATCAAGGCGTTCAAGCTGCGGCGCTTCGAGGCGGCCAAGATAATCCTCGATCGACTCTGCAAGGTTTTCCAGGGCGTCCTCGCGAAACTCCTCCTCACTCCGGTCGAGATATTTGCGTTCGTACTTGCGCTGTTTTTTCTCGAGTGTGGCAATAAATTCGTCAATCTGTACCTCACTCAGGCTATCCCCCAGCACCAGCAGAGCATCGAGGAGCGGGTCACGCAGGCGGTACCAGGCAAATTCTGCGCGCTGCGTGTAGGCCTCAATGGTTGCCAGATTCAAAGGCTGCGCCAGCTCGCCCTCCAGGTCATCGAGAAATGCGATGTAGCGGGGAAGCTCCTCGCGCCGGTGCCATTCCAGTAACGGGGCAAGCAGCATATCGGTCTGCTCGCTCTGTGCCCGATCCAGATTGACGTAACGCTCCAGATACCAGGGCAAAACGAAATCAAGGCGGTTGTAAAAGAATGTCGTGCTGCTGCACCCGGCGAGTAACAGCAGCAGAACGAGCAGCAGGCTGAATCGCTGCCGCGCCATCAAGCAGCACCGCCGCAGTCTGAGGCTCTGGCGAGGGCCATTAGTACTCCATTCCATCCGTGGCAAAGAGCATCTCCGGATGGCGAAAACACTTGAACTCCAGATAGTTTCCCGCCGGGTCCCGGACAAAGCAGGTGCGCTGCTCACCGCGACGGCCCGCAAAACGGGTGTTGGGCTCGATGACATAGGGAATCCCGGCAGCCTGGAGGCGAGTCTGAAGTTGATCCCAGTCATCCCATTCCAGTACAACGCCAAAGTGACTGGCAGGCACCGACTCCCCGTCGACCGGGTTGCGCGTCACCGCGGGCAGGTCTTCCGTCGGAACCTTGTGCACCACAAGCTGATGCCCGTAAAAGTCATAGTCAATCCAGCGCGGCGAAGAACGACCCCGGGGGCAGTCGAGGACTCCTCCGTAGAAAGTTTCGGCAGCGTCGAGATCATCCACCGGCAGGGCAAGATGAAAGGCGGTACTTGGCATGGCTACTCCCTCGTATCAGTAAAACTACGCCGCAGCGGCGCAGAACAGATCATCCCAGAGCCGCCGCCCCAAACGAAGTCTAATCTAGCCTGACACTGTGCTAATGTGCCCCGTTTTCAGCGGCGGCATCTGCATGATCAGCCTCGAGGAACTGTCTCTCACCTTCGTCAATCTGGTCTGGGGTACGCCACTGGTGGCGCTGCTTCTGGGTGGCGGCCTGTTTTTCCTGCTCTTTTCCCGGGGACTGCCCTATCGGCATTTCGGTCACGCGCTGGGCATCATGCTCGGCCGCCATGACACGCCGGGGGAGGCGGGGGAACTGTCACACGGCCAGGCCCTCGCGGCGGCGCTTTCGGGAACCATGGGACTTGGCAATATTGCCGGCGTTTCCCTGGCGATCGTAGCCGGCGGTCCGGGGGCCGTGTTCTGGATGTGGGTCTCGGCCCTCGTGGGCGTCGCAACAAAATTTTTCACCTGCACGCTGGGTGTGATGTATCGCGGTGAGGACAGTCTGGGGCAACTTCAGGGCGGGCCGATGTATATCATTCGCGAAGCGCTTCCGCGTCGCTACTACCCCCTGGCGATCATGTTTGCCCTGGCGGGGCTTATCGGCACCCTGCCGTTGTTCCAGGCCAACCAGCTCACCGCATTGGTGGGTGACACGGTATTCGCTGGCAATATGCCGGGCTGGGGTGGGCCGCTGATTGGCTGCATTATCGCAGCAGTCGTTGCCGGCGTTATCTTCGGCGGCCTGCCACGAGTGGCAAAAGTAGCCGTCGCCGTACTACCCGGCATGGTGCTGGTCTATCTCGCGATGACCCTTTACGTCATCGTCGCGAACATCGCGCTGGTCCCCGAGGTGTTTAGCAGCATCGTGTCGGACGCATTTACCGCACAGGCTGCCGGTGGGGGCTTTATTGGCACCCTGCTGATTGGCATCAGCCGAGGCGCTTTCTCCAATGAGGCGGGCGTCGGTACCGAAGTGATGGCCCACGGTGCCGCCCGGACCAATGAACCAGTACGGGAAGGGCTGGTCGCCATGTTGGGCCCGGTCATCGACACCCTGATTGTGTGCACCTGCACCGCCCTGGTCATTCTTATCACCGGCCAGTGGCAGGTACCCGGCGAGCTGTCGGGAATCACCCTGACCGCAAATGCCTTTACCGGACAAATGGGCAAATTCGGTCTGATCCCACTGGCCTTTGTCGCACTGATCCTCAGCACCACAACCATGTTTACCGGCTGGTACTACGGGGCTAAGTGCTTCGGTTTTTTATTCGGGGCGCACTTGCAGCACCACTTTCGCTGGGTGTTTGTCGCGACGGTTGTCGCCGGCGCCAGCGTGAGCATTGATGTGGTGTTCAATATTATCTCCGGGGCCTACGGTTTGATGGCAATTCCCACCATGCTCAGCACCCTGCTGCTGGCGCCGCGGGTGATGGCGGCGGCACGGGACTATTTCAATCGCCACCCCTACTGAGGCGACACGCGCGCCCGGGGGACACTCTCAGAGATAGCGGCCGCCGGCGGCGGCCGATTGATCAGGCGGCTGCGCTGGCGCTGGCAATCGACGGTGAGCGGCTCAGGGCACCGAGAATTGCTATCAGCGAAGCCTGCACGATATCGTGGCTTTGGCCGACACCGCAGCTGCGCTCCCCATCAATGTTGAGCTGAATGTAGCAGACCGCCTCGGCGTCCGCGCTCTGTGAGAGCGCGTGCTCGCTGTACTCCACCAGCACAATAGACTTGCCCACAAAGCGCTCGAGCGCGTCGACGAAGGCCGCAACCACGCCATTACCGGTCCCGCTGATCTGCCGGGACTGGGCACCCTCCTGAATCGTCAGCTGCAGCCGATCCACGCCATCGGCACGGCTCAGCTGATAATCATTCAGACGCCAGCGCGGCTCCGGCGGCAGATAGGTCTGCTGAAACAGGCGGTAAATAGCCTCGGAACCGACCTCGCCCTCGGTATCTTCAGCGTAGGCCTGCACCGTGGTACTGAAATCGATCTGCAGCCAGCGCGGCAGATCGTAGCCGTGGTCAGCGTGCATGACATAGGCCACGCCACCCTTGCCGGACTGGCTGTTGATGCGAATCACTTCCTGATAGGAACGGCCAATATCGGCCGGATCAATCGGCAGATAGGCGACCTCCCACACCGCATTATCGTCATCCCCGCGGCGGGCCAGACACTTTTTAATGGCGTCCTGATGACTGCCCGAAAAGGCAGTAAAAACAAGCTCTCCTGCATAGGGATGACGCGGGTGCACCGGTAGCTGTGTGCAGGCTTTCACGGTCTCGATAATCTCGTCCATACCCTCGAGGTGAAGCTGCGGGTCTACACCCTGGCTATAAAGATTCATCGCCATGGTGATGATATCCATATTGCCTGTGCGCTCGCCGTTGCCCATGAGCGTACCCTCGACGCGATCAGCGCCGGCCAGTACCCCCAGCTCTGCCGCGGCGACGGCACAGCCGCGATCGTTATGCGTGTGCAGCGACACGATAATACTGTCGCGCCGGGCGATGTGGTCACAGAACCACTCGATCTGGTCCGCATAGATATTGGGTGTGCTCATCTCGACGGTCGCCGGGAGATTGAGAATCACCTTGCGATCCGGACTCGGCTGCCAGATGGCGGTCACCGCATCGCAAACCTCAACCGCATAATCCAGTTCAGTGCCGGTAAAACTTTCCGGCGAGTATTCAAAGGTCCAGTCCGTGTCCGGATAGCGGGCGGCGTACTCCTTGACCAGCCGGGCGCCATTTTCGGCAATTGCCCTGATACCGTCGCGATCCAGGTTAAACACCTGCTCGCGCTGTACCGTCGAGGTGGAGTTGTAGACATGCACGATCGCCCGGGGCACGCCCTCGAGAGACTCGAAGGTCCGCGCTATCAACTCTTCGCGAGCCTGGGTGAGAACCTGAATAGTAACGTCATCGGGAATGCGGCCGTTTTCAATCAACTCGCGCACAAAAGCGAAGTCATGGCTGGAAGCGGAGGGAAAACCCACTTCGATTTCCTTAAAGCCGAGCTTGATCAGCTGATCCCACATGCGCGATTTTTGCGCGCTGGTCATGGGCTCGATCAGAGCCTGGTTTCCGTCGCGCAAATCCACACTGCACCACTGCGGCGCCCGGCGAATCTGGCGATCAGGCCAGCGTCGGGCGGTCATGGGGACCGGAGGGAAAGCGGGATAACGGCGGTGGTCAAAACGGCTCATGATCAGTTCCGAAACAATTGCTGACAAATGTAGAAGAATATTAACAGCAGCGGTGCGGATGCCCGCTCGGGGTAGAGGGGCTGGCGACGTTACCCGGCAGGCGTACCTTGTGGGTTTTGCCATCGACCGGTCGCGGGATAAGCGATCCATAGCCGGGTAACGTTGGCACCAGTGGGAGAAAGTATAGGCGGGATGCGTTAGGGAAAAACAACAAATTACTAGGTAGAATGGGATTATATTGCACTATATAACTATATAATGATTTGAATTTAGCTAAATTCACCATATAAATTAATTTCATTGGGGATTAGACGATGGCAACACCTGCCCTCGACCGCATGGACCGACGAATTCTTGAGCGACTCCAGCAGGATGCGCGGATCAGCAATCTGGAGCTGGCGGAGGCCGTGGGTCTGTCGCCCACCCCTTGCGCCCGCCGGGTAAAACGCCTGGAAGAGAGCGGGTTGATTCGCGGACACGTCACCGTCCTGGATCAGCAGCGGCTGGGTCTGAGCCTCACCGCGTTTATCAGCATCAGCATGGATCGGCACACCCCGGACCGCTTCGAAGCCTTTGAGGAAGCGGTCCGGGACTATCCGGAAGTGATCGAGTGCAGTGTGGTAACGGGCCAGGATTCAGACTACCTGATTCAGGCTGTGGTCCCCGATATGGCCTACTACGAGCGTTTTTTGCTCGGGCGCCTGACCCGGATCCCCGGCGTCAGCGGCGTGCACTCGAGCTTTGTGCTCCGCCGGGTCATTCAGCGAACGGCCCTGCCGCTGTCGCACACCGCCGGCGAGGGCCATAGCAGCTAGCGAGCTGAGCGTCCAAGCTCCCACAGTCTCCCCCGGAGGAGCGGGGCATCAGCGGGACAGCCCGGCCAGCGGCCAGGAAGGCAGCTGGCCACAGCCCAGCTCCTGATATTCCCGGGTCTGGTAAAGCTCACTCAGGCCGTTGTTATCGAGGAACAAATCGACATAGAGCGCGCATCGAAGGCGCTCGGTGAGCCCCTCCTCGCCCTCAAGGCGCGTCTTGATGTCATCCACCGTCACGCGGATCGGCTCCGGGCGTATGCCGCCACTCTCGGCGCCGTCGAGCAGCATAAGCATGGGATTCGAGACGCTCCAAGCAGGCCAGGCCGGCTGCGCCGCGCTACGCCCGCTTCCCGGACGACCGCTATAGGCAAAGCCGGCCCAATAATCACGCATGCTCCGGCCCAGGGCCTCGCGATCATCGCGGTTAGCCGGGAAAAAAACCCCGGGGACAACACGGCTGATCAGCGGACCAAACAAAAAGTCCAGCTCCAGTGCATGGGCAGCACCGAGCAGCTGCGGAAGATCGATCAGCCAGTTGCTGCGCATGTTGTCCCAGTCAAAGCGATAGGCAAACAGCTCCGTCTCAGCAGTGGATTGGCTGATCAGGGAGAGGGGCAGATCCACTCCCACCGCCTTCCAGGTGTCACTGTGATAACGACTCAGCAAATCATAACGATCCGGGGCCTCGGGCGTCGGAATCAACCCAAAACGTTTGCCCGTGTGCCGACCCGACAGCGCGAGAAACAGTTTCATTTCATCGCGATTGCTGCCGACCAGAAGCGGTACGCGGTTCCAGCGCGACGGGTCCGCAAACACCTCGGTCAGCGGATCAGCAGGAATCACCACGCCATCGCGAAACAGAGCCGGAATCCGATACATGCCGCCGGGCGTGGCGAGGGGCGCCAGCAGCTGTTCCATCGGCAGGCTGCGCATGAATCGCTCAAGTTCCCCATCCGCCAAACGGTCGAGGGATGCCCGAGCCTCGGCCCGGCTGCTTATGCCACGCTGCTGCTGCAGCCAGGAGAGCAGGAGCGCATGAGAGCCATTCGGATGTCCCGGCTGCGGGTCATCTACCGGGCTCTCGGCGCGGGCCCGCGTGAAGGTGCCGGGAAAGCCACTTTGAATAATCGCGCCGTGAAAAAGATTCGCAGCCAGCGGCGACGCCAACAGTCCGTAAATATTGCGACCGCCGGCTGATTCCCCAAAAACTGTGACTCGCGCGGGGTCGCCGCCAAAGCTCTCAATATTGCGTCTTACCCATTTCAGCGCGGCAATCATATCCAGCAACGCAAAGTTGCCCGACGCATTCTCAGGGGATTCACCGGCGCGCAACGCCGCGTGACTGAACCAGCCCAGGGGGCCGAGTCGATAGTTCAGGGTCACCATCACAACGCCCTGCTCCTGCACGAAGGCGGAGCCGTCATAAGGGAGCGCCGAGCCAATCGTGTTGCCACCGCCGTGGATAAATACCATCACCGGCAGTCCGGCAGCTTTTTCCACGCCGCCCGGAGCAAAAACGTTCAGCGACAAACAGTCTTCACTGCCGATCAGTGTTCCCGGATCAGCGCTGCTCGCCGACAGCCGGCTGGCATATTGCGGGCAAACGGGACCGAAACGCAGAGAGTCTCTCGGGGCTATCCAGTTGCGGGGAGGACGCGGGGCGCGCCAGCGATTGTCTCCGACGGGCGCGGCGGCGTAGGGGATCCCCAGCCAGACCTGTGCGCCGGGCGCACTGATACCGCCAATCACAGGACCGGAGGTGGTGCTGCGCAGCGTGGCGGCATTGCTGCTTACACTGAGCGGTCCATCGGGCAGTTCCTGACGGCCCAGAAACAGGCCCCCGACAACCAGTACAAGTCCCGTAATTAAAACCAGCCAGCGCATATGAGGAACCCTCCCGTAGCACTACTTTAACGTCAGCGGTCTCCCGGTAGAACAGCAAAGCGCACAAAGCTGCGTTGCAAGAGCCTTCGCCGCAGCATCTCGGGGCGGGACGCTGGAAAC
>CAZGGN010000031.1:0-1472 GCA_964525195.1 uncultured Congregibacter sp.
CAGAGGCATTCCCGTGCGGGCCTCCAGTGCCGGTCAGTCCATGCGCCTGCTGGGCAAGGCAGTCCGGGCAGGTGAGCGCGAGGTCGCGGAAAACCCCCGGGCCCGGAGCGCCATCATGCGCTGCGCTGAGAGGCTCGCCTGATGAGCGGTCTGACACGCTTTGCCTGGGGTGCTTTGCTGCTCCTTCTGGTGCTTCTCAGTGCCTTCGCCATTATTGCCAGCACGCACGCGAGCCGGGATTTCTACGCGCAACTGCAGGAGCATGAAGCCCAGCGCTGGTACCTCGAAGAAGAGTACAGCCGGCTGCTTCTTGAACAGAGCACCTGGGCGTCGCACTACCGGATCGAAACGCAAGCCGGCGAATCTCTGGGGCTGGGTGTGCCCGGGCATGAGCGCACCAGGCTGGTGACCCGATGAGTCGCGCCAAGGGAGCGGATGTTCAGCGCTGGCGGGCCTATGTAGTGCTGGGCATGTTGCTGCTGATGTTTCTGGCGCTGATCGGCCGGGTGCTGTCCCTGCAGGTTCTGGATATGGGTCGCGGTGTCGAGTTTCTCCAGCGCCAGGGCGATTTGCGCATGGTCCGAACCGCAGAGCTGCCGGCCTATCGCGGGCTGATCACTGATCGGCGCGGTGAGCCGCTGGCGGTCAGCACCCCGGTGATCTCGCTCTGGGCCAATCCTGCCCTGCTCACGGGCAGTGAGCGTTTGGGGGAGCTGGAGCTGGCGCTGGATATCGGCCCGGGTGAACTCGCGGAGAAGCTTGAGCGCTACGCGGGTCGCCAGTTTATGTATCTGCGCCGGCATCTCGTGCCGGATCGGGCCAGGGAAGTGCTGGCCCTGAATATTGCCGGTGTTCGCGCCGAGCGCGAATACCGCCGCTTTTATCCGGCGGGCGAAGTGACGGCGCAACTGGTCGGCATGACGAATGTCGATGGAGCCGGGGTCGCCGGTCTCGAGCTGGCCTACGATGACTGGCTGCGCGGACATGCGGGGAAGAAGCGCTACATCAAGGATCTCCACGGCGACGCGGTGCGCGACATCGGTGTGGTCGAGCCCGTGCGTCCCGGGCGCAATCTGCAGCTGTCGATCGATCTGCGCCTGCAGTATCTCCAGCATCGCGAGCTGAGTCGTGCAATCAAGGTGACCGGTGCCGAGGCCGGGGTGATCGTCACCCTGGACAGCTACAGTGGTGAGGTTCTCGCGAGCGTGAGTTACCCGGATTTCAACCCGAACAATCGCAGCAGTGTCACCATGAGTCAGACGCGGAACCGCGCCCTGACCGATGTCTTTGAGCCCGGATCCACCATGAAGCCGCTGACGCTGGTGGCGGCACTGGAAAGCGGGCGTTACACCACCGAGACGATGATTGATACCAGTCCCGGACGCATTCGTGTTGGTCGGAAGGTTCTCCCGGATCCACGCAACTACGGTGAGATCAGTTTGTCGCGGGTGGTCGAGAAATCCAGTCAGGTC
>CAZGGN010000031.1:1482-3458 GCA_964525195.1 uncultured Congregibacter sp.
AATCGCTCTGGATATAGGTTACGAGCCGATCTGGGATGTTTTTCAGCGTCTCGGTATGGGGCAGCCCACGGCAACCGGGTTTCCCGGCGAGAGCTCCGGGCTGCTTCCGCAGCGTCCGCGCTGGCGTCCCATTGAGGAGGTCACTCTGGCCTTTGGTTATGGCCTGACCGCTACGCCGCTGCAGATCGCCCGGGCCTATGCAGTATTTGCCAACGGCGGCCGGCTGCCCGAGCTGTCCCTGCTGCACCGGGACGAGGTGGAGCTTGGGGGAATACAGGTTATTGATCCGGCGATCGCAGCAGAGGTCCGAAAAGTGCTGCATGCGGTTACCGGAGATGAGGGTACTGCGAGGAAGGCCAGGGTAGATGGCTACGAAGTCGGCGGGAAGACCGGCACCGTCCACAAGGTGGGCGCCGGTGGCTACCTTGATGACCAGTATGTCGCGCTGTTCGCGGGTCTGGCTCCGATTGATGATCCGCGGTTTGTGACCGTGGTGGTTCTCGATCGCCCCAAGGGCGATAGCTATGGGGGTGGCGCCGCAGCCGCGCCGGTGTTTGCGCGCGTGGCTAAGGAAACACTGCGTCTGCTCGGTGTGCCGCCGACCCTGGTCGCTCCCGAAGAGATGCTCGCCACAGTGGCGCCGGGCGTCGCGCCGCGGGGTGTTGTGCAATGACCAGCGTGGACACAGTAAACAGATCGCTTCCGCGGCTGCTCGAGGGCATGGTGGATGAGGTGCCCGCGATTGAGGTCCGGGGACTGTGCCTCGATAGCCGCCGCGTTGAGTCGGGCGATCTGTTCATCGCGCTGCGCGGCCAGCAGCACGATGCGCGGATGTTTCTGGAGGATGCGGCCGCGCGTGGGGCCATCGCTGCGCTGACGGAAGATGCCGTTCCCGCCGGGCAGACCGCGATGCCGGTCATTCCCGTTCCCGGGTTGCGCGAGCGCCTTGGCGAAATAGTCAGCCGCTACTACCGGCATCCGAGTCACACAATGCATATTGCCGCGGTGACCGGCACCAACGGTAAGACCACTGTCAGCCAGCTGCTCGCACAGTTGATCCGCGCTGTGGGCTACGACTGTGGTGTTATTGGCACACTGGGGGCATCGCTTGATGACCGGCCGGTGGAAAGTGCTCACACCACGCCGGATCCGCTCACGCTGCAGGCGGTGCTGGCGGCCTGGGCAGGGCAGGCCGTGCCCTTCGTGAGTATGGAGGCGTCATCGCACGCGCTGGATCAGGGGCGTCTGAATGGAGTGGATATCGATACCGCCATCTTCACCAATCTCACTCGCGACCATCTGGATTACCACGGCGATATGGCTGCCTACGGGGCGGCGAGGGCGCGCTTGTTCAAGTTCTCATCACTTCGCACGGCGGTGCTGAATGCTGACGATGCATTCAGTGCAAGCCTTTCTCAGCAGCTCGCGCCGGGCGTGACCGCGTTGCGCTACGGTCAGGAGGGTAGCGGTGCCGACGTTACCCTCGGCAAGCTCGAGCTGGAGTCTGCGAGTCTGCGAATGCGTTTTCAGAGCCCCTGGGGCAGTGCCACCTTGCGCTGTCCGCTGCTGGGAGAGTTCAACGCCATGAACCTGCTGGCGGCAATGACGGCGGCGTTGCAGGCGGGCCTGCCCTTTGATGGTCTGGTCTCCGCGGCGGCTCAGCTCAAGGCTGTCCCCGGACGCATGGAGCCTATCCGGGTTCCCGGGGCGCCGCTGGTGGTGATCGATTACGCGCATACGCCGGACGCATTGGGCCAGGTGCTGGCGGCTTTGCGGCAACAGTGCCCAGGGCAGCTGATTGCTGTTTTTGGCTGCGTGAGGCATCATTCGTCAAAACCCTGAAAATAATACCTTCATCCCTTAAAAATTTGATGGTATCCTGAACGCCTTCAATTAGGCCTTTGTGGTTTTTCAGGACTCCGTATGAATCAAGAAATACCGAAAGCGTTCTTGCCGATCTTGAAGCAACCGCTTAT
>CAZGGN010000031.1:3468-4832 GCA_964525195.1 uncultured Congregibacter sp.
CAACAGTGCCCAGGGCAGCTGATCGCTGTTTTTGGCTGAGGTGGTGATCGTGACCGCGGTAAGCGGGCTTTGATGGCTGAGGCGGTGTCGACTATCGCCGACCGGGCAATTCTGACCAGCGATAATCCGCGCAGCGAGGATCCTCTGGCGATTATCGCCGACGTGGAGGCCGGCATGTGCTGCGATTACCTGGTGCGTTCCGATCGCGGCGAGGCGATTCGTCTGGCGATCGAATCCGCCCGCCCCGGCGACTGCGTGCTCATTGCCGGTAAAGGCCATGAGGATTACCAGATCATTGGTGAACGTCGTTTGGCGTTCAGCGACAGTGACGTTGCCGCTCAGGTGCTGGCGAGGATAGCCGCATGATGAGCGCGCTGACACTCCCGGCGATCGCCGCAAAGGTGGGCGCCGCCTACACCGGGTCGGCGCTGCCGGTAGCCGGACTGGCTATTGATTCGCGCCGGGTCGAGCGCGGGGATCTGTTCGTCGCAGTTTCCGGAGAGCGCGTTGACGGACATGACTACGTGGCGGCGGCGGCCGAGCGGGGTGCTGTTGCCGCATTGACGGAGCGGCCCCTGGAAGCGCCGATTCCCTGTCTGGTGGTTGCTGACTGCCTGGCGGCGCTGGCGCAGATAGGCCAGGTAAATCGGGATCTTTATGCGGGCGAGCTGATCGCCATCACCGGCAGCTGCGGCAAGACGTCGGTGAAGAACATGTGCCGGAGTATTTTTAATATTGCCGGAGCGACGATCGCGACCGCCGGTAATTACAACAACGAGATCGGTGTGCCGCTCACTCTCGCGCGACTCGATGATGCGACACGTTATGCGGTGGTAGAGATGGGAGCGACCCGGCGCGGCGATATTGCGCACCTCTGCCAGCTGGCCCGGCCGTCGGTCAGCACCGTTCTGAACGCGATGGAAGCGCACCTCGAAGGTTTTGGTAGCGTGGCTGATGTGGCCGACGTCAAGGCGGAAATCTTTGATGGCCTGGGTTCCAGTGGCTGGGGAATCCTCAATCTTGATCAGTCCTGGGCGCCGCTCTGGCGTCAGCGTATCAATGCCGCCGGAGCCCGGATCATCAGCTATTCACTCGATACTGCAGCTGACGTGAGTGCATCTGCGCTTTGCGATCGTGGATTGGCTGGAACCGTGTTCACCCTGAGTGTTGCCGGCGAGTCCCGTGAAGTGAACCTGCCACTACCGGGTCGGCATAGCGTGGCGAACGCGCTCGCAGCGGCGGCGCTGGCCAGTGCCGCACTGCTCTTGTACGGCGGGTGGCAGGTGCTGCAAGGTGAACTCACGCCGGGCGATCTGATGATGTTCCTGGCCTATCTGCTCATGCTGCTCGGGCCCCTGGCCGTG
>CAZGGN010000031.1:4842-7367 GCA_964525195.1 uncultured Congregibacter sp.
GCGCTCGCAGCGGCGGCGCTGGCCAGCGCCGCGGGAGTGCGCATCGATGCGATTGCTACCGGTCTCGAGCGCAGTGAGGCCGAGTCGGGGCGCCTCCAGCCTGAGACACTGCATGATGGCACGGTGCTGATCGACGACAGCTACAATGCCAATCCCGGTTCAGTGCGTGCAGCCATAGAGTTACTGGCCCGCTCCCGGGGTCGTACGGCCCTGATTCTCGGTGAAATGCTGGAACTCGGCAGCGAGAGCGCTGCGCGGCACGCGGAGATGGGGGAGCTGGCTCGCAAGCGGGGTGTGGGACGTCTGGTTGGGGTTGGCGATGCCCTCAAGGTGTCGGTGGAGGCTTTCGGTGACGGCGGAAGCTGGTATCCCTCCCGGGATGCGCTGGTGTCTGCGCTGCCGGAACTGCTGGACAGCTGTGACACGATCCTGGTCAAGGGTTCGCGCGGGGCGGCGATGGAAGCGGTGCTTGTGGCGCTTCGCGATGTAGCGACGGGGGGCGACGCATGCTGATGATTCTTGCGGAGTACCTCGCCCAGTTTGAATCGGGCTTTCGAGTTTTCCAGTATCTGACCCTGCGCGGGATTCTCGCCGCCGGTACCGCATTGTTGATTTCCCTGTTGGTCGGCCCGGTGATGATTCGCCGTCTGAGCT
The DNA here is from genome assembly GCA_964525195.1 of uncultured Congregibacter sp. Classification (GTDB taxonomy): domain Bacteria; phylum Pseudomonadota; class Gammaproteobacteria; order Pseudomonadales; family Halieaceae; genus Congregibacter. The sequence goes on from CAZGGN010000031.1 coordinate 5,497, forward strand.
ATTACCAGGTGGGGCAGGCGGTACGCAGTGATGGTCCGCAGTCCCATCTTGGCAAGTCCGGTACGCCGACGATGGGCGGCGCGCTGATTCTCGTGGCGATTGCGGTCAGCACCCTGCTCTGGGGCGATCTTTCCAATGATTATGTCTGGGTTGCCTTGCTGGTGACCGCCGCCTTTGGTGCCGTCGGCTGGGTGGACGACTACCGTAAGGTAGTTGAGCGAAATCCCCGCGGACTGCCGGCGCGCTGGAAGTACCTCTGGCAATCCCTGGCGGGCCTGGCTGCGGCGCTGTATCTGTACCTGAGTTCTGACAGCCCCGTCACGACCCAGCTTTTTCTGCCCTTCCTGAAGGACGTCGCCATTGGCATGGGCTGGTTCTTTGTGGTGCTCAGCTACTTTGTGATTGTCGGAGCGAGCAATGCGGTGAATCTGACCGACGGCCTTGATGGGCTGGCGATTCTTCCGACCGTGCTGGTAGGGACGGCGCTGGGGCTGATTGCCTATCTCACCGGCAACGTCAATTTTGCCGAGTACCTGCAGATTCCCTATGTGCCCGGCAGCGGTGAGCTGGCGGTGTTTTGCGGGGGCATTGCCGGCGCGGGGCTGGGCTTCCTGTGGTTCAACACCTACCCCGCGCAGGTGTTTATGGGGGATGTGGGCGCCCTGGCGCTGGGCGCCGCACTGGGTACGGTGGCGGTGATTACGCGACATGAGATCGTGTTTTTCATTATGGGCGGCATTTTTGTATTGGAGACCGTATCGGTCATTCTGCAGGTGGCGTCTTTCAAACTGACGGGCCGCCGCTTGTTTCGTATGGCGCCGATTCACCATCACTACGAACTCAAAGGCTGGCCAGAGCCCCGCGTGATCGTGCGTTTCTGGATCATCACGGTGATGCTGGTGCTCTTTGGCCTCGCCACCTTGAAGCTGCGGTAATGGGGGAGCTGGCCACTATGTCTACCCTGATCAGCAGCACACGGCGAAAAGTCGTCGTCGGTCTCGGTGCCACGGGGCTGAGTGTCGCGCGTTATCTGCACGCCGCGGGCGAAGATTTTTCGGTGTTCGATACCCGCGATCACCCGCCGGGGCTGGCGGAGCTGCAGGCGCAGATACCGGCGGTGCCGGTACTGCTCGGGGGCGGGGCTCAGGAGGTACTGGATACCGCAGGCGAGCTGATCGTCAGTCCGGGCATCTCACCGGCGGAACCCTGGCTGCAGCAGGCGATGAAGGCCGGTGCGGTCCTGCGCGGCGACATCGATTTGTTTGTCGAGGCTGCGAAAGCGCCGGTTATCGGGATCACCGGATCCAACGCCAAATCCACAGTGACCGAAATGCTTGGCGCCATGCTCAGGGCCGCGGGACGACGCGCCGGTGTGGGCGGCAATCTCGGGACCCCGGCGCTGGATCTGCTGGACGATGACAATGAGTTTTATGTGCTTGAGCTGTCGAGCTTTCAGCTGGAACGCGCCGGTGAATTGGGCCTTGAAGTGGCGACAGTCCTGAACGGCAGCATGCCCCGCTATCACCAGGCAAAGCATCGCATTTTCAATGGGTGCAAAACCGTGGTGTTCAATGCGGATGACCCGCTGACGATTCCTCCGCTGGCTGCCGGGCGTCGGCAGATAAGCTGGCGCCTTGCTGAGCCAGAGCTGCATGGTTTTGGTCTTCGTCGTGAGGGCGATCGACTGATGTTGGCAGAAGGCTTTGACATGCTCCTGCCTGTGTCTGAGCTCGCCCTGGCAGGACGCCATAACATTGCCAACGCCCTCGCGGCGCTGGCCCTGGGTGCGGCGATTGATCTGCCGCGCCCGGCGATGCTCGACGCTCACTCCCCCGCCCCGGTACAATCCGGGCCCGCCGCTTGCGGCGCGG
>CAZGGN010000031.1:7377-22782 GCA_964525195.1 uncultured Congregibacter sp.
CATCGACGCCCTGCGCGATTTCCGGGGTCTTCCGCACCGCTGCGAGCTGGTGTTGGAGCGGGACGGGGTTCGCTGGATTAACGACTCCAAGGCCACTAACGTGGGGGCGGCCCTTGCCGCCATTGAAGGGCTTGGCGGTGACCACTCGCTGGTTCTCATCGCCGGAGGGCGGGACAAGAACGCAGACTTCAGAACGATGCGCGCCGCTGTGGGCTCGCATTGCTCACTGCTGCTGCTGATCGGCGAAGCGGCGGAAGTGATGGCCGAGGCCTTCGCCGATGTCTGTGAAACACACATTGTCGGAACGCTTGATGCGGCCATATCGATGGCTGAGGAGCGCGCCGATGTGGGGCAGATTGTGCTGCTCTCGCCGGCCTGTGCCAGCTTCGACCAGTTTGCGAGTTACGAGGATCGCGGCGATCAGTTTCGTCGTCGGGTTCTTGCGGGGACGGCTGCATGAGTACCGCAAAAGCCATCGCGCCAGGCCCCTTTGCCGCACTTCCGGATGCGATGCTTCTGACCCTGGCGCTGACCCTGCTGTTGATCGGTCTGATTGCCATCAGCTCGGCTTCCGTCGGCTATGCCGAGGCCACCTACGGCAATATGTGGCATCACAGCCTGCGTCACCTGATTTATCTGGTGATCGCACTGGTTGCGGGGGCGATCTGCTACCGGGTGCCTGTGGAATTCTGGTATCGCAGTGGCTGGCTGTGGCTGCTGCTGTCGAGCTTGCTTTTGATTCTGGTGCTGGTGCCCGGCGTGGGTAAAAATGTCAACGGCAGTCAGCGCTGGCTTGCCCTCGGGCCGCTGACACTGCAGCCATCAGAGCTTGCCAAGGCGTCGATGATCCTCTTTTTGTCCGGTTATTTACTGCGTCAGGGCAAGGCGTTGCAGGAGAGTTGGCAGGGCATTTTCCGGCCGCTGATGATTCTGGCAATGGTTGCTGTGCTGTTGCTGGCAGAGCCGGATTTCGGTGCCGTTGTCATTATGTTGGCCACCGCTTTTGGCATGCTCTTCCTCGCGGGCATGCGCCTTACGCACCTTGGATTAATCGTGGCGGCCACCGGTATTCTTGGCGCCCTGTTGATTCAGGCCGCGCCCTACCGGCTCCAGCGCCTGATCGCCTACACGGACCCCTGGGCGGATCCCTACGGTTCGGGTTTTCAGCTGATTCAGTCGCTGATCGCCTTTGGTCGCGGTGAGTGGTTTGGCGTCGGGCTTGGCAACAGTGTGCAAAAGCTCTTTTACCTGCCGGAAGCCCATACCGATTTTGTGTTCTCGATCTGGGCGGAGGAAACCGGGTTCGTGGGAGCGCTGGTGCTCATCGGCCTGTTCCTCGCCTTGGTATTGCGGATATTTCAGCTCGGCCGCCGGGCTCAGGAGGCACGGGAGTTTTTTGCCGCCTACCTGTGTTTCGGTGTCGCCCTGATGTTCTCCGGCCAGGCTTTCGTCAATATGGGTGTGAGTGCCGGTCTGCTGCCGACCAAAGGTCTCACCCTGCCCCTGATCAGCTACGGGGGTACCAGTCTGATTACCGCCTGTGCGCTTCTCGGTATCGTTTTGCGGGTTGCCTACGAGCGCCAGCAACCGGTCAGGAGACGTGCGAAATGAGTGGCCTCGCTCCCATGGCGTTGATGCTGGCCGGTGGAACCGGCGGCCATGTGTACCCGGCGCTGGCCGTCGCCCTTGAGCTGCGCGAGCGCGGCTTTCGTCTGCGCTGGGTCGGCACCCGTCGCGGCCTGGAGTCACGGGTGGTGCCCGAGGCCGCTATTCCATTGCACTGTCTGCCGATGCGCGGGCTGCGTGGTAAAGGTGTTGTACAACAGCTCGGCGCGCTGCTGCTCTTGGGCTTTTCGCTGCTCGGCTCGCTCTGGCTGATGCTGCGCTTTCGCCCTGCGCTGGTGATTGGAATGGGGGGCTATGCCTCGTTCCCGGCCGCGCTCGCTGCCTGGCTGACGCGCCGGCCGCTGCTGTTGCAGGAACAGAATGCTATCCCGGGCAGTGCCAATCGCGCTCTGGCTCGTTTCGCAGGTGTCATTGCCACGGGGTTTCCCGGGGTTTTGCAGGACTATCGCACGGCCCGCTACCTCGGTAATCCAGTGCGTAAAGATCTGCTGCCGGTTGTCGCTGAGAAGCCCTGGAACTGGTCTGGCGAACGCCCGCTGCGCGTTCTGGTCCTCGGTGGCAGTCTCGGGGCCCGGCCTTTGAATGAAGCGGTTCCGCCCGTGGCGGCGGCATTGGGTGAGTGCTGTGAATGGCGCCACCAGTGCGGCCCCTCCCATACACAGGCTACCCGCGACGCCTATGCGCAGGTCAGCGACGCAACCTGGTGTGTAGAGCCCTATGTCGAGGACATGGCGGAGGCGTATGGCTGGGCGGATCTGGTGATTTGTCGCGCCGGCGCACTGACCGTGGCGGAGCTTGCGGTAACCGGTCGCCCGTCGCTGCTGATCCCGCTGCCTTATGCAATTGATGATCACCAGAGCGCCAATGCGCGTTTTCTCGCCGATGCGGGAGCGGGCGTATTACTGCCCCAGGACGAGCTGCCCACGGCTCTTGACAAGACACTTCGGGAGTTGCTCGAAAAGCCGGCTTCCCTTGCTGCGATGGCAGCGAACGCCCTGGCCCTGGGGCGTCCTGAGGCGACTGGCGCGATTGCCGATTGTGCTCAGGAGCTGATGCGATGAGCGCGGTCGTTATGCCGGGATCTGCGGAAATGCGCCGGGTGCGTCGAATCCATATGGTGGGTGTGGGCGGCAGTGGTATGAGTGGCATCGCCGAGGTGCTGGTTAACCTGGGCTTCAGCGTGAGCGGCTCAGATCTGCGCGACGGTAGCGTGACGCGCCGTCTCTCGGATATGGGTGTCAGCGTAACGATCGGTCATCATGCGGACGCGGTGGGCAGTGCAGACGTCGTCGTAATATCCAGTGCGGTCAGCGAAAACAACGCCGAACTTGTCGCCGCGCGGGAGCGGCGGATCCCGGTGGTGCGCCGCGCTGAGATGCTCGCAGAACTGATGCGTCACCGTTACGGAATCGCCGTGGCCGGCACCCATGGGAAGACCACAACGACCAGCCTCATTGCCGCCTTGTTTGCCGCCGCAGATCTCGATCCCACCTTCGTTATCGGTGGCCGGGTCAACAGCACCGGTTCCCATGCGCAGCTGGGGGCGGGCCGGTTCCTGATTGCCGAAGCTGACGAAAGCGATGCGTCGTTTCTGCATCTCCAGCCCATGGTGACGGTGGTCACCAACATCGAAGCTGACCACATGGAGACCTACGGCGGAGATTTCTCCCGGCTGCGCCGCACTTTTGTGGAGTTTCTGCACAATCTGCCGTTTTACGGTCTTGCGGTGCTTTGCGTGGACGACTCGGTGCTTGCGGGCATGGTCGAGGATCTGGGGCGGCCGTTGCTGGGTTACGGGTTTAGTGAGGCCGCAGACTATCGGATTACAGATCTTGCGCCCGAAGGTCTGCGCACGCGCTTTATCGTGCAGCGACCCGCAGGCCACCCGGCACTTGCGATCACGCTGAATATGCCCGGCCGGCACAACGTACTTAACGCCACGGCGGCGGTCGCGGTCGCAACGGATCAGGGCATAGATGATCAGATTATCCAGAGCACGCTGGAAAACTTCAGCGGCGTAGGGCGTCGCTTCAGCGTTTACGATAATCAGCCGCTCGGCGAAAGTCGTGTCACTCTCGTGGATGATTACGGCCATCACCCCACGGAAGTCGCGGCGACGCTGGCCTCGGCACGCCAGGCCTGGCCGGATCGTCGCGTGGTGATGGTCTATCAGCCGCATCGTTTTACCCGGACCCGGGACTTGTACGACGACTTCGTCAGTGTTCTGTCGGAGTGCGACTTCCTGGTGCTGCTTGAGGTCTATCCGGCTGGAGAAGCGCCGATTGCCGGCGCTGACAGCCGCTCTCTGGCTCGATCGATTCGCCAGCGTGGACAGCTTGATCCTTTGTATGCCGCGAACGCCGCGGAGGTCCCTGCGCTGCTTGCAGACCTGGTCGACGACAACGATGTGGTGATTACCCAGGGTGCCGGGGATATTGCCCGGCTCGCGCAGCAGCTGCGCGGGGAGAGCGGCGCATGAGTGCAGGCCAGACATTGCGACAACTTCAGCTTGCGGTTCTGTTTGGCGGTTGTTCCGGCGAGCGGCGCGTATCCCTTGCCAGCGCCCGCACCGTACTGGATACCCTGCGTGAGGGTGGCTACGAGCCGTTGCCCATCGATACGGCGGAACCGCGATGGTGGGAGGCACTCGAGGGCATTGAGCTGGCCTTCAACATTCAGCACGGAAGCGGCGGTGAAGACGGTGTCACCCAGGGCCTGCTGCAGGCCATGGGTATCGTCGGCACCGGGAGCGACGTACTTGGCTCGGCACTGGCGATGGACAAACTGCGCAGCAAGCAGCTGTGGCAGGCAGCGGGCTTGCCCACCGCGGACTTTGTGGTGCTTGACGATCAGCTTGACGTAGCGGCCGTGCTCGCCCGTTGGGGTGCAGCCTTTATCAAGCCCGCGACCGAGGGGTCGAGCCTTGGTATGGCGCGGGTGGACACGCCCGCGGCGTTCCGGGCCGCGCGCCTCGAGGCCGCTCGCTACGACGCCTGTGTGCTGGCCGAGCGGCTGATTGACGGCCCGGAATATACGGTGGCTATCCTGGGCGATCGCGCGCTGCCGGCGATTCGTATCGAGGCGGCGCGGGAGTTTTACGACTACGCAGCCAAGTATGAGGCCGGCACTACGCGCTACCACATTCCCTGTGGTCTGGATGAAGACGATGCGCGCGCCCTGGGCGAGCTCGCCCTGCAGGCGTTTGCTGCCCTGGGTTGCTCCGTCTGGGGACGCGTTGATGTGATGCGGGACAGCAGCGGCGCATTCCAGTTGCTCGAGGTCAATACGGTGCCCGGGATGACCGCAAGCAGTCTCGTGCCGATGGCGGCCCGGGCGGCGGGTCTGACGCTGCTGGAGCTGCTTGAGGAAATCATGCTCCGGTCCTGGGAAGCGGGTTGCAGTGCTTCGGGAGTCAAAGGCTGATGGCCGTGTCACGACGTAATGCACGCCGCCCCTCGCCGTCCTGGAAAGAGCGCTGGAACGCCATCCAGGGTCGTCTGTTCGGCTTTCTTCAAAGCTTGCTTACAGCCGCCGCGCTGCTCGCGCTGGTGGGTGTCGGCTATCTGGCTGTGGATGCCCTCAAAGGGCTGCCTGTGGAGCGCATTGTGGTAACCGGCAAGCTCGAGCACCTGCGTCAGGAAGCGGTGCGCGAGGCGCTGGCGGACAAGCTGGATCGCGGCCTCTTGTTTCTGGATCTGGCGCAGCTGCAGGAGCGACTCGAATCGCTGCCCTGGGTGTATCGCGCGCAATTGCGGCGCCGTTTTCCCGACACGCTGGAAGTTGGGGTGATAGAGCAGTTGCCAATCGCACGCTGGGGCGATGGCGCCTTCCTAAATCACGAGGCTCGCATTATCGAAGTCATTGATGGTGAGCGCTGGAAAGATCTGCCGGAGATTCGCGGGCCCCTGGGGAGCGAAGCGCGTCTGATGAATCACTACCAGCGTCTTCTGGAGCAGCTGCGGCCCCTGTCCATCACGCCGGTGGCTCTCATCGAAGACGATTTTGGGCAGCTTACGGTGCGCCTTGACGGCGGCACTGCGCTGGAGCTGGGTGATCGGGATTTCTCGCGCCGACTGCAGCGCTTCCTGAAGCTGTGGCGCAGTCAGCTGGGCGACGACGCGCGGGAGATAGCACGGGTTGACATGCGATATGAGGACGGCGCGGCGGTGGCATTTGAGCAGGCCCCGCAGCTGGCCGGGTTGATTCAGAATTCCGAGGGCAGGTAAGACGACGATGGCAGGGGCAAAGGACAGGCGAATGATTGTCGGACTGGATATCGGAACCTCCAAGGTGGTCGCGATTGTCGGTGAAGTCGCCAGCGACGGTACGGTCGAAGTCGTGGGGATCGGCTCTCACCCGTCCAAGGGTATGAAGAAGGGCGTGGTGGTCAATATTGAGTCCACAGTCCAGTCAATTCAGCGTGCGGTGGATGAGGCCGAACTGATGGCCGGCTGCCAGATTCATTCGGTGTTTGTGGGTATTGCCGGTTCGCACATACGCAGCCTGAACTCCCACGGCATCGTGGCGATCAAGGATCAGGAGGTCGTCTCCCAGGACCTGGAGCGGGTGCTTGATGCAGCCCGGGCGGTAGCAATCCCCGCTGATCAGAAGGTGTTGCATGTCTTGCCGCAGGAATACGTGATCGACAGTCAGGAGGGCATTAAAGAGCCTCAGGGGATGTCCGGCGTGCGGCTCGAAGCCAAGGTGCACCTCGTGACCTGTGCCGTAAACGCCGCGCAGAATATCGAAAAGTGTATCCGCCGCTGTGGTCTGGAAGTCGAGGACATCATCCTTGAGCAACTGGCATCGTCTTATTCCGTGCTGACTGACGATGAGCGCGAGCTCGGCGTTTGTCTGGTGGACATCGGTGGTGGCACGACCGACATCGCAATTTTTACCGAAGGGTCAATTCGTCACACCGGCGTCATTCCCATCGCCGGAGATCAGGTGACCAACGATATCGCCATGGCCCTGCGCACACCTTCGCAGCACGCCGAGGAAATCAAGATTCGCTACGCCTGTGCCTTGACCCAGCTCGCCGGCGCCGATCAGACCATCAAGGTGCCCAGCGTGGGCGATCGGCCGCCCCGGGATCTGTCCCGGCAGTCCCTGGCCGAGGTGGTGGAGCCGCGCTACGACGAACTGTTTACGTTGATTCAGGCGGAGCTGCGTCGCTCGGGTTTCGAGGACCTGATCCCCTCGGGGATCGTCCTGACCGGGGGTACCTCAAAAATGGAAGGTGCCGCGGAATTGGCCGAAGAGATTTTTCATATGCCGGTGCGAGTGGGTTACCCGCAGAGCATCGACGGGCTCGCCGAAATCGTCCGCAACCCGGTGTATTCCACCGCTGTTGGCCTGCTGCTCTATGGCATGCGCCACGCGGGAGAAGTGCACCACAGCGGTCGCAGTCGATCGCCGGACGCAGCCTTGTGGTCTCGCCTCATGCAGTGGGTGCGAGACAGTTTTTAGTGTTTTTAGGGGAAGGACCGTCACCGCAAGGTGACTACAACAAAGGGGAAGGAAGCTATGTTTGAACTCATCGACAACGTACCGCAGAGCGCTGTCATCAAAGTGATCGGAGTAGGTGGTGGTGGCGGTAATGCCGTGAAGCACATGATCACCAATAACGTGGAAGGCGTAGACTTTATTTGCGCCAACACCGATGCCCAGGCGCTGTCTGACATTGATTCACCTACCGTGCTGCAGCTTGGTGGCGAGATCACCAAGGGACTCGGCGCCGGTGCCAATCCGGAGATCGGCCGCGCCGCTGCGGTTGAGGATCGGGAGCGTATTGCCGAAGCCCTCCGCGGTGCCGATATGGTGTTTATCACCGCGGGAATGGGCGGTGGTACGGGCACCGGGGGCGCTCCGGTGGTGGCAGAAGTGGCTCGGGAAATGGGCATCCTGACCGTTGCGGTTGTGACCCGCCCGTTCTCTTTTGAAGGGCGTAAGCGCCTGACAATCGCCGAATCAGGTCTTGCGGAACTTCAGCAGCATGTGGACTCTCTAATCACCATTCCTAACGAAAAGTTGCTGGAGGTTCTGGGCAAAAATACCAGTCTCCTCGATGCCTTCAAAGAGGCCAATGATGTACTGTTGGGCGCGGTTCAGGGGATTGCTGATCTCATTATCCGCCCCGGCATGATCAACGTCGATTTTGCAGACGTCAGAACGGTGATGTCCGAGATGGGAATGGCCATGATGGGCACGGGCAGCTCGCGTGGCGAGAACCGGGCGCGGGAAGCCGCTGAACGCGCGATCAACAGCCCGCTGCTGGACGACATCGATCTGGAAGGCGCACGCGGGATTCTGGTCAACATCACGGCCGGACTGGATTTGTCTCTCGGTGAGTTTTCTGAGGTGGGCGATACCATCGAGGAGTTTGCCTCCGACGAGGCGACAGTCGTTGTGGGGACGGTCATTGATCCTTCAATGAACGATGAATTGAAGGTGACTGTGGTTGCAACGGGACTCGGCAGCGTTGCTTCCCGCGCAAAGCTGCAAGTGGTGGAAACACCTCGGGCGGCGCGTGCTGAAGAGCCGCAGCCCCAGGAAGACCCGTTGGCCGCACCGGACTACCGCGGCTATGACAAGCCGCCGGCTCGCCGCTCGGCAGCACGCGGTTCCGCGGCGACGGCAACGGCTGAGAAGCTCGGAGATGACTATTTTGACATCCCGGCGTTTCTGCGCCGTCAGGCCGACTAGCCTCTGGTGGCGGTCGCCGCGACGGGCGCCGTTTAGCCCCGTCGCTCAAAGCGTGCTTTCAGTGTCGTCCCCGGACGGCGCCGGTGCCGCGACGGTGGCCGACTATGGACAAGGAGGTTGTATGATTCGACAGCGGACGTTGCGCAATGCCATCAAGGCGACCGGCGTTGGTTTGCATACGGGAGAAAAAGTGTACCTGACCCTGGCGCCGGCGCCGGTGGATACGGGCATCGTTTTTCGCCGGGTTGACCTTGATCCTGTGGTAGAGATTGATGCGAAAGCGTCGAATGTGGGTGACACAACCCTGTCGACCACCCTGATGAATGGAGAGACCAGAGTTTCCACGGTGGAACACCTGCTCGCTGCGATGGCGGGTCTGGGTATCGACAATGCGTATGTGGATGTCAGCACAAGCGAAGTGCCGATCATGGACGGCAGTGCCGGGCCTTTTGTATTCCTGATTCAATCTGCGGGGATCGAGGAACAATCGGCGCACAAGAAGTTTATTCGGATCAAACGTCCGGTGACGGTAGATGACGGAGACAAGATAGCCAGCTTCCTTCCCTTTGATGGCTTCAAAGTCTCCTTCACCATCGACTTTGATCACCCGGTGTTTCGCGACCGCTCCGCCTACGCAGAAATCGACTTTTCGTCGACCTCCTTTGTCCGTGAAATCAGTAGGGCACGAACTTTCGGGTTCATGCATGAAATTGAATACCTCCGCTCCAAGGGCCTTGCCCGGGGCGGAAGTGTCGATAACGCGATTGTGGTTGATGAATACCGCATTCTTAATCAGGATGGTCTGCGCTACGATGACGAGTTCGTCAAGCATAAGGTTCTCGATGCCATCGGCGACCTCTATCTGCTCGGATACAGTCTTATCGGCGAGTTCCGGGCGCATAAATCGGGACACGCCCTCAACAACGCGGCGGTGCGCGCTCTGATTGACCAGCCCGATGCCTGGGAACTGGTGACCTTTGACGAGGCCGAGGAAGCCCCGATCTCTTACCTGATGGCCCCCGCTGCGGTGTCGGCAGCCTGACCCGAAGTACTCTCGCCGAATGGAAAACAAGCGGTGTCTGTGAGACACTTCCGCGCCGGTTTTTCTTTCTGTGAAGCCCTTGCTCCCTATGCTTTGCGATGTCAATCCGGTAAGTGATGCTGGCCCGCTGTGTCGCACTATCCCGCGCTGTCGCCCGCGCAGGACTTGATTCCTGTGTCTGTGACCCCATGCAAGGGGCTACTACCGGGATTTTCCCGGGCAGCGTTGAACAGACGGTGCATGCAAGACGTGCTGCCGGTAACGCGATGCAACGGCTTTTAACGGCCAAAGCAGATATTGCCTACACGGCGCCGAGGTTGAGCTTTTCGGTGCCTTCACAATCAGATACCGCGAGTGCTCTGCGCAGGCGCGGATTAACGACAAAGACTAAATGATTAACTCTGCATTAAAGAAAGTATTTGGCACCCGCAACGATCGCGAACTCAAGCGCATGCGCAAAGTCGTGCGCCAGATCAACGCCCTGGAAGACTCCATGCAGGCGCTCAGTGACGAAGAGCTGGCAGCTAAGACGGCGGAATTCCGGGGCCGGGTAGCGGAGGGACAGTCGCTGGATGCATTGCTGCCCGAGGCCTTCGCGGTTGCGCGGGAGGCCGGCAAGCGTGTGATGGGCATGCGCCACTTTGATGTGCAGTTGATCGGCGGTATGACGCTGCACGAGGGACGCATAGCGGAGATGCGTACCGGTGAAGGCAAGACCCTGGTGCCCACGCTGACGGTTTATCTCAACGCGCTGGCCAATCGTTCTGTTCACCTGATTACCGTCAACGATTACCTCGCGGCCCGTGATGCCGAGTGGATGAGCCCGCTCTACAACTTTCTCGGGCTCAGCGTTGGTGTAGTGCGCTCGGGACAAAGTTCCGATGAGAAGCGCGCCGCTTACCAGTCCGATGTGATCTATGGCACGAACAACGAGTTCGGCTTTGACTATCTGCGCGACAACATGGCGTTTTCCCTGCAGGACAAGCTCCAGGGTGAGTTGAGCTTCGCCATCGTGGATGAGGTCGATTCCATCCTGATCGACGAGGCGCGAACGCCACTGATTATTTCTGGCGCTGCCCAGGATAGCTCCGAGCTTTACAAGCGGATAAACAAGCTGGTTCCTCTCTTGCAGCGCGACGAAGAGGGACAGGAAGGTCATTTCACGGTCGACGAGAAAATGCGTCAGGTCGAGCTCACCGAGAAGGGCCATGAGTTCATCGAAGAGATGCTGGTCCGCGAGGGAATGCTGGAAGAGGGCGACAGCCTCTATGGATCGACAAACCTCTCGCTCCTGCACCACGTGCATACGGGGCTGCGCGCGCATGTCATGTTTCATCGCGATGTGGAGTATATAGTCCAGGATGGCCAGGTAGTGCTGATTGATGAGCACACGGGGCGCACCATGGCCGGTCGCAGGCTGTCTGAGGGGTTGCATCAGGCGATCGAGGCCAAGGAAGGCGTGCAAATTCAGAGCGAGAGCCAGACCCTCGCCTCCACCACCTTCCAGAACTACTTCCGCCTCTACGACAAGCTGGCGGGGATGACTGGTACCGCCGATACCGAGGCCTTTGAATTCAGGCAGATTTACGGTCTTGAGGTCGTGGTGATCCCCACCAATAAGGAAATGGTGCGCAAGGATCTTAACGACCTGGTCTATCTGACGAGCGAGGAGAAATTCGACGCCATCGTTGAGGACGTGCGTCATTGCATGGAAATCGGTGCTCCGGCATTAGTCGGTACCGCGTCGGTCGAGACGTCCGAAGCCCTGTCCGCCCGTTTCCGTAAGGCCAATGTGCCGCACAAGGTACTCAATGCCAAGTACCACGAGCAGGAAGCTGAAATCATCGCCCAGGCCGGCAGGCCGGGCGTGGTCACCATTGCCACCAACATGGCGGGCCGCGGCACGGACATCGTGCTGGGCGGCAACCTGGAGGCCGAGCTGCGTCAGGCGGGCGACATCACTGAGGAGCAGCGGGAGGCCATCAAGGCGGACTGGGCGAAGCGCCATGCAGCAGTCATCGAGGCCGGGGGGCTGCACATTCTTGGCACCGAGCGGCACGAGTCCCGGCGCATCGATAACCAACTCCGCGGTCGGGCCGGGCGCCAGGGTGATCCCGGTGTGTCGCGTTTTTACCTGTCCCTGGAAGACAGCCTCATGCGTATTTTCGCCTCGGACCGGGTGAAGAATTTCATGCAGGCTCTGGGCATGGAGAAGGGCGAGGCCATTGAGCACCGGATGGTCACCAATGCGATCGAAAAAGCGCAGCGCAAGGTCGAGGGGCGCAACTTCGATATTCGCAAGCAGCTGCTCGAATACGACGATGTGGCGAATGATCAGCGTCAGATCATTTACCAACAGCGAAACGATCTGCTGACGGATGCCGATATTGCGGATACGGTAACGGCGATACGCCGGGATGTTGTCAATCAGGCCATCGATTCTTTTATTCCTCCCATGAGCGTTGAAGAGCAATGGGACGTGCCTGGTCTTGAGCGGCAACTCGAGGCTGAGTTTGCCATCACCCTGCCGCTACAGCAGTGGCTGGATGAGGACGACAAGCTCCACGAGGAGGCCATTCGCGAGCGCATCCTTGAGGAGGTGCAAAAAGCCTATGACGCCAAGTCAGAGGCGGTCGGTGAGGATATGCGGCGGATCGAAAAGCAAATCATGCTGCAAGTCCTCGACACCCTCTGGAAAGAGCATCTTGCGACCATGGATCACCTGCGTCAGGGTATTCACCTGCGGGCCTACGCCCAGAAAAACCCCAAGCAGGAATACAAGCGCGAGTCCTTTGAGCTGTTTCAGGAACTGCTTTCCAATCTCAAGTACGAAGTCATCAAATTTTTGAGCCACGTTCAGATTCAGCGTCGCGACGAGGCTGAGTTGATTGAACAGCAGCGGCGTGCAGCAGCGGAAAAGGCACAGATGGCGTTTCAGCACGCCCAGGCCTCAGCGATGACCGCAGAGGCCGAAACGCCAGAGGCTCAGGGAGCGGAGCCGCAGGGTGAGAGCCCCACGCAACCGTTTACCCGGGAACAACCGAAGGTCGGTCGCAATGATCCCTGCCCCTGCGGTAGCGGCAAGAAGTACAAGCAATGTCATGGGTCGCTCTAGCTACGCCGCTTGATTCCTTTTCGTCCAGCGAGGTGACGGACCTGTGAGTGACTCCATGGACGTGAGCGTAACGCGCAGTGGCGCCGAGAGGGAGGCGGGTGACGCGTCGCTCCCTATCGAAGCCGTCGCCGGGGTGAGCGTTGCCGCGCTCAAGGCGGGTGTTCGCTACCCCGATCGGCGTGATCTCGTGGCGTTTGTTTTCGCTCCGGGTACTCATGCGGCCGCGGTATTTACCCGCAACGCTTTCTGTGCCGCGCCGGTGTTGGTTGCCCGGGAATCTCTGCGCCGCTGCGGGTCAATGCCGCGCATGCTCCTGATTAACACAGGTAATGCGAACGCCGGCACCGGTGAGAGCGGAATAGTTGCTGCACAGCGTTGCTGTGAGGCGGCCGCCGATGTCTTTGGGCTTGGCGCCGAGGAAGTCCTGCCTTTTTCGACCGGTGTGATTGGTGAAGATCTGCCAGTGCAGCGTATTGTGGATGCCTTGCCCGCTCTGCGGGCTGCACAGGCGGGGAACAACTGGGAGGCCGCCGCCTGGGGCATTCTGACTACCGACACGCGGCCCAAGGCCGGTTCCCGGCGATTTACGGTGGATGGTGTCGACTATGTCCTGAGCGGTATTGCCAAGGGAGCAGGGATGCTTCGCCCCGATATGGCGACCATGCTGGCGTTTCTGGCGACCGATGCAGCGGTGACGCCGGCGGTGCTGGATACGCTCCTGCGCCGTGCAGCTGACCAGTCCTTTCATCGGATTACGGTCGACGGTGATACTTCTACTAACGACGCGCTAGTGTTCGCAGCGACCGGGGCGGCCGGGGGCGAGCTGTGTGACTCGTCAGATACCCCGCTGGCCACCGCCCTCGCCGAGGCGTTGGAGTCGCTCTGTCTCGAGTTGGCACAGGGCCTGGTGCGCGACGGGGAGGGCGCGAGCAAGTTTGTCGAGATCTCGGTGGAAGGAGGTGCTTCGACCCGGGAATGCCTGGACGTTGCGTTTACCATCGCGCATTCGCCTCTGGTCAAAACCGCACTTTTTGCCGGGGACCCGAACTGGGGGCGACTGTTAGCCGCGATCGGCCGCGCGGGTATTGTCGATCTTGATGTGAACGGCGTTCGCATCGGGATCAATGATCTTCTGATTGCTGAAAACGGCGCGCGTTCTCCGCATTACGATGAGGCGGCAGTGGCGGCGGTCATGGCGGGCCGGGATCTTTGCCTGACTATTGAACTGGGCAGAGGCAACGCCCGCGAGACCGTCTGGACTTCCGATTTTTCCTACGACTATGTGCGTATCAATGCCGAATACCGAAGCTGAGTCCGCGGCCGGAACTCGTCTTGTACATGTTGCGGTGGCGGTGATAGTCAACGAGCGGGGGGAAGTTCTGCTGACTCGCCGTCATCCGGAAAGTCATCAGGGCGGATTCTGGGAATTTCCCGGCGGGAAGGTGGAATCGGGGGAAAGTCTCGCTGCCGCTCTAAAGCGCGAGATAGCCGAGGAGATCGCCCTTGAGGTGCTCGAACACACTCCTTTGATACAGATTGAGCATGACTATGGTGACAGGCAGGTGCTGCTGGACGTGCACCGGGTCAACAGATTCTCAGGTGATCCCCGACCCTGCGAAGGGCAGCCCATGCGCTGGGTAGCACTCTCAGCGCTTCAGGATTACGCCTTTCCTGAGGCCAACCGGCCCATCGTCGATTGCCTGTCGAAGACAGCGGGTCAGCACTGATCCCTTATTTTGTTGCGGAGCGGCCTTCGGCGAGGGTTGTGAGTTTTTCGTGTAAGGCATCGACCTGCTGATCGAGCTCTTCCAGGCTCCCGCTGTTATCAATGATCGTATCGGCCAGAGCCAATCGCGCCTCGCGGCTCATTTGCGCGTCCATGATCGCGCGCACGAGGGCTTCACTGTTATTGTCGCGGGCGATGGTGCGGATGATTTGCAGTGATTCCGGCACATCGACCACCACCACATGCCCGACAAAGTCACGCTGCGTTCCCTCCAGTAGCAGCGGGGAGCTAAGAACGGCATAGACCGACTCGGCCTCGTCGAGTTGTCGCGCAATGCTGAGGCCGATCAGCGGATGGGTGAGGGCCTCCAGCCAGCGGCGCTCCTCCGGCTCGGCAAAAACAATGCGTCTCAGCGCGGGTCTGTCGAGCTGGCCATCGGGCATGATGATGCCCTCACCAAAATGCTTCGCAATAGCCGCTAGGGCCTCGCTGCCCGGTGCCACAATTTCCCGGGCTACGGTATCCGCATCGACGATCGTGATACCGCGCCCGGCCAGTCGATCAGTGACGGCGCTTTTACCGCTCCCGATGCCGCCGGTGATGCCAACCCTCAGTCTGTGGCTCACAGACTGCCGCCGAAAATGAGTGCCGAGATGCTCTCGCCCCAAAGCAGCGTTATCCAGCCTGCTGCCGCGAGATAGGGGCCGAAGGGCAGGGGTTGTGAGCGCCCCTGGCCGCGTAGAGAGAGAATCAAAACGCCGACTACCGCCCCAACGACTGAGGACAAAAGAATAATCAGGGGGATACTCTGCCAGCCCAGCCACGCGCCCAGGGCTGCGAGCAGTTTGAAATCACCGAAGCCCATGCCTTCCTTGCCGGTGGCGAGCTTGAACAGCCAGTAGATCGACCAGAGCAACAGGTAGCCTGCTGCGGCACCGAGGACCGCATCAGCGATCGGCACAGGCCCGAAAAACAGATTGAACAGAAGCCCTCCCCAAAGCAGCGGGAGGGTTATGTCATCGGGCAGTAACTGCGTGTCAATGTCGATACCCGTCAACGCGATCAGTGCCCAGGTCAGCAGCAGGTAGGCGAGCAGTTCGGGGCCCCAGCCAATGGTAAATCCAACCGTGATGCTGGCGACCGCGGTTGCCAGCTCGACCAGCGGGTAGCGCCAGCTGATCGGCGTCTGGC
>CAZGGN010000032.1:0-10317 GCA_964525195.1 uncultured Congregibacter sp.
GAGCGTGGCTATTGCAAGATTGAAGGGCGCCTCAAGGACATGATCATACGCGGCGGAGAAAACATCTATCCGCGAGAGATCGAGGAACTGCTTTTTCAGCATCCATTGGTTGGAGAAGTAGCGGTTCTTGGCCTGCCAAATGAGCGCCTGGGTGAGGAAGTCGCGGTCTTTTTGCGACCCGCACCCGGTAAGATTCTGGATAAAGATCTGTTGTTCGCCTATCTGCGCGAGCATCTGTCGCCGCAGAAAACACCCCGGCACTGGTTCGAAGTGGATGAATACCCGCTGACCGGCTCAGGCAAAATCCAGAAATTCGCGCTCCGCGATGCCTGGGCGCGCGGCGACTATGAGGAGATGCGATCCGGCGGCTGAGAGCACCGGGGAGATCAATCGCTTCCGCCAGGCTTTGCGGGACCGAGCTTCTTGCTGGCCGCTTCTGCAATCGGCGCGCCGGAGTCACGCTCGGCCACAGCCTGCTTGAAACCGACCTCGACCGCGCGCTCGCGAAACCACAAACCTTCCGGAGAGTGTCGTGCGACGCCGTCAAAAAAATTCGCAAAGCGCTGGGTATTGGCCAGGCCCATGGCCTCATAGGCCTGGTTGACCACCATTTTGCTCATCATCAGCTGATTTCGCGGCACACCCTTTATCCGGTCACACAGCGCCCGCACCGCCGCGTCCAGTTCCTCCGCTGGCACGGCCTCCTGAATCAGTCCCATCGCCTGCGCTTCCCGACCGCTGATCAGATCCCCGGTGAACAGCATACGCTTGGCGTTCTCAATGCCCAGGCGATAGACCCACATCATCGTGGTCGGAATCCCCCAGACCCGCGCCGGCGGGTAACCGATTCGCGCGTCTTCGGCCATCAGAATCATGTCACAGCACAGGGCAATATCACTGCCGCCAGCGGCTGCGGCGCCGTGAATCTTGCAGATCGTGGGTTTGCTGGCGCGCCAGAGGGACATAAAGTCGTCGGTGTTGCGGGACATCATCGCGTAGTCCAGCGTTGGATCCCAGGGCATCTCCTGATTGCCATGCATTTCGCCCGGCGTTTGCGCGTACTCCACCAGGTCGTAGCCGCCGCAAAAACCCTTCCCGGCGCCCTGTAAAACAATGACGTGCACCTCCGGGTCGGCATCCGCCCGCTCAACGGCCGAACGCAGATCTCCGGGCAATTGGCCGTTGATTGCATTGAGACGCTCGGGACGGTTGAGCGTAAGAGTCGCGATACGATCAGCAGAACTGTAGAGCACCGTAGACATAGGACCTCCTCAAGGGGCGCAGGGTCTGATGATCATAGCGCTTCATGGCAGCACGGCGCAGCTCAGCGGCCGCTTCGGCAAATCCGCAATTCGCCGCGTACAATATGGCTACGATCCATCAAAAAAGGAGAACGGCATGCTCATCGTTCATCACCTGAACAACTCCCGCTCCCAGCGCGTGCTGTGGCTTCTTGAGGAGCTCGGAGTCGACTACGAAGTGAAGAACTACGCCCGCGACAGCGAGACGAATCTGGCGCCACCAGAGCTGCTTGAGATTCATCCTCTGGGCAAGTCGCCGGTGTTAACTGACGGTGAAAACACCATCATCGAGTCCGGTGCGATTATCGACTACATCGTCAGGCACTACGGTGAGGGACAACTCGTCCCACCGCCCAACACCGGTGCTTATGAGAACTACCTGCAGTGGATGCATTATGCGGAGGGTAGCGCCATGCTGCCGCTGATGCTCAAAATGTACACCAGCCGGCTCCCGGATGGCGGCGCGGCGCTGCAGCCGCGTATTGATAGCGAGCTGGAAAATCACCTCGGTTTTATGAATCGCGCGCTGGAAAATCAGGACTGGTTTGTCGGCAATGAGATCACCGCAGCGGATATTCAGCTCTCCTTCGTGCCCCAGGTCGGTAAACTGTTGCACGGCCTGACGGACTATCCGAATCTGGAAGCCTTCCTCCAGCGCATTCACGAACGACCGGCCTACCAGCGGGCACTGGAGCGCGGCGGCCCCTATGCTTTTGGCGGCTGAGCGACACAGGCAAACAAGCTTGGTTGAGCTTCAAAGCAGTGTCCAGGAGCGGGCGCAGGCTCCCCTGCTGCCGCTCCTGCGCCTGCGGAGCGCAAGCGGACTCTCTCCTCCCGCTTTCGGCGTCTTGTCGGGCGTGCTCACGGTCGCCCTGGTGCTGGCCCCGGCATTTCTGCTTGAGGTTTCCGAAGCCGTTTTTCGCGATGTGTTGGGAGGCGCATTATTTTTCGGGTTGAATATCGCAATCCTGACCGGCTTTGCACCATCAGTAATCGCTGG
The DNA here is from genome assembly GCA_964525195.1 of uncultured Congregibacter sp. Classification (GTDB taxonomy): domain Bacteria; phylum Pseudomonadota; class Gammaproteobacteria; order Pseudomonadales; family Halieaceae; genus Congregibacter. The sequence goes on from CAZGGN010000032.1 coordinate 2,302, forward strand.
CGCGGCGCAGGATCTGAGGCGGCTCGCACCGGTTCTCCCCCTCGACGATGAGTCCGTGACACTGGCGGTTCGGTCTCTCTCCCGGATGCCCCTGAAGCAGCAGAGACAGGTCTTCGCTGCCGGGGCCGTGCTGGGTCTCGTCCATTCCTGGCTGCTCGCCTACGCCCAGAATCCGGCACCCTTCGCCATCACGCAGTACCTCAGCACCGTGCTGCTCTGGGTGGCAATGTGGCTGACCGTTCCCGCGTTCATTATCAATGCGCGTTTATTCTCCGCCCTGGGACAGATCGCCAGACCTGACCTTCTGCGCCCCTCCCGGCATTCGGCCTTCGGTGCAGCCGCCCTGCGTCCCGGCTTGCTGATCGTAGGACTTCTCTGCGCCTATTCGCTGCTGTTTATCGGCGATGACGATCCGCTCAATGGCGCCGTGTGGATTGGCGTTGGCGTCTCGCTTTTCTCGTTGCTGGGCATCGTATCGCTGCCGCTGCGGGGCATTCGCCGCCGAATTCGCGAACAGCGCGCCAGGACGCTTGCGGATCTCGATCATCGTCTCGATGCGATTACCTCGGGCGATATCGCAAGCGCAGGTGCCGAGGATCTTTTTCAGCTCGATGCACTACTGGACATGCGCGAACGTGTGGCCCGGGCCCCCTCTTGGCCCTTTGATGTCGACGCGGTCAGGCGCATCCTTCTATACACGGTGTTACCGCCACTGACCTGGGCCGCAGCAGCCATTGTCGAGATGTTTATCGACAGCATGATTTAGTTACCGCCCCCGATAAAAATACGGAGCCTCCGATGACAACAAGCAATCAAACCTGGGTGCTGCGACACCGCCCCGTAGGCGATATCAAAGACACGGATCTGGAACTCGTGGAAAGCCCCCTGGGGCCTCTCGCTGACGCGCATGTCCGGGTGCAGACCCTCTATCTGTCACTGGACCCGACAAACCGAATCTGGATGAGCGATGCGGATGCGTATTTGCCCCCGGTGGACATTGGCGACGGTATGCGCGGCGGCAGCATCGGCGTAGTAACCGAAAGCCGACACGAGCGCGTCCCCGAAGGTGCCATCGTCAACGTCGGCCTCGCTCAATGGGCGCGTTACAACGACGTTCACGGCGACAGGGTCTCGGTGCTCCCGGAGATTCCGGGATTGCCATTGACAGCTTTCATGGGTCCACTCGGCGCCACGGGAATGACCGCTTACTTCGGTCTTACGGATATTGGTAAACCGCAAGCCGGAGAGACACTGGTTGTCTCTGCGGCGGCCGGCGCGGTCGGCTCCATGGTGGGTCAGATCGGCAAGATCCACGGCTGCCGGGTCGTGGGCATCGCCGGCTCAGATGACAAATGCCGCTGGCTCACGGACACCGCCGGCTTTGACGCCGCGATTAATTACAAAAAAGAGGACGTCGGACCGGCGCTGGATAAACACTGCCCCGATGGTATCGACATCAATTTTGAAAATGTCGGTGGCAAAATCATGGACACGGTGATCTCGCGGCTCAACGATTTTTCGCGCATGCCTCTCTGCGGATTGATCTCCAGCTACAACGATGTTGAGCCCACCCCGGGACCCTATAATTTTGCCAATCTTCTCATGCGCAGAACGCTGCTAAAGGGCTTCATTATCCTGGATTATCTGGATCGCTTCCCCGAGGGCATGCAGGCGATGGGTGGCTGGCTGAGCGAGGGAAAACTTCGCTTCGAGACCGATGTGGTAGAGGGGCTTGAGCACGCCCCCGCTTCGCTTGAGCGACTGTTCAGCGGCAAAAACCTCGGCAAACTCGTGATTAAAGTTTCCGAAGAACCTGAAAATTCGTAATGATCCAGAGAACCAGCCCCATCCACCAGAGAGGAAACATCTATGGCTGCCTACCTCGTTGCCAATTACGTCATCACCAACCCTGATGGCTACAGCGCCTATCTTTCCAGCGTCGGTCCCACCCTTGAACCCCACGGCGGAGAACTCATGGTGGCAGACTTTGAAAGCACAGTCGTGGAAGGCCGCCCGTCGCCAGTCACCATCGTCGTGAAGTTCCCAAGCAAGCAGGCAGCGGACAACTGGTATCAATCGCCGGAGTATCAGGCAGTCGTGCAACTGCGAACCGACAACACGGACGGATTCGTGGTCTTTGCCGAGGGTGTAGCCCCGGACTAAGGATCCGGCGGGGGGACCTATTCAGCCAGAGATACCGCAGAAAAGCGGGTAGATAGCCGCTCTGGTCGACGCTAGTCGACAAAATCCTGCAGCCCATCGCAAAGTGCTCCCGGCCCCTGCCGGGGACATGTAACGTTCGCTACCTGGAAGTCACCTAAAACCGGGTTAGCCATAGTGAACGCAGTAAAAACAGGTTGGATCGACAGGTTTGCCCGGCACCGGCTGGCGGCCAACCTGCTCATGGTGCTGCTGGTCATGGCGGGCATCTGGGGCGCGGTCAAGATTAAAGTCCAGATGAATCCGGATCAGAGCTGGAACGTTGCCGAGGTCGAGTTGCAATGGCCCGGCGCCTCTGCCGAGGACATGGAGAAACTGGTCACGAACCCGGTCGAATACCAGCTGCGCGGTATCGACGGGGTCGAACGTCTCAATTCATGGACCCGTAACGGTGCCGCCTGGGTGCAGCTGCGCTTTGAGCGGCGCGTAGAGATCAACACAGCGGTCGATACGATCAAGCAGCGCATCGCCCTGGTGCGCGATCTCCCTACGGACCTTGAACCACCGAAGGTCGCCGTGGACCGCTGGTACGAAACCGTCGCCGCGGTTTTCCTCACCGGCCCCGACAACTTCAGCGAGCTCGCTCCCCTGGCCCACGAAGCCGAGCGCCAGCTGCGCGCCCTGGGCGCTGACGTCGTGGAGCTGCGAGGCTTGCCCCGGGAAGAAATCGCGATCGAAATCGATGGCCTGACGCTGGTGGAAATGAACGCCAGTATCGTCGACATCGCCCAGGCCATCGCCGGCGTAAGTCGCGATGCACCGGCCGGGACCATTGGCGTGGGACAGGATCGCCGTCAGATACGCTCCATGGATCAGCAGCGCAGCGCCCAGGGTTTCAAGGAACTGCCAATCGCCTCAACCCAGGGCGATCAATTGGTACAGCTGGGGGACATTGCGACGGTCGAGCGCCGCGCCATCGAAAACCAGCGCTACTCGCTGATCGACGGCAAACCCGCCGTCGAACTGCGCCTGCGCCGGGGCGATGGCACCGATACCTTCGACGCCGCCCAGGTGCTCAAAACCTGGCGCTCCCAGCAGGAGGCCACACTGGCCGCGCGCGGTGTGGAAACCAGGGTATTTATCGAAGCCTGGCGTTTCGCCGCAGACACCATGGGACTGGTCCTGAGAAATGGTGTTTCCGGCCTCTGTCTGGTGCTGGCCATGCTGTTTCTGTTTCTCAACCTGCGCGTCGCCGGCTGGGTTGCCCTGGGGATCCCCGTGTCCTTTGCCGGGGCCTTACTGCTCTTTTACGCCTTTGGAGGCAGCCTGAACTTTTTGTCCATGATCGGACTGGTGATGGCGCTCGGAATTGTCGTCGACGATGCGATCGTGGTGGGCGAGCATTCGCTCTGGCAGTTTGAGAACGGGCTCAGCCCTGAAGAGGCGGCGGTCACCGGCGCGCAGCGTATGTTTGCGCCCATCGTGGCCTCCAGCCTCACCACCATGGCGGCATTCCTGCCGCTGGTCATTGTGGACAGCGATGATATTCGCGAAATTCCGATCCTGATGCTTTGTGTAATCCTCGCGTCGCTGGTCGAGTGTTTTCTGATTATGCCAGGCCACCTCAAGCATTCCTTTGCCCGCATGGCCCGGGAAAAACAACCCACCCCTGCGCTGCGAAGTGCTTTTGACCGACACTTTGGAAATTTCCGCGAGCAGCGGGTACTCCCGCTACTGCACTGGTGTCTCACGCACCGGCGCGTTGCGATCACCGCGGCGGGCAGCGCTTTCCTCTTCGCCGCGAGCCTCGTGGCAATGAGTTTCATCAAGTTTGATCTGAATATGAATATCAACTTTGAATTTGCCGAGGCCAATATCCAGTTCACCGCCGATGCCAGCGAAGAGCAGCGCCGCGCCTATCTGGAGTCCCTGGAGCGGCAGGTGCAAGCCACCGATGAACACTTCGGCGGCGCTAACATCGTCGCGCGCTGGGTGCAGATCAATGGCGCGACAATCAGCCAGGATCGACGCGAGGGCCCGGAGTTTGCCAGCGTGTTTGTCGAGCTCAGTTCGCCCGAGTCACGCGATGTGAGTCTGGCCGAATTCCTCGATCACTGGCAGTCCGCGATTCCCGACTCGCCGCTGGTGGAACAGTTGCAGATTGAGCAGGGCGATCAGCCCTGGCCGGAAATTGAGCTGACCTTCAGCGGTGACGATTCCAGCGCCCTGAAGGGTGCCGCTGATGAACTCGCGGCGTTGATGCGCACCATGCCCGGCGTCAACAACGTGCATGATGACCTGCCCTACGGGAGGGATCAGTGGGTATTTAATCTCACGGCGGAAGGCCGGTCTCTGGGGCTCTCGGCAACGGAGCTGGGTCGCCAGGTCCGCACGGCTTTCGAGGGGCAGCGTATCCAGCTGTTTACCGAGGGCGACACAGAGCTCGAGGTGCGCGTGTCCCTGCCCAGCGAAGACCGGCATCGGCTCACGAGTCTTGCACGCCTGCCCATTGTCGCACCGACCGGCGAGATGCTGCCGCTATCGACCGTAGCGACTATCGATAGCCGACGCGGAATCGACAAAATCAACCACGTGAACGGTGTTCAGACTGTGGCCATCCGGGCCTACCCGGACAAGGCCATTACGACCGCCGATGCGGTAATCAAGGAGCTTGAGGCCGAGGCGATGCCGGCGATCGCCAGCAAGTGGGGGGTCAGCCCTGGCAAGGGATTCTGGGCCAACGCGCAGAGCGATCTGCTGCGCGAATTGTTTCTCGGGTTTTTGATTACCCTGGCGCTGATCTACATCATCCTCGCCTGGATACTGCACTCCCTGAGCTGGCCTCTGGCTATCATGTTTGCCATTCCCTTCGGACTGACCGGGGCACTGCTCGGACTCTGGCTGATGGGCTTTAACATCACGCCTCTGGCCTTCCTCGGCATCTTTACCCTGACCGGGGTGATCGTGAACGACTCGATCATTCTGGTAACCGCCTATCGGGACCATCGACAGGCCGGCATGAACGCCGATCAGGCAATTACTGAGGCCGTGCGCCAGCGCCTGCGTCCGGTGCTGCTGACCTCACTCACCACCGGGCTTGGTCTGGTGCCGATGATGCTCGAATCGTCGCTTATGGGCGCAGCATTTATCCCGCTGGCGACGGTGATTTGCTTTGGCATGCTCTACGGCACTGTACTGATTCTGCTGGTCATACCGGCCATTCTGTCAGCTTTGGAGACCTGCGAGCTCGGCTGGCGTCGACTTCAAAACCGCGCAGAAGCCCTCAAGATTTCCGCTCCCGGAGCACAAACCACATGAAAGCCTTTACCGCCTTGCTGATGTCCCCCGCCAAAGTTCTCCTGCGCTGGCTCCGCCACAGCCTCCCGGGCCGTTACTTTCGCGCCCTGTCGGCATCAGCGCGCATGAGCCTCACGATTCTGAGTGGTCTGTTGCTGGCGGTGTTTGGCTTGAGCGCCTTCAGCGACAAGAACCTCGAGGTTGATGCCACGCCCGACGCCATTCCCGTAGTGGCACGGCCAGTTCAGCGGCAGGCTCTGGCACCGGAAATTCATGTTTTTGGTCGCGTGGAGAACCCCAACACCACGGCGCTGCGAGCGGCCACCGTCGCCTATGTGAGCGAGGTCAACGTTCGCGAAGGTCAGTCCGTCCGGGAAGGGGAGCTACTGATGCGCCTGGATGATCGCGATGCGCGCCTTTCCCTGCAGCGTTTTGAAGCGGCCCTCACCGAGGCTCGGGGAGAATACGACCGTGTGTTGGCACAGCAGATCGCAGAGAAAAAAGATGCCGAGTACCAACAGCGTCTGTTTGAACTTGCGGTCAAAAAGCAGGAGCGTTTTCAGACCCTGTTTAACAAGGGTCAGATCTCCGCCACCGATTTTGATGCCCTCGAACAGCAGCGCCTGGAAATGGAGATGGCTCTCAATCAGCAGGAAATGCTCCTGGCAAGTCACGAGGCCCAGCTGGCATCCGCCCAGGCGCGGGTCCACAGCGCCGAGGCTGACCGCCAGGAGAGTCTCCTGAACCTTGAGCGCCTGAGTCTCGTTGCGCCCTTTGACGGCACTGTGATCAATGTCGATGCGGCGATCGGCGCTCGTATCAATGCCGGCCAGACCGTCATGACCCTGTTTGATACAGACTCCCAGCAGGTGCGTGTTTCCCTGCCCCAGAGCGATGCCGCCGCCCTGCGGGCGGCCAAGGCCAGCGGCGCCTCGATCAGCGCAGCGGCCCGCGTTGCAGACGACTGGGTTGCGCTGGAGCTTCTGGACATCGGGTCTCAGGTTCGCAGCGGCCGCGCCGGGACCGATGTATTATTTGCCGCGCCGATCGACAACGCGCTCGCCCTCGGCCGTGCAGTAGATGTCAGGATCACGCTGCCCGCCCAGGACGATCTGATCGCCGTTCCCCTGCAGGGCGTCTACGCCGACCGGATCGTATATACGGTCAGAGATGGCACCCTCCAGGCGGTCACGGTCGAACGAGTGGGCGTCCGCGAGGACGACGAGGGCAACATGAGTGTCCTGGTGCGCGCCGAGGGTCTCAACGCCGGCGACCCCCTGGTCGTATCATCGCTGAGCCGGGCCGGCTCGGGGACGCGGGTCCGGATTCTGGACCCAGAGTCCGCGACAGAGCCCCCTTTGCCATCGCTTCCGGATGCCCTTGAGCAACCCGAATCACCCGAGGCTATCGTCGCCCGCTGATTATCAGGCAAACTGCGGTTTTTGCGAATCCGGAGAGATTTTGGAGCACACTCGACACGCGGGGGATACACCCCCGACACTGCTGCGTCGCGCCGGCGAAACTGATCTGGCTCTGCTCAGCGGGTTGGTTCGCGAATTCTACGAGATCGATCGGCACGACTATCAACAGGAGCGCGTGCTCGCTGCCCTGCCACCGCTGCTGACGAGCGACCGCTATGGCGTAATCTGGCTAATCGGCGAGCCCGTTCTGGGCTACGCCGTTGTCACCTGGAGCTACAGCATCGAGTCCGGAGGGCGCGATGCGCTGCTGGACGAAATCTACCTGCGCGACCGCGGTCAGGGGATCGGCACTGCCGCGCTGAATGCTATTCTCGCGGACCTGCAGGACCGCGGTCTGTCGCGCATGTTTCTCGAAACTGAGAGTCACAACCGGCGCGTGCGGCGCTTTTATGCCCGTTCCGGCTTTGAGCAGGAAGACTCTGTCTGGATGGTGTGGACTGCCCCGGGGTTCGATTGATACGCACCTGACCGCTCGGAAATCCCTTTTGCGCCTTTCTCCGTATATTTCGCCAACCCAAACGCCTGCAACGGCCCCGTTAGCGGAGATTCCCGATGTTTTCAGCCCGGCGCACCGGTTTAGCCGGCGTTGCTGTTTTTGTAGCGCTGCTCGGCACAGCCTGTGGTGACAGCGGCGATACAGCGCCAACTCGCGATACGGCCCGTCGGGCGGCGGTACCGGTCGTCGTCGAGTCCGTCCAGCTACGCAAGCGGCGCACACGCGTAGAGGCAGTTGGCACAGCACGGGCGAGACGCTCCGTATCCCTGTTTCCCGAAGCCGCGGGGGAAGTCGTTGCAGTCAATTTCCAACCCGGCGATCGCGTCAAAGAGGGCGCCGTGCTCCTGGCCCTCGACGCCCGGGACGAAACGCTGGCGCTGGAGCTGGCCGAGCTGCGACTGGCTGATGCCCGGCGCATGCTGGAGCGCTACACCCGGGCCAACAACAACGTCCAGACGGTCAGTGCGCCACACGTCGACACCGGGCACGAGTCCGCCACGAAAGCCGAACGTCTGCGCAACGGCGTCGTCGTGCATCCGGTTCGTCGAATCGGTCGCCGTGTTGTACGCCTCGATGGTCGTG
>CAZGGN010000032.1:10327-16830 GCA_964525195.1 uncultured Congregibacter sp.
TACACCCGGGCCAACAACAATGTTGAGCTCACGGTCCCGGAGACCACCGTCGACACGGCGCGAACCGCCCTGGACAGCGCGCGCATCGAGCGCGACCGGGCGCAGATCGCCCTCCAGCGCCGGTTTGTCACCGCGCCCTTCGACGGTTATGTGGGCATCAGCGACGTTGACGCCGGCGACCGCATCGATCCGGCGACGGAAATCACCACCATTGACGATCGCAGCGTGCTGCTGGTGAGCTTTGATGTGCCCGAGGCGTTCGTTGGGAATCTCGCGACCGATGACCCGGTGCGTATCGAAGTCTGGAGCGCCGAGGGTACCGCGGCGAGCGGGCGCATCGTCGACCTGGGCTCGCGGGTCGATCCCTTATCCCGCGCCTTTACCGCCCGGGCCGAAGTACCCAATCCCGAGGACCAACTGCGGCCGGGCATGAGCTTCAGGGTCGAACTGGATCTGGTCGGCGCCGCGTTTCCCGCGGTACCGGAGGTCGCTCTGCAGTGGGGGGCTGAGGGCGCCTACATCTGGATTGTCGAGGCCGACCGGGCCCGGCGGGTACCCGCCAGCCTGGTGCAGCGGCAGGAGGGCCGAGTGCTCGTCGATGCCGAGGTACCCGCCGGCGCCCTGGTGGTCGGTGAAGGCGTGCAATCCATGCGCGACGGCATCGCAGTGCGCACGATGGACGCCGAGGCGCTCGCTCGCGATGCCCGGGGCGTTCTGACTCCGGCCGCCAACGAAGGCTAAGCCGCGATGAATAGCGATAGCGCCGCAAGCGCGCGCAGCGACCTGCCGGCCCTCGGCGTGCGCCGCCCCTGGCTGGTCGCCGTCATGAATCTCCTTATCGCCATTGCCGGCATCGCTGCGCTGATGGCTGTTGAAGTGCGCGAGTTACCGGACGTTGACCGACCTATCATCAATGTTCGCGCACAGCTTCCGGGAGGCTCCCCGGAAACCATGGATGCGGAGGTCACCCGGATTCTGGAAGGCGCTGTCGCGCGGGTCTCCGGTGTGACCGACATCAGCTCCTCGAGCGAAGAAAACAGCTCGCGCATTCGCGCCGAGTTCCGACCCGGCTACGATCTTGATCGGGCGGCCACGGACGTGCGCGAGGCCATCAGCCAGACCGCCCGTGACCTGCCCGACGATGTGGAACAGCTGGCGGTCTACAAGGCCGACGAAGACGCGGAAGAAGTCGTCCGGGTGGCGGTGCTCAGCACCCGCTACAGCGAGGAGGCCCTGACGCGGATTGTCGAGCAGGACATCGTACCGGCCTTTCTCGCGCTCCCGGGAGTCGCCGATGTGCCGCTCTTTGGCAGCCGCAAACGCACCCTGCGCGTGATCGTCGATCCGCTGCGCCTGACCAGCTACGGGCTGACCGTCAGCGACGTCGCGGCGGTGCTGCGCGAGGCGCCGCTGGACGTGCCGGCGGGGAGCTTTCGCGGCGGTGATCAGCAGCTGCTCGTGCGCGCCGATGCCTCCGTCGTGACCGAGGATCAGGTCGCGGACACCATCATCAGCGGCACCGTGCGTATTGCCGATGTCGCCGATGTCAGCTTTGCACCGGCGGATGCCGAATCACTGGTCCGACTTGACGGTCAGCGGGTCGTCGGCATCGGTGTCGTGCGCCAGGCAGGATCCAACACGATCGAAATTGCCGCCGGTGCGGACCGCATCATCGAGCGCCTCAACGCGCGCTTCGATGACCTGAGTCTGCAGAAAATCTCCGACAACGCCATTTTCATCCGGGGCGCGGTCAAAGAAGTCCTGATCAGCCTCTTTCTTGCGGTGCTCGTCGTCGTTGCGACGATTCGCCTGTTCTCCGGGTCCCTGCGTCTGACCCTGATTCCGGCCATCGCGATCCCCGTGTCACTCCTGGGCACCATTGCCGCAATCTGGCTACTGGGGTTCTCGATCAATATCCTGACCCTTCTCGCCCTGGTGCTGGCAACAGGCCTGATCGTAGACGATGCCATTGTCGTGCTCGAGAACATCCAGCGTCGGCGCCGTCAGGGACTGGGGGCGAATGCCGCCGCGGTGCTGGGCACTCGCCAGGTATTTTTTGCGGTCATCGCAACCACGGCGGTTCTGGTCGCGGTATTTGTCCCTATTGCCTTTCTGCCTGGCACCGCCGGTCGCCTGTTCCGGGAATTTGGACTGGTGCTCGCAGTGGCCGTGGCAATCTCTTCCTTTGTTGCCCTGTCGCTCGTTCCTGCTGCGATGGCGCGCCTGGGCAGCTCGCCCGAAGGTGCCATCGACCGACGCCTGCGCATCATCGGCGCGCGGCTGCAGGGTCTTTACGCCCGCTCCCTGGGCACCACCCTCGCCCATCCCTGGCCCGTTCTTGTGCTCTGCCTTCTCGCCGCGGGCGGCGCAGGAGCGCTGTATTTCCAGCTGGATCGAGAGCTGCTGCCCACCGAGGACCGCGGCGAGATCAATATCTTTGCACGCGGCCCCGATGGTGTGGGACTCCCCTACATGGAGCGCCAGGCCGATCGCATGGAAGATGTACTGCGCCCACTCCTGGAAAGTGGCGAGGTAAGCTCTCTGTACACGGTTGTCGGCCGCTATGACCCCAACCTCGTTTTCATCAGCGCGCCGCTCGCACCCTGGAGCGAGCGGACCCGCAGTCAGCAGGACATCGCCGCGGAAATCGCGCCGATACTGCGCAATCTTCCCGGCGCCGGCCCCCGGGTATTCAGCAGCAACAGCCTCAACCTGCGCGGGAGTTCCGGCGGGCTTGAGATCGTCCTGACGGGTAGCGACTACGGCCGCATCTACGCGGCCGCGAGAGACCTCGCCGATGCGATCCGCGAGCGCCTGAGCAGTGTCAGCGGCCCCCGTATCGGCTACCAGCCGACGCAGCCGCAACTGTCGGTGCGCATTGATCGGCGGCGTCTGGCAGACCTCGGAATTGCCCTGCCGGAACTGGCGGAGACCCTTCGCGCGATGATCGATGGTCTGGATGTGATCGACCTCAATGTCGAGGATCAGGCCGTGCCGATCATCCTCGAAGGCGGCGCCCGGGCGATTGATGATCCCGGCGACCTGGCCAACCTCTATGTTCGCACCGCCAGCGGCACGCTGGTTCCGCTATCCAGCGTCGTCGACATTGTCGAGGAAGGCGTCGCCAGCGAGTTGGAGCGCCAGTCCCAGCGCCGGGCGATCGAGATCGATGTCGACGTCGCTCAGGGCGTGGCGCTACAGACCGCAGTTGATGATCTGCGTGCCCTGGCTGACGAGATCGTCCCCCCGGGTATCGAGGTCCTGACCAAAGGCGAGGCGGCGACCCTTGAGGAGTCCAGCCGGGAAACTCTCGTGACTTACGGCTTCGCTCTCCTGATCGTATTTCTGGTCCTGGTGGCGCAGTTCGAAAGTCTCACCAGCGCGGTGGTCATTATGGCGATCGTGCCCTTCGGGCTGGCTGCCGCCATTCTTTCGCTCTTCCTGACCGGCACCAGCCTGAATATCTATTCACAGGTGGGACTGGTCATGCTGATCGGCCTCATCGCCAAAAACGGTATTCTGCTCGTGGAGTTTGCCGATCAGCTGCGGGATGAAGGGCGCAGCGTACGCGATGCGGTCGCCGAAGCGGCAGCCGTACGCCTGCGCCCAATCGCCATGACCCTCGTGTCGACGGTACTCGGCGCCCTGCCCCTGATTCTGTCTAGCGGACCGGGTGCCGAAGCGCGGGCCGCGGTGGGATGGGTGGTCTTCGGTGGCCTGGGACTGGCCGCCCTGTTCACCCTCTACCTCACGCCAGTGGTTTATCTGGGTGTCGCGCGCTTCGCGCGTCCCCGGGCTCATGCGGCAGAAGCATTGGAAAAGGAAATGCAGGACGCGTCGCGCCTGGGTCAGGAGCTCTGATTCGCCGGGAATGCGCCTTCGCGCAAGTCCGCTGCCACGGCGGCCCCGGGTAATGCTAGGCTTAAGCGCTCTTCCTTGACGAACAAAGGCCGACCCCATGACCCGCGAGCTGTTTCGAGCCTGTCGCAGCCTCATCACGACGCTACTGCTCACCCTGTCACTGTTCAGCGCTCAGGCGCTGAACGCCCGGGACGTGCAACCGGGCGACGATCCGGACGTCAAGGCCGCGATTCGCCTGTTCTCTGCCTGGCTCGACGGACAGATCGCCTATCGCGGCATTCCCGGGATCGTGGTGGGTGTTGTCGCCGGTGATGAGTTGCTCTGGTCTCAGGGCTTTGGCTACGCGGATCTTGACAGTGAACGGCCGATGCGTGCCGACACGCGCTTTCGTATGGCGTCACACAGCAAGCTGTTTACCGCCACCGCAATTATGCAGTTGCGAGAACAGGGCTTGCTGCGCCTGGACGACCCCGTCAGCGACTACCTGCCCTGGTTTCAGGTCAAGGCCGCCTCCCCTCTCGATCCGCCGATCACCATTGAGCAACTCCTGACACACAGCTCCGGGCTCCCGCGCGAAGCCGGGCCACACTGGTCGGATCTTGATTTTCCCAGTGTCGAAGAGCTCATCGCGCTGATGCCCGAGCGCCAGGCCGCCTTCTCGCCCGAGACGCGCTGGAAGTACTCCAATCTTGCCTACACGCTGGCCGGCATGATCGTGGAGCAGGTCAGCGGCCAGAGCTGGGCCGGCTATCTGCAAGCCAACATCTTTGACCCCCTGGCGATGAGTGCAAGCAGCGTCGATAGCAGGGATCCGCTGCTGGCCACCGGCTATGGGCGACGTATGCCCGACGGCAGTCGCGCGGTGATGCCCTTCGTCGACGCCCGCTCAATGGCTTCAGCTACGGGACTGACCTCCAGCGTCGAGGATATGGCGCGCTTTGTGTCTGCGCAGTTCAGGGACGGTAGCCGCGGTGATAATCGCCTGTTGTCCACGCCGTCACTCAGAGAAATGCATCGGGTACGCATGCTCGAGAACGACTGGACCCGGGGACAGGGCATCGGTTTTTCGGTGATGCGCGTCGGTGAGCAACTGCACGTTGGCCACGGCGGTGGCTACCCGGGATACACGACGCATACGCGGATCTGGCTCGATGGCGGGGTCGGCGTGATCGTCCTGACCAACACGAACGACTCTTCCCCGTCGCATATTTCCGCACAGCTCATGAAGACCGTGGGGGAAGCGGTGGCTGACGCGACGCGCGAGGAGCCGGAAACCGCCTGGGATCCGGATTGGGCGCGCTTCGCCGGCCTCTATCGTTCCAGTTGGACGGACACGGAGGTGGTACTGATGAACCAAAAACTCGTGCTGCTGCGACCGGACTCCCGGGACATCAACGTAACCGTAGCGCTCGAGCCGGTCGGAGACGGCACGTTTGTCATGACGGCGCCGGGCGGCGGAGGCGCCGTGGGAGAAATAGTCCGGTTTGTCGAAGAGAACGGACGGGTGGTCCGCATGATCACCGGCGACTCCTACGCCGAGCGCGTGGACTAGCCCATGCGACTGTTTTTCTTTGCTCACAGCGCAGCGGCCTGCCCGGCCGGATAGCTTATGGCCCTGGAACTCAAGCAATTTGCCCGGCGCTGGCTGGGCATCCTCAGGCAGTCCCTGGACTTCTGGCTCGAAAGCAACGCCTTTGCCAACGCCGGCTCCCTGGCTTTCTTTACCCTGTTCTCCATCGCGCCGGTCATGATCGTCATCGTCAGTGTCATCGGCGTGTTCTATGGACAGGAGGCTGCCGAGGGGCAGATCGCCGTTCAGTTGCAGGAAACCCTCGGCCCGGAAGCCGCTGCGACCGTGCAGACCGCCATTGCCGGGTCCAGCCTCAAGGAAGGCGGCCTGCTGGCCTCCGTGACCGGTGTTCTGGCAATGCTGCTCGGCGCAACAACCGTGTTCGGGCAAATGCAGAATTCCCTGAACTCCATCTGGACCGTAGCACCCAAACCGTCGCGCAACAGCATTCTCCTGCTGCTGCGTAAACGCCTGACCTCGCTGACCATTGTTCTGGCGGTGGGCTTTGTCATGCTCGTCTCGCTGTCCATGAGCGTTGGTTTGCGTATTTTGCTGCACAACGTACAGGGCTGGTTACCCTGGTACGACGTCGCCTTCAGCGCCATGGATACACTCCTGTCCATCTTTGTGGCATCGCTGCTCTTCGCCACAATTTTCAAGGTCCTGCCGGATGTAAAGCTCAGCTGGCGCGACGTTGCGCTGGGCTCGGTGATTACCGCCCTTTTGTTTACCGTCGGCCGGGTCCTTATCGCGCTGTACCTGTCCAATACTGCCACCGCGTCCACCTACGGCGCGGCGGGCTCTCTCGTGCTGCTGCTGCTCTGGGTGAACTACTCCTCACTCATCCTGCTCTTCGGGGCCGCCTTTACCAAAGCGCACCTCCTGGCCCGGGGTCAGCCCATCAGGCCACGCAGCGTGGCCGTGCGCATCCACCGGGAAATTATCGAAGACTAAGCGGCGCTGGCCGTGTCCTGCCCCTGCTATAGCCCAACAGAGGAAAACCCGTGTCCAAACCACGATTAGCAAAGCTGGCTTCACATCAGGTAACGACAAACCCGACTTTCCACGCGTT
>CAZGGN010000032.1:16872-22504 GCA_964525195.1 uncultured Congregibacter sp.
GCCTCCGGCCCCCGAGCCGGTCGCAAACTATGTCAACGGTGTGCAGACGGGCAATTTGATATTCCTGGCCGGGAAAGGACCCAGGCGGGCTGACGGCAGTGAGATCACCGGCAAACTCGGCGGCGAAATCAGTATTGAGGAGGGCTACGAGGCCGCAAGACTCACCGCGATCAACCAGCTGGCCGTGCTGAAAGCCATGCTGGGAGATCTCAGTCGCGTGACGCGTGTCGTGAAGGTTCTGGGCATGGTCAATTCACAGCCCGACTTCGTTGAGCAACCCGCGGTTATCAATGGCTTTTCAGATCTGATTGTGGAGGTGTTTGGCGAGCGGGGACGCCATGCGCGGGCCGCTGTGGGCATGGCCTCGCTCCCCCGGGGACAGGCGGTAGAAATCGAAATGATTGTTGAGATTGCAAAGGACTAGTCCGCGCGCGGATTGCCGCCCCCCTATGAGCGCTGGCGCACAGACGGGCGACAGGAACTCAGCCATAATGGCAGTTCTACGGTGGCTCGCGTTGATGTCGCGGGTTTCAGTCGGTTAGCGAAAGGGGAATTGCCCATGTCCAAAAGAGACGAATACGTAGCGAGCATGAAGGCCCAGCTTGATGATATGAACGATGAGCTCGATAAGCTCGCGGCCAAATCCAAAACAGCCAAGCAGGAGATGCGCGCCAGGTACGAGCAGGAGATGGCCGACCTTCGGGCCAAATCCGGTCAGGCCAGTGCCAAGCTGGACGAAATCAAAGCCGCAGGGAAAGACGACTGGGAAAACATGGTCGCGGAAATGGACAAGATCGGCAAGGCCTTCAAGCACTCCTACAACTACTTCAAGTCGCAGTTTTAACTCGCGCTTTCACGGCGCCTTTCCAGCTCCCCAGGTCAATGGATAAGGCCGGCTCTTTTGCACTGAGCCGGCCGCTCTACATCGCTGCACCCTGACTCCGCGGGTGGCGACCTAGACCCGGCGACGATAGGGAAAGGCTTACCGATCTTTTATGATAAACGGGACGTGGCCGCCGGCGTGCTTCTTGTCACGCTTGGCGGCTTTCTTCTCTTTGGGCGTGTGCAGAGCCTGTTTCTTGGATTCCCGGTTGCTGCGCTGCATCTTTGACATGGTCGTACCTCCTGCCCGAGCTGGGCGTGCACGACGCCAAGTAGAACCGACGAGCCCTGCCCGTCATCGTTCTGACCCGGAGCCTTGGTGCCTGTTGACTATAGGCCTATCCGGACCGGAAGTACGATTCTTTTCGGGGCCTCCGGGCGCGCGTCAGTCAGACGCAACGAAGCCCTTCCAACCGCTCATATACTCGATAAACGCCGGTCCCAGACCTTCCTTCTGCAAATGCTCGACACTCACGGGCAAAGCGACTGGCACGAACTCAGGGTCCTCCTGTACCCGGCGCGGAAAGTCATGGTGAAGAATCGCGCTGCGTCCGATCACAACAAAATCGAGACCGCTGTCCATCGCCTGCCGGGCGTCCGCAGCACTTGAAATTTTGCCCGCCGCGCCAAGCCTGACGCCGCCGCGCTCAAGCTCGGTGAAATAGTTCAAAAGCGGTTTATCGCCGAAACTCTCATCCATCGGCTGCTTGAACAGATCCCAGAGCGACATATCGAGGTAGTCAATCAGCGCATCAGCCATGAGGCGCTGCGCCACATCCACAATTTCATCGAGTTGCACACCAAAACGTTCGGGGGACAAACGCACTCCGAGACTGAAGTCACTGCGGCATTCGTCGCGCACACGCTCGACCAGGTCAAAGAGAATACGCGCCCGATTCTCCGCGGAGCCGCCGTATTGATCCTCTCGCTGATTTACCTCCGGACTGAGAAACTGGCAGAGAATATAACCGTGCGCGCCATGCAATTCGACGCCGTCAAAGCCGGCTTTCTCTGCACGTCTGGCCGCCGCGACAAAATCATCCTTGAGCCGCTCCACCTCGTCCGTCGTCAGTGCTTTGGCGCCAAACTCCGCGTTGTCCGAAGGGCATTCGGGCGCCCCGTGGATAAGCCCATGTGGCGTTCGCATACCCGCGTGGTGCAACTGGACGACCGCATGGGAGCCCTCGCTCCTGAGCTTGTCGGCCAGACGCTTCAGGCCATCCAGGTGACGATCACTCCAGATACCGAGCTGGCCGGGGAACCCGATCCCGCGCTCGCGGACGTGACTGGCGCAGGTCATGGTGACGCCAAAACCGCCCTCTGCGCGCTTGCCAAGCCACTGATATTCATCGTCACTGAGGCAGCCATCGGCCGCACTCTGCTGATTGGTCAATGGCGCGAGCATGAAACGGTTGCGCCAGGTGGCGCCGCTGGATAGCTGTAAGGGTTCAAAAAGCCGGGACATGGTGGTGGCGTTCTCCTTAAAAACTGAGCTGTTTGCTGAAAGCCCGATCATCAATCTGACTGAACTGGGGGGGCATCTTGCGGCAGAACCGCGGCAAGTCAACAGCCAAAGGCCTTCGGCCCCTGTCCGCAAGGGTCGATTGCGGGGAGTGCCCGGCTAAAGTCCCGATTAAAGCGCCCGTTCCACGTTGCCCCGGACCCCGTGCATTGTTAGGCTGAGGGCCGTCCTGCTGCGGGGGTATACCCCAAGAGCCCAAACCCCCGGCGATGCAGGCCGCAGACCAGAATATCAACGATTGCGCCAAGCGTCCGGAGGCCCCGGTGCCCGCGCTGCATGGGCGCCCTGCCCCGACACCAAGGCGACCCGATCAAGTCATCCGCACCCCTTTCCGGGCGCGCAGCAGAGAGTTTTTTGCTATGCATTTCAAGAACGTGGTAATCCAGTCCCTGGCCGCGGTAGATGCGCCGATCAGCCTGAGCTCAAAAGAGATCTCGCAGCGTCTCAAACCCACGATGGACCGCCTGGGCGTTCGCGAAAACCTGCTCGAAGAGATTTCCGGCATCCAGTCCCGCGGCATCTGGGCACCGGGCACACCGCCCTCTGACGCCGCCACGCTGGCCGCGGAGAAGGCCATCAAGGACAGCGGCATCGATCGCTCGCGCATCGGTGTGATCATTAACACGTCCGTGTCCCGGGACTTTCTCGAACCGTCTACCGCCTGCATCGTGCACGGCAACCTGGGCCTGGCGCCGGACTGCCTCAACTTCGACGTCGCGAATGCCTGCCTCGGGTTCCTCAATGCGATGGATATCGCCGCGCGAATGATCGAGCGCGCCGAACTGGATTACGCACTGATCGTTGACGGAGAAACCAGTCAGCCGCTGATCGATGCCACGATCGAGCGCCTGCTTGACCCCAGCGTAGAAGAAGAGCAGTTCCGGGCTGAGTTTGCCTCACTGACCCTCGGCTCTGGCGGCGCGGCCATGGTCATGGCGCGCCGTGAACTCGCGCCGCAAGGGCACAGCTACCGCGGCAGCGTGACTCGCGCCGCCACCCAGTTCAATCAGCTCTGCCAGGGCAATATGGACCGCATGCGCACCGATACGCGCAGCCTGCTCAGCGAGGGCCTGAAGCTGGCCGCGCAGACCTTCGAGGCGGCCGGCACGGCGCTCGGATGGCAGGTTGAAGACCTCGACCAGTTCATCATCCACCAGGTCAGCAAGGTGCACACGGAGTCCCTGGTCAAGGTTCTGGGCCTGGCGCCAGAGAAAGTCCACGCGATCTATCCCCAGATGGGCAATATCGGCCCGGCTTCCGTTCCGATTGTGCTGGCCAAGGTGGTTGAGGCGGGCAAGCTGCAACAAGGCGATCGGGTTGCGCTGCTGGGTATCGGCTCGGGCCTGAACTGTTCCATGGCCGAGATCGTCTGGTAGCGCGTCATGAGCGAGACTTACCAGCCACCCCGGGACCTTTACCCCTTTAAGTCGCACTGGCTCGAGATCAACGGCCAGCGACTGCATTACATCGATGAAGGCCCCCGTAACGCACCGGTGCTGCTGATGGTTCACGGCAATCCGACCTGGTCCTTCTACTATCGCAATCTGATACTCCGCCTCCGGGACCGCTACCGCTGCATCGCTTTGGACCACATCGGTTGTGGCCTCTCCGATAAGCCCGACGACGCGCACTACGACTACCACCTCGAACAGCGGATCGCAGACCTCGATGCCCTGGTGCAGGCAACCATCGGCAACGAGACGCCACTCTCGCTGGTCGTGCATGACTGGGGCGGCATGATCGGCTTTGGCTGGGCAGCACCGCGCGCCGAACGCATTGAGCGCTGCGTGATTCTCAACACGGCGGCTTTTTTGCTGCCCGCGGACAAACCCTTTCCCTTTGCCCTCTGGCTGGGCGGCCGGACCAGACTCGGCGCTTTTCTGATTCGCGCCGTGAACGCTTTTTCGGCGATGGCCGCGCGGATCGCCTTCAAGAAACCGGTGAGCAAAGCAATCCGGGCAGGTTACACAGGACCCTATAACAGTTGGCAAAATCGAATCGCCACCGTGCGCTTTGTTCAGGATATCCCCCTGGCCCCGGGCGACCGGGGCTACGATCTGGTCGCGGGCACCGCTCAGCAGCTGCATCGTTTCGCCAACAAGCCCGTGCTGATCGCCTGGGGCCTGAAGG
Source organism: uncultured Congregibacter sp. (assembly GCA_964525195.1). Lineage (GTDB taxonomy): Bacteria > Pseudomonadota > Gammaproteobacteria > Pseudomonadales > Halieaceae > Congregibacter. The sequence goes on from CAZGGN010000032.1 coordinate 21,407, forward strand.
ACTTCGTCTTCGACAAAGCCTTCTATCGGGACTGGCAGGGCTATCTGCCGGACGCGGAGCTCTACCCTCTTGCAGACTGTGGACACTATGTACTCGAGGATGGCGGCCCTCCCCTGCTGGACCGGATTGAAAGATTCCTGACGCCGCTGACAGAGACCTCGCAAGACAGCAGGAGCGGAATCCGTGCTCCCCTCAGCGCACCTCAAGCCGATGACAGCTGAGTCCTGCAACGTTGCGGGAGCGCTGACAGAGCAGGCCCGGGCACAGCCAGACACCGCGGCAATTCACTACCCGGTCGGCGTGCGCAAGGGCAGCGTCCAATACCGGAGCGCCAGCTATGCCACCCTCGATGCGCTGAGTGACTGCTACGCCCGCGGCCTGAGTCGCTACGGCATCGAACGCGGTGCGCGGGTGGCACTGATGGTGCCCCCGGGCCTGGACTTTTTTGCCCTGTTCTTCGCGCTGTTCAAGGCCGGGGTTGTCCCCATCCTCATCGATCCGGGCATTGGCATGAAACCCCTCAAGCAGTGCCTGGAGGAAGCAGAACCCGAAGCGTTCATAGGCATCAGCAAAGCACAGCTGGCGCGCGTGCTGCTGCGCTGGTCAGCTAAAACGATCCGCCGTTCGATTACCGTCGGGCCGCGCCTCGGCTGGGGCGGTATCACGCTCAAAGCGCTGGCGCACCTGGGCGGTGATAGCGGCCCCCCGGTGCTGGCAGACACGCAGGCCGATGACACGGCCGCCATCCTGTTTACCTCTGGCAGCACGGGTATCCCCAAGGGCGTGGTCTACCGCCACCGGCATTTTGTGTCTCAGGTGGAGTTACTGCGCGATACCTTTGGCATTCAACCCGGCGAAGTCGATCTCGCCACCTTCCCCCCCTTCGCTCTTTTTGATCCGGCGCTGGGCATGACCACGGTCGTGCCCTGCATGGACCCGACCCGTCCGGCAAAGGCGAACCCGGTCTATCTGCTTCAGGCCATCGAACAGTTCTCGGTGAGCAACCTCTTCGGGTCGCCGGCGCTGCTCAAAGTCCTGGGCCGCTACTGTAGTCAGGAAAAGCTGAAACTGCCCACGCTAAAACGGGTGCTATCGGCG
>CAZGGN010000033.1:0-14046 GCA_964525195.1 uncultured Congregibacter sp.
GGGTCTCTCTCCCTGAGCATGCTTCGAACATGACTTCGTAGCGGCTGCTGGCGGCCCGGCGCCGGTTTACAGTCTTCAGCATTTGCGGGACAGTGCACGGACGCAAAACAGAGTGCGCCCATTGATGCCGGCAGACCAGGATCCCAGAACCCCTGCAGCGATACCCGAGCGCTCCAATGTCTCGGCGGAGATCTTTCGCCGCGAGATTTGTACAGGCTACCATCCGGTCGTTCTTCGGGGTCTGGTCAGGGACTGGCCGGCGGTAAGACACAACACCGAAAACCGCTCAAAACTCCTGTCCTATCTCCGGGAGCTTGATCAGGGAATCCCGCTCTATACGGTGGTCGGCGACCCCGCCATTGGTGGCCGTTTTTACTACGGCGAGCAGCTGCAGGGTGCCAACTTTGGCAAAGTCGGATCACCGCTCAGTTCGACCCTTGATCATCTACTCCGGCTCGAACACATGCCCGCGCCCCCCGCAATCGCAATCCAGGCTGCCCCCGTCAACGAGGCCTTGCCGGGATTCACCCGGGACAACGCGATGGCACTGCTCGACGGCCGAACCGAGCCGACCTTCTGGCTGGGCAACCGGGCGCTGGTGGCGCCGCACTTCGATGTGCATGACAACATCGCATGCGTCGTCAGCGGACGACGGCGATTCACCTTATTTCCACCAGAACAAATCAACAACCTCTACGTTGGGCCGATCCTGGATGCGCCGGGAGGCGTACCGATCAGCCGGGTCGATATTCGCAAGCCGGACTTTGAGCGTTTTCCCCGCTACCGCGAGGCGCTGGATTCAGCGCTCCAGGCCGAGCTGGATCCGGGAGATGCGCTCTACATTCCCGCACCCTGGTGGCACGCGGTGGAATCCCTGGACGGCATTAATTTACTGGTGAATTACTGGTTTGCCGGGGTCGGTGAATCCGGCTTTTCGCCCAAGCTCAGTTTGCTGCACAGCATCCTGAGTCTCGTCGATCTTCCGACGGCGCAGCGCAAAGGCTGGGGCAGTTTCTTCAACTACTACCTGTTTTCTGATGCCAGCCCCAGTGCCGGCTGGCCGGAGACCGTCAACGACATCGTGACAAGCATGACAACCGAACAGCGACAGGCCTTGATCGAGCTACTGCGGGACTCACTCAAAGACTGATGTCCGGATACAGGATGAGTGACAGGAAAAAACACTGGCCGCTTCGCCGGTCGTATCCCAGATGCTATTCTCAAATACCACACAGTGTTCGGACAAGGCGAAGGGCGGAGTCGCACAATGAGCTGGTTTAAGCTTGGCGGAAAAAAGAGTACGTCAGAAAAATCATCTGAGGCGGCGCCCGAAAAAGCTGCGGCAGACACAGCCGCCGTGATCAGGGAAACCGAAGCCGTCGAGATCCCGGAGCTACCGGAGCGAAAAGTCCCCGATGCCCTCGCCGACCTCTTCCTGGTCATGGAAGAGCACCTGAATGAACTCGAACTTGAAGACACGCGGGAACTGGTCGCCACCCTTCGCCAGCCACCCCCTCTGATAGAACGGCTCACCGACGGTCTCGATGATCCCGAGGAGCTTAAAGACGCGATTCTTTCCAGCCCGACCCTGTCCGCCGATGTGCTGCGCGTGGTGAACTCCGCCGCCTTTGCCCTAACCAGCCCGATCTCCAGCATTGAACATGCGGTCACTTATCTCGGCACCACGATGGTTCGCGGCCTGGTCCTGCAAAGCGCCGTGGCCCAGGTCATGAAGTTTGAGACCGATGTACAGAAAGCCGCTTACATGCGGATCTGGCGGGCCAGTTACATCGCCAGCGCCACGGCCCATGCCTATGCACAGGCCCTGAGTCTCGAACATCCATCAATTCTTGCCACCCGAGCGCTACTGGTGAACGTCGGCGATCTGGCGCTCATATCCTCGCGCCCGGAGCTGTCAGTGATTTACTCGCCGAAGACGGAATTACTCGACAGGGTGGAGGCGCAACAGAACCACATCATGGCGAACTCCGCGGTCCTGAGCTCATTACTGGCACGGCAGTGGAAACTCCCGAAGGATCTGTGCACCGCACTGCGCTATTCACTCACCCCGCTGACCTGGACTCCCGAGAGTAACGAGCGCAGTACAGCGGAGCAACGCGAGGACATACTTCTCTATCTCGCCTGCCGGGTCGGCGACGCAGTCGCCTACTCCGGGCTTAAGGAGGTCAGGGATTTCGACATCCTGGCGCAGACATCCGCCGATTTCTTTTATCTGCCCGACTATCTGCGACGCCTGGAGCTCGGAGCCGCTCTCACCGCCCTCAGCGATCGACAGTACAGCGGGAAGGTGCAGCAGATCGTCAACACCTTCGGTCAGTAGCTCCGGGCCTGGAAATGACAGAAAGCTCTGCGCTAGGGCGAAGCACGCTCTGCGAGGAGCAACTCGCGGAAATCCTCAAAGGGAATCGGTCTCGAATAGAGGTAACCCTGGAATATCTGGCATCCGGAGCCCACCAAAAATTCATGCGTGGCTTCAGTCTCGACACCCTCAGCGACCACCTCAAGCTCCAGCGTGCGAGCCATAGAGATAATCGCACGCACTATGCTCGCATCACCGGGATCCGTGAGTATGTCGCGGACAAACGATTGATCGACCTTCAGGGTATCCAGGGGCAGGGACTTCAGATAACGCAGCGACGAGTAACCGGTTCCAAAATCATCGATCGAAAAACGCAGGCCGCTCTTGCGCAGGATTTGCATTTTGGAAACCGTATCATCGATATCGTCAATCAACAGCCCCTCGGTCAACTCCATCTCCAGAAGACCTCGCGGCAACTGGTGCAGGCTGATGGCCTCAAGCACCTTGTCTGAAAAGCCCTTCTGCCTGAACTGCCGCGGGCTCACGTTGAAGGCCAGGGAGAATTGCCGGTCACCGATGTCTGGCTGCAGTCGCGCCGCGATATCGCAGGCCTGATCAATGACCCAGTCCCCCAGGCGATAAATCAGCCCCGAGTCCTCGGCCACCGGAATAAACATATCGGGGGGAATAAATTTTCCGTTGTGCTGCCAGCGCAGTAGCAGCTCAGCCCCACACATAACCCGCTCTCGCGTGTATTGTGGCTGCAGGTACAGCTGCAGCTCTTTGCCGCTATCCAAAGCCGTGCGCAGCTGTCGCTCCACATCCATGCGCTGCTCAAGCGCCTCCTGCATGTCGGCGACAAAAAACCGCAGCGTATTGCGTCCGTCGTCTTTTGCCCGATACATCGCAGTATCCGCGTGCCTCAGGAGGTCGTCCACGTTGTCGGTATCACTGGGAAGCAGGCTGACGCCGATGCTCACAGTGATATGCAGTTCGTTGCCGTCAATATCCACGGGCGCCTCAATCGCGCGGCGTAACTCCTCCCCTCGACGCTGCACAACAGATACTACGTGCCCGCGGTCACCGTCGATATCGGTAAGCAGGGCGACAAATTCATCCCCCCCAAGACGTGCGGCGGTATCCTCATCGCGAAGCAAAATGCGCATGCGGTTTGCGACTTCCACCAGCAATTTGTCCCCGGCACTGTGTCCCAGAGAATCATTCACGCGCTTGAAGAAATCGAGATCAAGAAACAGCAGCGCTGCGTGCCGGTCGCGGCGCTTGGCCCGGGCCAGGGCCTGTCCCAGCCGGTCCTGAAGAAGCCGGCGGTTAGGCAGGCCCGTCAGCTCATCGTAAAGCGCCTGGCGCTCGATCGTCTCCTCGGCCTGGGATCGCAGGTGGGTCATCTCCAGACCACTTACGACGGTGGCGTTCACGCGCCGGGCAAAGGCCGCCATCATGAACAGATAAAGTAGCGCTATCAGCGCCATTATGGTCGTCTCGTGAGTTCCCTCATTGAAAAGCCGCACTATGAACGGCAGCAAAGACAGGGACAAAAACGCGATGCTCGCCTCGGAAAAAGCCGACAGACTGACGATGCTGCCTGCGCACATGCCGGCAATAATAAACGCCAGAAGTGACTGGTTCAGCATGCTCTGCGTATCGTAGAGAAGATAACCCGCCAACCCCCAGGTCAGCCCTGAAAGCACAGCCCCGCTAAGCATCAGCCGGTACCAGGGCCGTGGCGCAGACTCGAGCTGCTGTTTTGAACGCCTGCGGTAAAGCAGCATCGTGACCGCCCGATAGGCGGCGATCAGCATGGTCACCGCGCACCAGCCGACCACAAGATTGCCGTTCTGCGGGGTCCAGAGGAGGTAGGCCATTACCAGGCTATTGAGGACAATCGCAAAGATTGATACCGAAAGTGAATCAAAGTACAGCGTCAGCCGCTCCTGAAACACTCGCCGCCTCAGCTCCTTTGCACGATCGAGCGCTAGTTCCCCATGCATATCATTCCCTTCGATGCGACTCATTCCAGTCAGATCCGGCGATCACAGCAAGTCAGCCTGTATGGCGGCCGGCTCATGTGATCAATTTACCCCTCATCGCAGGACAGCACCCGCGCAAAGCGCTTACACTTTGCTCGTCGACATCAGGGAGCAGATTCATGGACACTCTTCAGCGCTGGCATGAGATGGTGCTCCAGCAACGCCATGAGGGGCTTGCAGAAATCATCAGTGAGGACTGCATATTCATTTCACCTGTGGTGCACAGCCCCCAGGTCGGACGGACGCTGACCGTGCTCTACCTGACTGGCGCGATGAATGTATTTAACGACAGCTTTTGTTATACCAAAGAAGTGGTCAATGACGAGCATGCAGTCCTCGAGTTTGAATGTACTGTCGATGGAATACTGATCAATGGTGTGGACATTATCAGCTTTAACGAGGACGGTCTTATTTGTGAGTTTCGCGTGATGGTTCGCCCACTGAAGGCAATGCAAATGCTGCACGGAAAAATGGCGACGATGCTGGAGCAACTCAAGGGCGCATCAGCCTAGGCAGAATCCGTTTCCCGAAAGTACACCTGCACGTTCTCCTCGCCAAAAGCGACATCCAGCACGTAACGATAGCCCAGCTTGTTTGCCACGCGCAGGGACTGCCTGTTGTCCGGCGAGATAATGCAGAAACTGCGAGGCCAGCTGTCCTGCTCATCGAGCCACCCGCAGGCGGCCAGCATCGCCTCGGTGGCATAGCCTTTACCTGCACTATCGGGATGAAGGACCCAGCCCGCCTCCGGATAGTGGCCGTCAAAACCGACCAATCCACGCTTGAAGTCGGCAAAGCCGATTTGACCGATATAGCGCCCGGTCGCGCGCTCTTCCAGCGCCCAGTAACCGTAGCCTAAAAAATCCCACAGACCACTGTAACGAAGAAGGCGCATCCACACGTCCTGAGGCGTCAATGGAGCCCCGGTAATAAATCGGTAAACGTCCGGGTGCTGCCAGATCGACACTGCAGAATCTTGGTCGGCTTTACAGTGGCCCCGAAGGCACAGTCTCTCAGTGTAAATATGTGGCACGACCTGCATTTTGCATCTTACCTACGGCGCTGATACGGCTATTATCTACTGCAACCAACGAGTAACAAAGCCAGCCTTTCGTGCCTGAACTTTACTCCATACATGTTTTCAGTACCGTGACCATCTGTGTGCTGATCGCCGTCACCAATGTGGTGCTCGCCAGGCGCAGCATCAGTTCCGGCGCGGCAGCGGCACTGGCGGTGGCTTTCGGCGCTATGGGCCTCACCTGGGTGCTGACAGAACTGCTGCCACCGGGTGGCGCTCGCTCGGGCCCAGGCCTGCTGCTAGTTAACGGCACCGGTGCGCTCGGGATGACCGCGATGTGGTGCGGATTCTGGCTGCGTGCCGGCCGTCGGATCAATTGGTGGTTCATGGGCGGGCTCCTCCTCCTGTGGCTGACACCCGTGCTGGGCATGCTAGTTTTCGGACTGAGCCCCGGAACACAGGTACCTTTTGTCGTTGCTTCGATCAGCGCGGGAGTCGTCAGCAGCATCTGGTTTCTCTATCAAAGAAACAGCCACAAAAACGCCGGTGACCATGCGCTGATCGCCTGGCTGATCCTGGTACTGCCGCTCAGCCTGAGCGCGCTGCTCATGGGAATGAGCGGCGGGCGGCATGATGCCGACGCCGTCTGGCTGTTTTTCCTCACCTTCATGCCGACGGTGTTTACCGGCATCGGGCTGTTCACACTCTTGAGCTTTACCCTCGATGCGCTGCGCGACTCAGACCTGCTGGCTCGCACAGATGGGCTCACGGAGTTGCTCAACCGCCGGGCCTTTGATTCTGAACTGGCAATAGCGGTAGCCAGAGCAGAACGCTATCAACGGGATCTATCCCTGGTGGTGGTGGATATCGACAACTTCAAGGCGCTCAATGACAGCTACGGACACCCGGCAGGCGATGCCGTCATCCGTGCCGTGGGACGGGTTTTGGCGGAGGGTGCACGTCGCATTGATATCGTGGCACGAATCGGAGGCGAGGAATTTGCACTGATTCTTGCCGATACACCGCCCGCCGCTGCGCTCCGACTGGCGGAACGTCTGCGCCGGGCGGTCATCAATGCGAGCAGCGAAATGATTGCTTTCAGTGCGAGCTTCGGCGTGGCCAGTCTCCAGGATACAGGCAATAGTGGCGAAGCGCTGATGAAGTCTGCAGATGAAGCCCTGTACGCAGCCAAGAAGGCCGGCCGTAATTGTGTTCGCTACGCCCGCGACCCCGCAGTCGAGCCCGCGGCGCTGATCGGCCTCGTTAAACAGCCCGGCCGCTGACTTGAACCTTTAGCTCCCGGCGCAGGCCCTCGGCAAGTTCAGTGAAGATCCGGAAGCTATCGTCTGCCGACAGCTTCTCGGCGACAAGCCCTGCGAAGGCTTCCTCCTCAATCTTCTCCAGCTTGTTGAGTTGCTCCAGGGGGTCAGCAAAGGCCGACTCACGTCGCAGTTCAAGGACCCGGAGATAAAAGCTGTCGATACGATCCTTGCGCCGCCGCGCGCGCCAGCGGCCAAAGCCCAGAAGTCCGGTCACGCTGAGCGCGCTGAGATAAACGATGAAGTTCAGTGCTTCGGCGTAGCGCTCGAGGAAACCCGGCTCGTCGCGATTGAGGTACTGCCGCGCGCCACGATGTAGCGGGAATGCAAAGTCCGAATCGCTGAAATCACTGCTGAGCCAGCGAAACAAGGCAGGATCCGCCGCGGCAAAACGTGCTTTCTGCTCCAGGAGAGCCTGCGTCAATGCGTAGATGACAGACGCGTCGGTGGACTGATGTGCGACCAGCAGCATATCCACAGACAGCGTATCGATCCCGGTTTCATTGCCGGGCAGTCGGTAGGTCAATGCCGGTATCCGCGTTGGCCGAAGCTGGGGTACGAGGTAGCTGATGCCATCGATATAAAACTCGGCACCCGCCGCATCAAACCTCGACACGGATATCAGCGCAAAGCCCTCAGGCACCCAGCTTACATTTCCCGGATTGATGGGCCCCAGGTAAAGGACAAAATCAGGCTGGCCGGGATTCCCCACAGTCCAGGGTTCAAAGGTATCTGGCAGTACTTCCGCACGCTCAAACAGCAGTTCCGCCACCAAACGCCCGGTGTGCGACTCGTTCACTATCTGTACCCGCGGCAGTCGTTTCTCTTCGGCAAAGTCCGAGCTCTTGAGACCTTGTCTGGCCGCGAAATGCAAAACGCTGCGATATAGCGGCAAGACCGTGCGCACACCGGGTTGAAAAGGACGAGTGTTCTCCACAATCGCCAGATCGGCGGAGCCGTCGAACAATGAAGCAAGCGGATCATCCCCCTGCTCATTGCTCGGGTCCGCCTCCAGACGCAGGCCTGTCTCTTCCTCGACAATCCGCGACACGGCTGGAAAATCGAGTTGATGCGTGTCCGGGGGATGCAGGCGCAGGACATCCTTTGCAGCTGCCTCAGAAGAAAACTGCCCCAGAAACACAGCGAGAAGCGCACCCGAGACCCGGGCCAACTTGCAGACGCTCATGCGGAGGTGCGGGTCCGGCGGCGCTCAAAGCGCGGTCGCCATACTGCCAGGACGACATTGGCAATCGCCACACCCAGAATCACGAGTGTTGATTTCCATTCCGAGGAGGCCGTCGCGCCCAGAAGCGCCGGATCAAACTCCCCCAGAAGGGCCTGGGCTGCGCGTTCCGCCTCACGCGTGGCGGGGCCCTGTATCGTAATGAGAGTGCCCTCAAATACCGAAACACCGAGCGCCAGCTTCATCCATACCCAGCCGGCGCCATGAAAAGCGTCCGTCCAGGCCATCGACAGCAGGCCGCTGACCAGCACAATCGCAAGGGAGGGGAATAACAGCCACTGCGCGACCAGACCCATCTGGCCACGGGCCGTCGCATACTCCGTGAGCGCGTCGACCGGGGGCATATTCTGCAGCATCAGCAGCTGCACGAAGAGCGCGCCGGTCAGGCCTATACCCCCCATCGTGTGAAGAAATTTGAGTAGTTTACGCATGTGCCCGGCCCACCCCTGTGCTCAGATGCATCATAGCCAGACCCGACATCCTCACCAAGCCTGTGACAGCATTGCCGCCTAAACCGGCGCTTCCCCCGCGTATTGATCCCGAAGCAGGCGCTTGAGAATCTTGCCGCTGGGATTTCGCGGAATACTCTCTACAAAGCAGACAGCAGCAGGCTGCTTGTAGCGCGCCAGCTTGCCCTGACAAAACACCAGGATATCTGAGGCATCAAGCTCCGGATCGGCAGCTACGACAATCGCGAGCGGGCTCTCGCCCCACTTTTTGCTGTTCTGACCAATCACCGCCGCATCGGCCACGCCTTCGTGCTGCATGAGCACATTTTCGATTTCCGCCGGGTAGACGTTTTCGCCACCAGATATGATCATGTCCTTCTTCCGATCGCAGATCGTGACAAACCCTGCCTCGTCCATGGTGGCGATATCGCCGGTGTGCAACCAGCCGTCACGGAGGGTCTCGGCAGTAGCATCGGGACGGTTCCAGTATTCCTTCATCATAGTGCGTCCACGAAGCAGTACCTCGCCCGCCTCGCCGGCGGGCACGTCGCGGCCCTGCGGATCGACAATACGCGCATCCATATGAAAAAAGGCCTTACCCGCAGACCCCACTCTCTGAACCGCATCATCGCCGGTAATCAAACAGCCCGGACCACAGCTCTCGGTCAGTCCATAGACCTGATGGATCTCGATATCCATCGCAATGTAGGCATTGATCGTGGGCACGGGTACCGGGGCCGCACCGCAGACGATATTGCGTAGCGTGGAATGGTCATACTGCTCCCGCCCGGGCACCTGCAGCATAAAATTCAGCATCGCGGGCACTGCAAGGCTGGTATTGATCCGCTCCGATTCAAACAGCTGCCAGACCTTCAGGGGATCGAAGTCACGCAGAATCACCAGGCTGTTGCCGCGATAAATACCACCCACCATCGGGGTCAGAGCGCCGACATGAAACAGGGGCAGCAACAGCAGGTAACGGTCGGTACCTTGAATATCGCCGGTATTGGCCAGAGCCAGAATTGCCCAGAACACGGTCTCGTGCGTATGCACCACACCCTTGGGCAAACCCGTGGTGCCCGAGGTGTACATGATGAAGAGGTTGTCCTCAGCCTGCGCCAGATGTGATGGCTCACTGGCGGGCTGCGACTCAAGGCAGCGCTCGTAGTGTCTGGCGAAGTCCGGAGCATCCGAACCCATCGCAACCCACTGCTCAATATCACTACCCGACACACCCCGGGCGTGTAAATCACTGACGACCTCGGAGAAAGCCGTATCGAATATCAGCGCTTTCGCACCGCCGTCTTTGAGGATAAATGCGAGTTCATCGGCCGTCAGTCGCCAGTTCAGCGGCATGATCACAAAGCCTGTTTTGGCCAGGCCAAAGAAACTCTCTACAAACTCATGCCCGTTAGCAGCCAGAACCGCGATTCGGTCTCCGGGCTCCAACCCCATACCAAGGAGCGCATGGCCCAGCTGATTCGCCCGGTGGTTCACTTCACGGTAGCTGAAGCGCCGCCCCGTATTGACGTCGTAAAGACACTCTCGTTCAGGGTTGAGGCGCGCCCTTGATGCCAGAAACTGCCCTACGTTCATATCAGCATTCATTGACGATGTTCCTCCGGTTTATTGTTGTTGGGATCGTTGTCAGCAAAGGTTAGTGCAACCCCGTTGTTTTGAACATCCCGCTGCGCTTGCCTTTGTGATCCCAGTTACCCATGCTTAGCCTTAGCGAGCGGGACGTCCGACAGTCTGTCCGCCGCAGCGTTACTGGCCGCAAGAGAAGTGAATAATGATGAATAAAATTTTCGCCCTGATCACCGTGTTTGCGGTGTTTCTGATGGGCTGCAGTTCGAACCCTCCGATCGTCGACTATGACAGCAGCGTCGATTTTTCCAGCTATAAGACGTATGCCTTTATCAGTGATCATCCGCTGATTCGCGCCGAGGGCGCCGAGTTGGCATCGCCGCTCTTTGAGAGCCGCTTGATGCGAGTTACGGACACTACCTTGCAGGCAAAAGGCTTTACCAGGGCGAGTGACCCGGAATCGGCTGACTTCACGGTCGGCTTCACTGTGGGAGCCCGGGACAAGATCAAGGTCAACAGCTACCCGGAGCCCTACCGCGCCTACTACGGCTACGGCGTTCGCGGAGGCTGGGGCGCGCCCTATTACAGCATGGGCGTCGGTGTCGGAAGCAGTAACGTTGATGTGCAGCAGTACACAGAAGGCACCCTGGCCATCGACATTTATGACGTCGGCGAGCATAAACCGGCGTGGCATGCTATCGCGACCAAACGCGTCACCGATGACATACGCCGCAACCCTGATGAATCAGTCACTGAAATTGTCACGGAGATGCTGACGGGTTTCCCGCCAGGCTCAGCGGCTCGATAGCTGGCGTCAGGACCCCGATACCCGGCCCCGACTCAGGGCCGGGATCCGGGCGCCGTTTTTGAGGGTGGCTACGCCCCCTCAACAGAAGCGCAGAGACAGCTGCCGCCCTGGCAAAGCCGCTCTATGGCTTTAAAAGGAATAAAAGAACTGCAGCTTGTAAAAGTCCGACGCCGAAAACGAATCATCGTCGTCAGTCAGATCTGCACCAAAGGAAAAGCGCATTCCGTAGTTATCATTGGCAATCTGAAAATAGGGTCCCAGCCACTGATAGCCATCCTGGCTGGATACATCAGAACCGCCGCTTAACTTGAGCTCCTCAAAGTGCGCACCGATAGAGAAGTATTGACCGAACTTCTTGCCACCATGAACCCAGTAGTGGATGTATTCGAGCGTGGTCCCCTCATCCGGCGCTTCATCCCGCAAAGGCAGATACCAACCGAAATACAGCTGGCCTTCCCAGTCATCCGTGCCGTAGTTCATTGTCAGGTTCGGCACAATACCGTCGCCAACTACGCCGGGCTCTGCCGTACCCGAGGACAACAGGTTTCCCGATGTAAAGCCCAGTTGCGGGTTGACGTAGAGGTCGCCATCCAACATATCGAATCCGACGCCGACACCAAACTCAGTCCAGTTCCCCCAATCGGCACCGGTCCCGGCGCCCCACCAAATCCCGTAAGCCGTAAGGTCAAAGTCTCCGGCATCATATGCAAGTCCAGCGTAGGGATTGACGCCAAAGAACGCGTCTGTGTTGAAGGACACGCTACCGCTGAGTTTGTCATCGTCCTGTGCATGCACCGCGCCAGCAGCCAACGCGGTTACCAGTGCTACTCCACCAAGACGTAAAATTGTAGTTTTCATCAGATTGAATCCTCAGTCGCTGACTTTATGAGGAGGCTCTCGATTCCAAGGGATCATTTCATCAGTGACGGAATGACACCTGGGCAGCTCCCCTAATCCGGCAGAGCAAGCGTCATGCCAATTCACGGTATATAGGGAAGAACTGGCAGCAAACGGTGTTAAATAGTCAAAAGCTATCAATGATTGCGCTAGAGACAGGCACCGATGCACCGCAGCGGTGCGGGAGGCCCGTTAGTTGGGCCACATCTGCCGATGATGCGAAAGGCAACCGGGAAGTTGAACAGGCATGTCCTTTACACAGGTGTAGCGCTCTGAAGCATCGCCTGCCCGCCCACTCTGCCGCGCCGCGCTAGCCTCGGGGTGGACGAGGCGGCTTCACTCCCGCACCACGGTTCAGGGCAGCTCGCAGCAGGGCCGCACGCTCGTCCCTGGGCAATTCAGCAGCAACCTCGATCAGGTTTTCATGGATCAAAGCCTGATACCGACTGGTCACTTCGCGCATGCGCGCCAGCGCTTCACGGGCAAGTTCCGGATCGAACTCATCGCCACCCACAGCGCGGCGTACCTCCATGCTCACGCTGCGCATCTCTTCACGCATCGGCCTGACACTTGGCAGTGCTTCGCGCATATGGCGACGGAGCATTTGCTGGGCCAGAGGGTCCAGCTCCTGAGCCGCCCAGGCCATGGGTGGGGGTTGCCGCGGAGGCTCGCTTCCCACCCGACCGATTACTACGCCGGCAACCAGCAGATTCACAGCCACTGAACACAGGAGCGCCAGCAGCAACGCGTTCTGTCTATTCATCAAAATGCCTCCGTCTCATACCAGTCCAGGGGCACCAGCAGCATGCGTTCAGTCTGCTCCCAGTCCGTTGAGGTCAAAGTAATCGAGAGTGGCAACTCCAACGTGCTCAGGCCAATCACCACGCCGACCGCCAAAGGCAGCGCCCCGGCCAGCGCAGGACGCCACCACTGCGCCGGCTGCTCAGGCAACAGCCAGTCGAAGAGTTTCTCCAGGCGCGTCCTTGCCACGCGACTCAGGATCGTGTCGCCAAGATCAGGCACCTTCGGGACATAGGCGTCCAGATAGTGGTCCAGCGCTTCGGCTTGCAGCAGCCATTCCCGGGCCTGAGAATTCGCCTCTAGCACTGCAAGCATCTCGTCACGCAGCTCTGGGGGCCAGTGTGACTCCGCTCCACCATAGCTGTTCAAAAGTTCGCGGAAGCGATCAGCATCCATGATCAATCTCCAGATCGGTTTTTAGTTTGCGCCGCGCTCTGGCAAGTAGTGATTCAAGGGCATCGACGGACACCTCCAGAATGTTGGCGACATCGCGATTGGACAGGCCCTGGTAGTAACAGAGGAGCAGCGCACTGCGCTGACGCTCGGGCAAACTCTCCAGCGCAGCGCGCACCCGATCGCTCTGCTGCGCAGCCTCGCGAGCCTCCAGCGGTCCCGGTGCAATGGATTCGCCCTCATCTTCGTTTGCGATAGAAGTAATACGCGAATTTCGTCGAAAACTGTCGACACAAAGGTTGTGTGCGATATTGTGTAACCAGGTACTCAGACGGGCAGCATCTGAGTCGTAGCTGCCCGCGCGGGTCCAGAGCCGCAGAAAAGTCTCCTGAACAATATCGTCCGCAGCAGATGTATCCGACAGCATGCGGCGCGCATAGGCCGAGAGCGGCCTCTGATGGCGTTCAAGCAGTACACGAAAGGCGGCGCGATCGCCCCCGGCGACGCGCCGCACCATGTCAGCTTCCTCGTCCCGGGACATCGGAGACGCTGTAGGTGGCGGGGATTACTGCTGAGACTTACGCTGCTTCTGCATTTGCTTGCGCTGCTCATGCATCGCCCGGGCCTCTGCCTCGGTGACAAATCCGTCACCATCCGCATCGGCGCGCTGGAACGCATAGGCTTTAGCCTCAGCATCGGTCACCATGCCGTTGCCATCGGCATCCATCTCGTCAAAGCGATCCATCATCTGCGACTGCATACGCTGTTTTTTCTGTTCCGCGGCGTCGACCGCTGACTGCATCTCATCCCGGCTCACGACCCCATCACCATCGGCGTCAGCACGCTCGAACAGACGGGGTCCCCGCCGGTCCTCCGGAGCCCTGAACTCATCGCTGCTCACCTTGCCATCGCCGTCCGTATCCAGCGAAAGGATTCCTTTCTGAGCCTGCGCCAGGCTGGCAAACGAGGCCAGGGCAATGGTTGTCACTGCAATCATCGAGAACGTTTTTTTCATCAGGAAACTCCTTTATCCCATTGCTTGCCAACTCTTACGCGCGGCCGGGGCAAATCCGTCGTGCCGCAGACAAAAAAGGGCATCTAAGTCACCGCGGCAGGCTAAAAGGCTTGAGATACGCCGCGACAGAGTCTAACTTCAAAAGCTG
>CAZGGN010000033.1:14071-22331 GCA_964525195.1 uncultured Congregibacter sp.
CCCAAAGGCGTCGAGAGCTCAACGTCAAACGCTCGCGATTTGGCGATCGTGTGATGCCTGGCCGCCTGGAAGGACTTTTGTATCTCATCGGAGGGGCCTTGATTGCCACCGCCTGCTGCACCCTGTGGCTCAGCGAAGTCAGGGCGTCACAGTCATTGGAGGCCCTTCCAGACATGCAGCTGTGGTCCGAGGCCCGAAAAGCACGCTATCACGCTGCTGTGAGCGAGGCCGCTGCCAGCGGCCGCGAAGAAAACCCGCTAGTGGCAGTGCTGAAGGCTCCGGAAATCGGGCTTACGGTGCCCGTGTACGCAAGCGCGACGGAGCTCAACCTGGACCGCGGTGCCGGTATCATTGATGGGATGGCCTATCCCCACGAACCCGGACATATCGGGATCGCCGGCCATCGCGACGGCTATTTTCGTGCGCTCAAGGATATTGCCGTTGGCGATCAGCTGATCCTCGATACGCTCGGCGCCGAGAAACGCTTCATTATCGATGAACTATTGGTAATAGAGCCCGACGAGCTCCAGTACCTTGAAGACACGCCCGAGTCGCGAGTGACTATCGTAACCTGCTACCCCTTTTACTTTGTCGGCAGCGCACCGCAGCGGTTTATTGTGCGCGCCACACTTGCAGACAGGAGCGCGGGCGAAAACGTCGGCATCAACCCGGACAACTGAACAACGCCGTCACAAAGGAGACGACAGAATGCCTGTAAAACGACTTGCGACCGCAACCGTCACTGCGATGGCCCTGCTCGCCAGCGCCGAAAACTTTGCCCAGGACCCGTCACCGCGATGCGATGAGCTGGTGTGGTCTGCACAGGTGCTCGCGGCAAACCCGGATATCCAAAAATCCTGCCAGGGTGTCTACGAACGGAACAACGAGCTGTATGCCAAAGTCACCATCGAGGTGATTCGCGTCAGGGGCAATCGCATCACTTTTCGTCCCGAGCATACCGATGGCAGCACCGGGGCGCCGCGCACCATAACCGTCAATCAAAGCTGGCGGGCGAATATAGCGGGTCGCAACTATCGCGCCAGCGAGTTACTCCCGGGCCAGGAACTGAACGTATTTATTCCTGAAGACCGCTTCGCCCTGGCAATAGACGATGGCGCCTTCGACGGCGATGAAGAAATGTACCTGATCGAGGACGCTGCCGTGGTCGCCATGCCAAAAACCGCATCGCCCCTCTACACCATGATCGGCGTGGGGCTGAGCTGCATTGGCCTGGGTGGAATCATGAGTTATCGCCGGCGTTTGCGCGCCAGATAAGCATGCAATAGCATGCGCCGAGAGTTTCAACCCCATATGCGCCGAAAAGTGCATACTGGCCCTGCCGCTCCAAGCGGCCCCTGGCGAGCAGACCAAAGAGCGAAACATGTTTGAACGCAAGAGCAACAAGCCGGAGAATCGGGACCCAGAACCCGTATCCGCCGCGACAACCCCCAGCGTTGCCGCGAAACCTACCGTCACACCGAGCACCGTACGGGGAGCACGCGCAATGATTGGATCCAAAGTTAAGGTCAACGGCGATATTGTCAGCAGCGAAGATCTTCTGGTCGAGGGTGAAGTCACCGGCACCATCACACTGACAGACAACGAGCTGGTCATAGGCACCTCCGGGCGCGTGCAGGCCAACATCAATGCCAAGACCGTGCGCATTGAAGGCGAAGTCAGCGGTGATATCGACAGCAGCGAGCGCGTCGTTATCTGTGCCTCGGGCAATGTTCAGGGCAACGTCAAGTCACCGCGGGTTATGCTGGAGGACGGCGGTCGCTTTAAAGGCAGTATCGATATGGGCAGCAGCAAACCCGCAGCCCCGGCAAAGCCCGCTGGTGCTGACAAGCCTGCCAGCGCGCCGGAAATGCGCTCAGTCGATAAGGCCGGTTAAGGGAACCCATCATGGTCAGTCTCGCCAGAAAGAAGGCTGACCGCGGCGGAGGCAGTGGCGACGCCCCTATCACCAGCCGCCTGCTACCCGTGATGCTTGATGAGAAGCGACTGGCAGACGTCGGAACATTGAATATTCTTGATTTCGGGCGCGCGAACAGCAGCAGTCTGGAATTTTTCAACCAGTTCTCCTGTCGCCTGTCTGTGCTGGATGCCGCCGACACGTTACTGGACTGGTCCCGGGCGCTGGAGACGCGCCTGGAGGAGCCGCCGACAAAGCAGCAAATGCAGCTGGAACTGAGCGGCCTGTTGCCTGCGATGGAAGGTCGCCGCTACGATCTGGTCTTTCTCTGGGACACGCTCAACCACCTGCATGAGTATGCTCTGTCAGCCTTTGCGGGCCTGCTTCGGCGGCATGTTACTGCCAGTTTTCGCGGCCACGGCTTTATCCTCCACAAGCGAGGTACGGAGCAGCAGCTGCGCCACATGGGTCTGGCAGGCAACAACACCATTGCGATTCAGGCACAGCAGTCTGCCCCCCTGTATGCACATAATCGCAAGGTCGTGAACGAAACCCTGGGCCCGGATCTGCGCATTGATCAGGGCGTACTCCACAGTGACGGACGCCTGGAATTCCTGCTTGCCAGCAGCCCCGCGAGCCGCAGCGCCGCCTGATGCGCCGCTTACTTCCAGTTCTGCTGATCTTCAGCACACTCTCGCTGGCTGGCTGCGGCGGCGGCGAATCGAATATCGAGAGCGGCAATCGCGACGGCGTTCTGCATATGGGGAATGGCAGCGAGCCCCAGGGCCTGGATCCGCATGTGGTCACGGGCGTTCCGGAAAACATCCTGATCAGAGCTTTGTTTGAAGGTCTTGCGGTCAAAAATCCCTACACGCTCGAACCTGAACCCGGCGTTGCCGAGAGATGGGAGTTCAGCGAAGACGGTCGTCAGATTACCTTCTACATTAATCCGCGGGCGCGCTGGTCGAACGGTGATCCGGTGACCGCCGACGACTATGTCTGGAGCTGGATGCGGGCGCTGCATCCGGAAATGGGCAATCTCTACGCCTACATGCTGTTCCCGATAAAAAATGCCGAGGCTTTCTTCAGCCGGGAGCTCGACGACTTTGCCGAGGTCGGCGTCAAGGCTCCGGACCCCTTGACGCTGGTGGTTACGCTGACCGAGCCGACACCATACTTCCTCCAGCTCATGGATCATTTCAGTACCTTCGCGGTGCACCGGCCCACCATAGAAAAGTTTGGCAAGTTCACCGACCGCTTCACCAAATGGACCCGGGTGGGAAACATTGTCAGCAACGGCCCCTTTGTTCTGGACGAGTGGCTTCTGAACCGGCGCATCAGTATGCGCAAGAGTGATACTTACTGGGACCGGGAGCGTGTGCAGCTGAACCGCGTGGTGTTTTATCCCACCGAAAATGCCGTATCCGAAGAGCGTGGTTTTCGCTCCGGCCAATTACACGTGACCGCTACGATTCCCCTGGACAAGATCCCGGTCTACCAGACGATGGACGATTCGCCCTACCGGCAGGAACCCTATCTGGGTACTTACTTCTACCTGATCAACACCCAGCGCCCCCCCATGGATGATCCTCGGGTGCGCCGGGCGCTGGCCATGTCCGTGAACCGCGACGCCCTCATCGACTCGGTGCTACAGAGTTCCGCCGTGCCGGCTTACAGCATCACCCCGCCGGGTACGTTGGGTTATCAGCCGCCCAGGACCTTTGATTACGATCTTGAGGCCGCAAAGGCTCTCCTGGCTGAGGCGGGCTATCCCGACGGTGCAGGCTGGCCGGGCGCCGAAATTGTCTACAACACCCAGGAAGCTCACCGGAAAATTGCCGTAGCCCTCCAGCAAATGTGGAAGGACGCCCTGAACATTGAGGTCACCATCTCGAATCAGGAGTGGAAGGTCTATCTGGATTCGGTCACCAATATGGATTTTGATATGGCGCGCCGCGGCTGGATTGGCGACTACGTTGACCCCAATAACTTTCTGGACCTCTATCTCACGGCTGGGGGTAACAACAACACAGGATATTCAGACCCGGTCTACGACGAACTGATTCAATACACTGCACCTCAGGCCAAGACCCGGGAAGAGCGCTTTGCCGCCTTTTACAAAGCCGAAAAAATGCTCATGGAGCAGATGCCGATCATCCCCATCTACACCTACACGAGCAAACACCTGGTGCATCCCAGCGTCTGCGGCATGCCCGGCAATCTCATGGACTCGCTGAATCTCCGCTACGTCTGGCTCAAGCCGGAGCGCAGCAGCTCCCTGGAGCCCTGCGACTGATGCCCCGGGGCGCCCCCTTTGTCGGCGCGCTTTGCATCGCGACATTGGTCGCGCTTACGGCTGGCTGCTCACCGGGCGAGTCCAAGGTAGCTAAGGGTAACCGGGACGGTGTGCTGTATTTTGGCAATGGCACCGAGCCGCAGACTATCGATCCACATGTGCTCAGTGGATCGCCGGAAGCCAACGTAGCTCGATCCCTGTTCGAGCCATTGGTCAGGCGAAATCCCTACGATCTGTCCATCGAAGCTGGCGCGGCCGAGCGCTGGGAATTCAGCGAAGACGGACAGGTCATCACCTTCTATCTGAATCCCGAGGCGCGCTGGTCGAACGGGGAACCGGTCACGGCAGAGGATTTTCGCTGGTCCTGGGAGCGGGCCCTGACACCCAGGATGGGTTTTCTCATCGCCGAGGTGTTCTACGGCATCCGCAACGCCGAAGACTTTAACCGCGGGCAAATCACCGACCCCGCGGAGCTTGGAGTGGAAGTGATCGATGAACACACCCTGCGTGTAGAACTTGCCTTCCCGGACCCCTTCGCGCTGATCAACTTCAGCTACGTCTACACGGCCCCGGTCCATCGCGCCACCGTCGAAGCCTATGGTGAGATGACCGACCGCTACTCCGCCTGGACCAGGCCGGAAAATTTTGTCGGTAACGGCCCCTTCACCCTCGCCGAATGGAAAATGCAGCGTTTTCTGCGAGTCGAGCGTAACCCCTACTACTGGGATCACGAAAATGTAGCGCTCAATGCGATTGTCTACCGACCCATCGAGAGCGCCACTACCGAGGAGAAGATGTTCCGCAGCGGACAACTCCATTCCGCATCAATGGTGCCCAACAATAAAGTCCCCGGCTACCGGGAACAGCCGGACAGCCCGCTCGTGGAGGGGCCGTTCATGGGCTCCTATTACTACCTGCTGAACAACTCCCGCCCGCCGCTGGACAGGCCGCAGGTGCGCCGGGCCCTGGCGCTGGCTATCGATCGCGATACGCTGGCTGAGGCCGTACTCAAGTCGACGGTGATCGGCTCCGCCAACTATGTGCCGATCGGTATGCCCGACTATGAACACCCAAAAGTACTCGGATTCGACCCAGCGGAGGCCCGGCGCTTGCTTGCCGAAGCGGGCTTCCCCGACGGGGAAGGTTTTCCTTCGCTGACGCTGACCTATAACACCAGCGAAAACCATCGGAGCGTTGCCGTCGCCGTACAGCAAATGTGGAAAAAGCACCTGAACATCACGGTGAACCTCGCGAATCAGGAATGGAAGGTCTATCTCGACACCCTCGATAACCGTGACTATCAGATCGCAAGAATGGGATGGATCGGCGATATTTCTCCCGGCGCCTTTCTCGATCGTCTGGTCACCGATGGCGGCACGAACCGAACGGGTTTTGCCAGTGCCGAATACGACGACCTGATTTACAACAAAATACGCCCGGCCAGCGAGAAAGCCGAAATCATCAAACTGTATCAGGACGCGGAGCGAATACTCCTCGAGGAAACCGCGCTAATCCCCATCTATTCCTACAAAGTAAAGCGGCTGGTGCAGCCAAGCACGGAGGGACTGCCCTCTAATCAGGTTGAAGCTTATAACTTTAAATACGTCGAGCTCGATAAAGCAGCAGCGGCGTGGAACTGGCGAACTCTGGAACCCTAATCTATGTGGCGATTCATCAGTGTCCGACTCCTCCAGGCCATCCCGGTCCTGCTGGCAGTGATCACGGTTACCTTTTTCCTGGTGCGGGTGGCTCCCGGCGGCCCCTTCGACAGCGAAAAGGCGGTAATCCCCGAAGTCAAAGCCGCGCTCGAGAAACAGTACCGGCTGGATCTGCCACTGTTTCAACAATACACCGCGTACCTCGGTGATTTAGCCTCCGGGGAGTTCGGGCCCTCCTTCAAGTATCCCGGGCGCAGCGTGAATGAACTGATCGGCGCAGGTCTTCCGGTTACCGCGGAGCTCGGCTTTTATGCGCTGCTGGTCGCGGTACTGGTTGGAGGGCTGGCGGGCGTGATCGCGTCCCTGCGGCCCAACACGGCCCAGGACTACCTTCCCATGAGTCTGGCGATGATCGGAATCTGCATGCCATCCTTTTTGCTCGGGCCACTGCTCGTGCTGCTCTTCGGGATTGAGCTGGAGTGGCTGCCAGTCTCCGGATGGGGCGACATTCCGGGCGACAAAATCCTGCCCAGTATCACCCTGGGTGCCGGCTATGCCGCCTACATCGCGCGCCTGTCCCGCGCCGGCATGCTGGAGGTCATGTCCCAGGATTACATTCGCACGGCCCGGGCCAAAGGCCTTCCCGAGTGGCAGGTGGTCACCCGGCATGCGCTACGTGGCGGGTTGATGCCCGTAGTCGCCTTTCTAGGCCCCGCCTTTGCCGGACTGCTCGCCGGATCCTTTGTGGTCGAGACCATCTTCCAGATTCCCGGTCTCGGTCGTTTTTATGTGCAGGCCGCCTTCAATCGTGATTACACGATGATTCTGGGTACCACGGTCTTCCTTTCGACGCTCATCGTGTTGTTCAATCTGCTCTCGGACATCATGGCCGCCTGGATGAATCCCAGACTGCGTCATCAACTGGGAGGCAACTCATGAGCGCTGAGCTGCTTCAAGATATCGCCGCGGCCGAAGAAGGCACCTCGCTGTGGAAAGACGCCTGGCTGCGTCTGCGTAAAAATCGCCTGGCCATCATTGGTCTTTTTATTCTCGTGATCTGCATCGTGCTGGCGCTGCTGACCCCGCTGATCGCGCCCTATGCCTATGATGCACAGGACCTTGACCTCGGAGCGACACCGCCCTCCACAGCACACTGGCTGGGTACCGATATTTTTGGCCGCGACATGCTCACACAGATTCTCTATGGGGGTCGTATCTCCCTCGCGGTCGGATTTATCGCCACGGCTGTCGCGCTACTTATCGGTATCACCTGGGGCGCCATCGCCGGCTACGCCGGCGGCCGTGTGGACGCCGTCATGATGCGCCTGGTCGACATTCTCTACGCCCTGCCCTTTATGATCTTCATTATTCTTCTGATGGTCGTGTTCGGTCGCAACCTCCTGCTGCTGTTTCTGGCGATCGGTGCGGTGGAATGGCTGACCATGGCGCGGATTATGCGAGGGCAGGTCCAGTCACTGCGTCAGCAGGAGTTTGTTGAGGCCGCGATCTCTCTCGGTCTCTCGCCGGCCACGATCATCCGTCGACATCTGGTGCCCAATGCGCTCGGGCCGATCATCGTTTACACCACCCTGACCATTCCCAGCGTCATGCTCCTTGAGGCCTTTCTGAGCTTCCTGGGCCTCGGAGTACAGCCGCCGCAGACCTCCTGGGGACTGCTGATTTCCTACGGCGCCGAGACCATGGAGGAGTACCCCTGGTTGCTGATCTTTCCGGGCCTGGCTCTGACGATCACACTGTTCTCCCTTAACTTCCTCGGCGACGGCCTGCGCGACGCGCTGGACGTTCGCGGCTCCAAGGACTAACGCATATGGCTTTGCTTGAGGTAAGGAATCTGGGTGTGAGCTTTGTGACCCGCAATGGGGTCAATAAAGCCGTCGACGATATTTCCTTCACGGTGGAATCGGGCAAGATCACTGCGATCATCGGCGAGTCCGGCTCCGGCAAGTCCGTCGCCTGCTACAGCATGCTCGGCCTCGTCCCCATGCCCCCGGGACGCATCGATGGCGGTATCGCCCTGTTTAATGGCGAGGACCTGCTGCAGATTTCCGAGCGCAAACTGCGCAAGATTCGCGGCCGGGACATCGCGATGATTTTTCAGGATCCGATGACCTGTCTGAACCCCTACATGACCATCGGCAAGCAAATGGCCGAGCCGCTGATCTATCACCGCGGAGCCTCCAAGGCCGAAGCCCGCGCCCGCGCGATCGAACTCCTGGGCGAGGTCGGGATTCGCAACCCCGAAAGCACCATCGACAGCTTTCCCCATGAATTCTCCGGCGGCATGCGTCAGCGCGTCATGATCGCAATGGCGCTGATCAACGAGCCCAAACTCCTGATCGCCGACGAGCCGACCACCGCGCTGGACGTTAC
>CAZGGN010000034.1:0-3266 GCA_964525195.1 uncultured Congregibacter sp.
ACCTTTGATGGCTGTTTATGTTCCGTTTGCCTCGACAAAGACTGTACAGCGGCGCACAGCTCGCATCTCGGAGGCGTAAACCCTAGGCGCCCTGAATGAAAAGGATTCGGGGGGTGTTCGCGGCGACCAAGGTCGTCTCAATTTATTCGCCTCCGGATAACCGGAAAGGAATTGTTAATGAAACTGCTACAGAAACTGAATCTTGCGGCGTGTTTTCTCCTCGCCTCTGTCTTTGCTCAGGCAGCCCACCACGAAGGCGGTCATAGCGAAATGGCCACAGAGACTATTGTTGAAGTCGCTGCAGCTAATGCCGACTTTTCAACGCTGGTTGCCGCGGTGAAAGCAGCGGGACTCGTGGACGTGCTGTCCGGCGACGGTCCCTTTACCGTGTTTGCACCCACGAATGCCGCATTCGCGAAGCTGCCCGCTGGCACCGTTGAGAGCCTCCTGCAGCCGGAGAACAAGGATCAGCTTGTCGCGATACTGACTTACCACGTCGTGCCCGGCAAAGTGATGGCTGCGCAGGTAGTCGGCATCAACGCCGCCAAGACCGTTCAGGGCGATTCTGTCAGCATTGCCGCGAGCGATGCGGGTGTCACCATAGACGGCGCTAAGGTCACCATGACCGACATCGAAGCATCAAACGGCGTTATTCATGTTATCGATTCGGTCATCCTGCCCGGCGCATAAGTGATCCACGGAACGGGCGTCGCTGCTGACGCCCGTTGTTCTCTCCGCCATGCGCACCTGCCTGTTAAGCGGCTAAGCGCTTTGCTAAGCTCACCCTGTATGCAGCTATGGCAGGCCTTTAGAATGAGATTATCATTATTGCTTGGCGCGAGCTGTTGCGCCTGCGTCGCTTTCCTTTCAGGGTGTTCCTCTACGGGAGCTGCCGGGTCCGCGTCAGCGAGTCTACCGGACAACGCCGTTACCACCGAGGTCGCCCAATCCGCTGTGCCTGCCGTTGATCCCCGCGTATGCGAACGGATTATTGTTACCGGCACGCGGGTCGCACAGCGCGTTTGCTACAAACAATCCGAATGGGACGCCATACGAGCGAATGCCCAGCAGGCAACACAGGACTCGCAGCGACGCGCGGTTGTCCAGGGTAATCCGACCGGAAATTAACTACGGAAAATACGTCAGTTATGGTGCCCGAGGCCGGAATCGAACCGGCACGACTGCAATAGTCGGGAGATTTTAAGTCTCCTGTGTCTACCAATTTCACCACCCGGGCTTCGGATCGCGGGGTTGTTGATTTTAGCATGCGTTTGGCCCAGCAAATCCACTTCTCTGGCGCTGGATTGTGTGCCTCGATGCTAAACTGTTCAGGTGCAACGCTCGGTCACTACTATCGCTCGCCTGACACGGCTGACTCTCGTGGTCTTCACGCTGTCACTTGCGTCACTTGTTCTGGCCGCCAGCTTTTTCGCCTCGTCTCCCCGGCGCGCGCTCGACGCCCTCGTCGCTGCGACCGATCGCTTTACACCCTATACGCTGGTGTTGGTCGAGCCTGAACTGTCATGGTGGCCGCTCGAGTTTACGGCGCAACTCGCGCTCCTGCGCTACGCCCAATCTGCCGGACCGCCGCTGGTCGCCATACAGAATGCCGCGTTGACAATGTCCGCCGTCGAGCTTGTTACGGGACATATCACTCAGGGCCTGTTCCAGGCGCGCAACATCACCTATTACCTCGACAACAGTAATAGTGCCGAGGCAATAGACCTGGAAGCGCTGCTGTCGCCCCTGGCGAGGCTGCCGATGCGCATGAACATTGATTCACTTCACCTGATTTCCCGCGATGACAACATTTCCATATTCCCATTGCTCAACCTGCAGGCGTACCGGAACAACGAGGGCCGTATCGAAGCCATCGCCGAGGCGAACGTCGCGGGTCGACCGGTGGTTCTGGAAACACGGGCCGATTGGCGGGAAGCCGGGGACAACTCACACCAGCTCGATCTGCACGGCGCGGTCTATGGCCGGGACGAGGATTCAGAGCTGCAACTCTCCGGTACCGTAAACGCCGCAGGCCCGGATTTAAGTTTCGTCTTTTCCCTCAAGGGGCAGTATCAACGTATCAGTGACTTTCTGCAGGCCTTCGATGAGAACGCCTATGCATTCAGCGGGAACATGGGCATCGACGGGGAACTTCAGGGTGATCTGCACAGCTATACGCTCTCCGTAAAAGACCTGACGCTGAGCACCGCAGACAGCTACACGCTGCATACGAGCGGCACGGTGACCCGGCGCGAGGAGGGCCCGGTCGTCCTGAATCTGGAGGCCGTGGGAGACGCTCAACGACTGGACGCTATTATCGATGTCCCGGGCGAACTGGCAGCGGCACTCGATCGCAGCGAACTGCAGCTTCAGGTCCGGGGCACTCTGGAAGACCCCCTGGTGACCCGGGCTGCTCTCGTGTTTTTTGGCACCGGAGATACGCGCCTTGAGCTGAGCAGCGAGAATCAGGCGATTGATCTGGCTGCCATTCAAACCCTGGCGCCGGAACAGGACATTCATGCCAACTTTTTAGTCACGACGAGCGATGCAAAGGCCTTTCTCTCAGCCCTTGCGCTCGATCCTCCGGATGTCACCAGCGCCAGCGCAAGCCTGCAAGGCTCAATTGAGGGCAGCAGCGACAATTTGCGCATCATTGTCAGCCAGCTGCAGATTCAGCAGACTGACTACGATCTGAACGGTGAGGCAGACCTGCTCTGGCGCCAGGGCCTTTTGTCAGCGCCCAGGCTCAAGCTGAATCTAGAGGAGCGGTCGAGCGCAGGTTCACTCAGCGCAGAAGGCGCAATAGCTGATGTACAGCAGCTGCGGGGATTGGGCCTTCAACTGGAGCTGAAACAGCTGTCAATCCCGCTCGCGCTGACCAGCGCAGGCCTGTCAACGGACCTGCCATTGCAGCGCATCAGTGGTGCTGCACGTGTTCAGCGGGCCGCCGATGCGATTTTGCTGCGCGACCTGGACCTCCAACTGGAGCCGGTCGACGAACTGACCCTTGCCGTCACCGGGACTGCGGTCCTCCTCGAGGATAAAAATGAGGCGGACCTTGCCTTCGAAATCCGCAATGGCAGCCCTGCGGCATGGCGCAGGGTTATTGCGGCTCCGAACTACCCCCGGCGCCTACAGGGGCAGTTGCGCCTTCGCCCGGCCTGGGCGACATTGATCAGCGATTTTGATATCGGAACCAGTCTGCTCCAGGGCGTAGTCAGCGCCGACCTGGCGAGCGGCGAAATTGAAAAACTCGCCGCGGATAT
>CAZGGN010000034.1:3276-12773 GCA_964525195.1 uncultured Congregibacter sp.
CTACAGCCACGAATTGCATATCGACGATTTTGCCCCGGCTCCCGGGCGCGCCAATGATCAAGGCACAGACCGATCCATCGATCTGAGCAACCTGCGCCAGCATCTCCCGGAATACCCGCTTCATCTTACCTTTCGCGGTGACACGCTCACCGGTCCTCTGAGCCGACTGGAAAACTTCAGCCTGGAGCTGGATGTGGACCGCGGCCATCTGTTGCTGCGCCAGCTCGATACGCGCTACGCGGGCGGCGAACTGACGCTCAGAGGTTTGTTGGACCTCAACACAGAGCCCGCAGCGATCAGCCTCGCCGGGCAGGGTTTTCGCGTCCCTCTGGGCGCGCTCACGCGGGATCTGGGACTGCAACAGGATGTGCAGGGCGCGCTGAGCCTGCGCGGGGGTCTGTCTACACGAGGCGCCAGACCCGACGACTGGCGCGCGCAGCTCAAGGGACGCGTGGCTACCGCCCTCACCGGGGTGACGGTCAGCGGTGCCGCCTATGACCTGCTGATGAGCAATATTCTGGCCTGGGTGGTTAAGGGCGCGAGTGAGAAAACCACAACCTTTGACTGCACCATGGCACAGTTCGATATTGACCAGGGCATAGCGCGCAGTGACAGTATCTACATCGAAACATCGCGCATGCTCGCAACGGGCAAAGCAACGGTCGATCTACCCCAAAACAGTCTGGACCTGCGCATAGAACCCCGCTCCAAGACTCGCGCCTTTCAGTTCCCCAGCGCAGTGCGCGTCAGAGGCGCTCTTGATGATCCAAAGGTCAGCGTATCCGAACTGCAGGCAACCGCTGACCTGTCGGCCCAGGCACTCTTACTGCTGCCCAGCCTGACCCTCAAATTGTTTGGCATCGGCGTTGATGACGGGGACTATCGTCCCTGTGACCCGTCGGCTATGTGAGCTTTCAGCTCCGGGTCGGCATGCTACACTCGCCGCCACACAGCAGGGGACCTCAGCATCAATGGCGCAGGCACGCGGCGAATTTTCTTCGCGCTTTGGATTCATTATGGCCGCCGCCGGGAGCGCGGTCGGTCTGGGTAACATCTGGGGTTTCCCGACACAGGCCGCCAGTAACGGCGGGGCGGCGTTTCTGATTGTTTATCTGATGCTCGCCTTCGTCCTCGCCTACCCTGCATTGATGGCCGAAATTATCCTCGGGCGCCATGCGCACGCCAACGCAGTAAAAGCCCTGTCCGGCACAAGTGACAACCCCGCTCTCAAGCGCATAGGCGCCGGCGCGGGCATCGTCGGCTTCATCGTTGCCAGCCTGATACTGAGCTTTTATGCAATTGTTGCCGGGTGGATGTTTGCTCACTGCCTTGCATCGCTCGCATCGATTGTTCGTGCCGATGCACTCGCACAGTGGCTGATTGCCTTCGGACTGCCTCGCAACCTGCTGTTCATGGCCATCTTCATGGGACTGACCATCGCGATTATTTCCGCTGGTGTTCGAGAAGGGATCGAGCGCTGGTCAAGCCGACTCATGCCGATGCTTCTGGTGACCCTTGTTGCGCTGGTAGCCTATGTGCTGACGCTTGACGGCGCCGCTGAGGGCCTGCGGGTCTATTTGATGCCTGATTTCGAATCCGCACTGTCACCCGACCTCATCATTCGCGCGCTGGGCTCGGCATTTTTCTCACTGTCGCTCGGTGTAGGAACGATGCTGATCTACGGCTCTTATATTAGCGACAAGGAAAATCTGCCCCTCGCGGGTGGACTGGTGACCGCCGTGGATATCGGCATTGCCGTGCTCGCCGGTTTTCTCGTGCTTCCGGCGATGTATGTAGCCCTGAATAACGGTGTAGAGATTTTCGCTGCCGACGGCTCACTGCTGTCCGAAGATACCTTGATTTTTACTGTGTTGCCGGAACTCTTCAGCACGATGGGGATAGCCGGCGGCGTCGTCTCTTTTACCTTTTTCTTTCTGATGAGCATTGCGGCGCTCACCTCCTCCATCTCCATGCTTGAGGTTCCCGTCGCCTATACGATCGAAAACCACGGTATCTCACGCCATCGGGCAGTGGTTGTGATCGGTGCCGCGATTGGCGTCGTCAGCCTCATCATTTTGATGAATTTCTCGACCCTGTTCGGCCTGGTGATTAACGTCACCACGCGCTACAGCCAGCCGCTGCTGGGCTTTGTATTCTGCATTTACGTGGGCTGGATATGGCACCGGGATTCTCTCCTGGCGGAACTGAAAAAGGGTGCCCCGGATATCGCCGGAAGTCTGTTCTGGAAAATCTGGCCCTGGCATCTGCGACTGGTCTGCCCGGCCATCATCCTGGTGATTTTCCTGCAGTCGATAGGCTAGACTAACTTCCTTCATCCGGAGGCTATTGCGCGTCATGCGCCGTTTTGTACTTGTTTTTACCACCCTCCTGATCGGACTGTTTACCCTCGAATTGCTCGATCCGGTTCAGGCTGCGGTGATTCAACCGTTTACCGGCTGGCTTGCGGATGTGAGCGCGGCCATCATGATCCCCTTTGATGAGCATGTGCGCGCCTATGGCCGTGTTATCAGTCACTCGCAGAACGGCTTTGCGGTATCCATCGAAGCCGGCTGTAATGGTGTTGAGGCCGCCATCGTGCTGATCGCAGGCATTCTCGCGTTTCCGGCAGACTGGCGTCACAAACTGCTCGCTATCGCGCTGGGGTTTCTCGCGATTCAGGTCATGAATATCGCGCGGATTATCAGCCTGTTCTATCTCGGCCAGTGGAACCTTGAGCTGTTCACCTGGACCCACCTCTACCTCTGGCCGGTGCTCATCATGCTCGATGTTCTGGTCGTGTTTGTGCTCTATCTGCGTTACCTGTCCTCCGGGCGCGATCCTGTCCTGTGATCCTCTGGCTGGAAGGGCGCCCCCTCCTTCGGTTTGTGCTGGCTGTCCTCGCATTGCTGCCCGCCTGCTTTCTCATCTGGTACTTCCTGGGCGCATTTATCGCGGCGCCGGCGGTGATGCTGGCTGATCCCCTGTTGAGTGTCTGGCTGGGTGACTCGGTTGCCAGCGTCGCACTGAATGGAACCGAGATGCTGGTGATATCCCGCTACGGAGAAAACGGCGGCGAACTGATGTCAGCAGCGGTAGCCGGGAACCAGCTCGGATTTCCGATTAATACCCGAACACTCTCTTACTCGATTCCTTTCTTTGCCGCGCTGCACTTTGCAACGCCGATGCGCAGTGGCTGGGACCGCTTCGCCTGGAGCCTTCTGCTACTGTGGTTGCTTCTGGCTATCGGACTGGTGAGCACCGTCTTGAAAGACATGATGCTCAGTCTGGGAGCGCTGTTTATGGAGAATGGGCGGGTGCCACCCGCCGATGTCATTGCGCTCGCGTACCAGTTTTCGACCCTGATGGTTCCCCCACTGGCACCGGTGATCCTCTGGGCCTACAGCGCCAAGGATTCGCCGACATTTCTCTCGCTGCTTCCGGACACGCTGAGGTCCGAGAGCACGGGCGACCCCGGGAGCTGACCGACAAGCCGCCAGGGCTTGCCGTCACAGTGGGCATAGTTCGGACAATCGGCGGTGCAGCCTCGGCACGGCAGGCGCGGAGCTTCAGGCTGCATTGCTCACGCCCACTTTTGCCGACCGCTCCCGCGCCAGTTCCATACGAAACTCCTCGCCGCGTTCTTCCAGGACTGACTGCAGCGCCTTCTCCATCAGATGGCGCGCCTGGCCCGTATACGCATAAATGCAGGAGTGCACTGCAGCATCATGCCAGTTGTCCACGGAACAGGAAGCCGAGTATTCCTCAAAGTTCGCCAGGGCAGTGATCAGCTCCGAGATATGCCGGGGACACTCGCAGTCCAGGGTGCTTTTGAGACGCGCTGCGGCGGCCAGTTCAGAGGCTCCGAATTGTCGCGGTTTTGCCGCCACGATGTCGCCAAGATTGCCCTCTCCCGCCATGACTTCTATTTCCGCAATGCCCCGGGCAATCTCGAAGGCCAGCTTGCCTGCATCGGGTGGAAACTCCATCAGCACGATGCCGCTGGCCTCAAGTTCCTCCAGCCAGTGGGCGTTGCCAAACTGATAGGCCACGATAATCCGCCGGGCAATCTGTGCATCCTGCATCTGCTTCAGTTTTGCGACGCTGACACTACCCAGCGACGCACATTCGACGACAAGTACGTCGCTCGCATCCAGCGGGTCAAAGGTATCTTCACTGATATCAGCGAGGTTGGCTCGCGCCAGGCGGGCATCGACATTGCTAATGCAGCCTTGATGTTTGTCCAGCCACTCACACAGGGACACGCCCACGAAAATTGCCTTGGGCCTCACCTTGCTACCTTTATCGCGCTTGCGAACGCCGCGCTGCTTTAACAGCATCTCCAGCGTCTTACCCTCCGATCCGGCTATTTCGCCGATGCGGGCACCGTCGCTTACAAGTGCGGCGATCAGCTGCAGATGCTCAAGGTCCGATTGTGTGTACTGGCGACGTCCAGTCGGGGATTTGTGACTGGCACCGAGACCATAGCGTCGCTCCCAGACTCTCAGCGTATCGGGTTTGAGCCCGGTCAGCCGTGCGACCGTACCAATACCATAAAGGGGACGAGGTTCAAACAAGGCTGCATTCATGGAAAGCTCCGGTGATGAGGTTGTACAGGATACGCGACAAAACCTGTACTGGATCGCGGCATACTAGGCCTGTGTATAGGTTTTGTCCAGTAGATACTAGAACAAGCGTGCAATTCAGAGAGGCAAATCGCGACAAACGGCCGTATACCTAGACAACGATGCAAAGGGAATCTGACATGGAATCTCTCGCTGTAGAAACAGAAGACAAGGACCTTGAACGGCTGTTCTCGGAGGCGCGGCGCTATCCGCTATTGACCAGTGAGCAGGAAAAAGAGATCGACAGCGGTAAATGGTCTGCTGTCGATGCCATGCAGCGCCTGATCGTCAGCGATCCGGCGGCACGGCACTATCTGGGCGAGTGGTCAGGCAACACGGCCTTAACACCCCTGGACATCGCCTACTTCAGCAACCGCGATCATCATTTCATTCTGCGCCGTGAGGTGGCCAGCTACATGGCAGACGGCAAGCAGGCGGACCGCATGGAATCATTGCACACGGCACTGCACAAAGACCGCAGCGAGCGCCTGCTGAATCAACGGGTGAAAGATCTGGAATTACCCGCCAGCCTCACTGTCGGGCTGGCCGTTGTAATTCTGCGCAAAGCCAACGTCAAACTGCAGGACAGCGTAGCCGACGCGCTCCTGCAGTGGTCCGAGTACTGGTCCCGGGTCGACAAGCGACCCGCACCAGCGCTTCGGGCGGAGACGCGCGATGCACTGGTGGAGCAGATGGAGCGCTACTCTGACGCGCGCGACACGCTCACCATGCACAACCTGCGGCTCGTGTACTCCATTGCGGGCCGCTATCGGGGCAAGGGAGTGAATTATCTCGATCTGATCCAGGAAGGTACCCTGGGGCTGATTCGCGCCGCAGAGAAATACGATCACAGTAAGGGTTTTCGCTTCAGCACCTACTGTTTTAACTGGATTACCCAGGCGATCCGGCGGCACGTGGGCGATACCGGGGGACTGATCCGCTACCCTACTCACGTTCAGGAGCAGGTCAGTAAGCTCTATCGTCTACGCATGACCGAGCAGCAGCGCAGCGGCGTGGAGCTCACCGACGCCGCGCTGGCAGCGGCGGCAGGCATGTCTCTGGAAAAGACCCGGGACCTTCTGCAGCTGCGCAATCTCGGCGTATCTCTGGATGCGCCGCAATTTGACGATGACGATGGCACCATGCTCGACACGATGTCCGGCGGCCCCTTCGCGCCATCCGAGGCGGAAGCCGAAACCGAATCACTGCACGAGCGCCTGCTGGCGGAAATGGAAGGCCTTGAGCGCGCCGAGCGGGAAGTCGTCGTCGCGCGCTGGGGACTGCACAACGGACCGCCCCTCTCCCGGGCGGAAATTGCCGACAAAATGTCCGTGAGTCGGGAATGGGTCCGCCAACTGGAGCGCTCAGCGCTGAGCAAACTCAGTCAGAATGACCGTATTCGCGCAGCATTCTCGGATTATATGAGTGCCGCGGGCGACTAAAAACGAAGAGCAGCCCCCGGCAGAGCCGCGAAGTATCCGCGTGAGAGTAAAGAGGCCCGCTACTATCACGCAGCAGCCTCCCGCGGGTTGAGTTACGGCCCCTGCGCGTCGGATCTAGCGCTCTTCGATCGCCTCAAGAGCCTGCTCAATGGCTGGATACCTGAACGTAAAGCCAGCTTCCATTAGTCGGTCCGGGAGTACGCGTTGGCCGCTAATCAGTAGCTCGTCGGCCATCTCCCCGACCAGGAGTCGCATAAGCGCTGCGGGCATGGGCAAGGCGATCAGCGTTCGATGCACAGCACGCATCGCTCCTCATTGTCGAGGAGAAAGCCTATGGCGGCGATTACATCCTGGCGATGAATCCAGCTCAACCACTGCTGTCCATCGCCGACCCAGTTGGCGACACCGAGGCGGAAGGGCTGCGCCATTTGGGCATAGGCACCGCCGTTGCGGTCCAGAACGACGCCGAGTCGCATAAGGCACAGGCGGGCACTGCCTGCGGCCTTTCTTGCCGCCGCTTCCCAGTCAATACACAGCTGCGCCGAAAAGCCCTTGCCTGACTCCGACTGTTCGCTGAGCTCCTCATCACCATGGGCACCGTAGTAACCGATCGCGCTGGCGTTGAGCCAGACCCGGGGCGCGTAGCCGGCCTCGGAGAAGTACTCGCCCAGAGCCCGGGTCAGCGAAAGTCGGCTGTCGACGATTTCCTGCTTGTAGGCTTCGGTCCAGCGCTTACCGGCGATAGAAGCGCCTGCGAGATTGATCACCGCATCGATTTTGTCATTGATAGCAGAGAGGGTCGCGACGTAGCGAAGGCCGCCGTCTGCCGCAGGCCCACCGGCAGGAACCCGGTCTGGCGAAGCTTGCTGTGCACTGCGACTGAGCACAACGAGCTCGTGACCTTCCGCTCTCAGGGCGGGTAACAGGGCCTCACCGATAAAACCTGTGCCACCGGTTATCAATATATTCATGGGGCGTCTCTCTGGTCGATGGCCTTGGTACCGGGCACAGCCTGGTTTGGATCAGAAGTTGGACAAGCGGCATCCTCGCCCGCATCCCGAAGTATAGTGCGCGCATGAACGACTTAACCCAGGTTGGCAGCGCCGGTGACTTTGCGGACTCGCTGCTTGAGGCATTTCCCGCGCTGGTTCTGACCGGCGCGGGCATCAGTGCCGGTAGCGGCATTCCCACCTACCGGGATCGGGCCGGCAGCTGGCTGCGCAGTGAGCCGATCACCCATCAGGAATTCCTCAAGGATCCGAGGCAGCGGCAGCGCTACTGGGGGCGCTCCCTGCTGGGCTGGCCAGCGGTCAGGGATGCACGCCCTGCAGCGGCGCATCGCCTTCTGGTCCAGCTCGAGAGCCTGGGCTCGATCAGCGGCATCGTCACGCAGAATGTCGACCGCTTGCACCAGCGCGCCGGGAGTCAGGCGGTGACCGACCTGCACGGGCGCCTCGATCAGGTCTGCTGTCTGGACTGCGGCGCAAGGAGCTGCCGGGACCAGCTGCAGGCAGTCCTGCAACGCATGAACCCAAATCTTCAGCACGAAACCGTAGCGGCGCGGCCGGACGGCGACGCCGACCTTGCCGATGACATCGTTGACCGGGTGAAGGTACCCGGCTGTGATCAATGCGGCGGGACCCTGATGCCCGATGTGGTGTTCTTTGGCGGTAGTATCCCGAAGCAACGTGTCGTCGACAGCCAGCTCGCGCTCCAGCGGGCCAACAGCTTGCTGGTGATAGGCAGCTCTCTGCAGGTCTACTCGGGTTACCGCTTTTGTCGCTGGGCAGAGGCCAGCGGCAAGCCGATCTTTCTGATTAATCCCGGGCTTACACGCGCTGATAAACTCGGCGCAAAATGGGCTATCGATGCGGACACGGCTCTTGCCATTATTATGGAAAGAGTGAAGTTGCGCGGCCTCGCCCGGCTCGCAGATAAAGGCTGAATGATGAGCGATACCCTGATTTTGTGGTTCCGGCAGGATCTGCGTCTGACCGATTTACCCTCCCTGCAGGCTGCCTGCCGCGAAGGCTACGAGATAGTGCCGCTGTATATTCTCGATGACAGCGCCGCCGGTGAGTGGGCACCAGGGGCCGCAAGCCGTTGGTGGTTACACCATAGTTTGCAGGCGCTGGGGCTGGATATCGCAGATAAGGGAGGACAGCTTCTGCTGCGTCGCGGCGAAACCGGCCGCGTGCTGCGGGATATCTGCGAAGCTTCCGGAGCGCGCAAGGTCTACTGCAGTCGCCGCTATGAACCCTGGGCCGCCGCCCAGGAGGCTCAGCTGCACGATGAGCTCCAGGAACAGGGCATGGAGCTCAAGCGTTATCCCGGCAGCCTGCTGCACGAGCCCGGCACAATCCTCACCCAGAGCGACGCGCCCTTTAAAGTGTTTACACCCTTCTGGCGTGCCTGCCAGCGAGCCGCCGTCACGGCTCCCCAGACGACGCCCGCGGTCACCTGGGCCGAGTATCGCGAGAGCGAAGCACTTGATGACTGGGAACTGCTCCCGCGTCGCCCCAACTGGGCACGCGAATGGCCGGCCTTGTGGGAACCCGGTGAGAGCGGCGCCGCAAAACGCCTGGCGGTGTTTCTCGAGGGCGCGGTCGAGGATTACGCGGAGCAACGAGACCTTCCCGGGATAGAGGCCACGTCCCGCCTCTCTCCTCATTTGCACCACGGTGAGCTGTCACCCCGGCAGATATGGGCCAGCTGTGAGCAGCTAAAGGCAGGCGATCCTAAGCTTGCTACGGCCATCGCGAAATTTCAGGCGGAGCTTGGCTGGCGCGAGTTTTCTTACCATCTGCTGCATTTTTTTCCGACCATCCCGAGCCAGTCTTTCAAAGAGAACTTTTCCGGGTTCCCCTGGCAGCCCGATGAGGCGGCGCTGCAGCGCTGGCAGCGCGGCAACACCGGGTATCCAATCGTCGATGCCGGTATGCGCGAACTCTGGGCCACGGGCTTTATGCACAACCGCGTACGGATGGTCGTAGCTTCGTTTCTCTGCAAGCACCTTCTCCAGCACTGGCGTGAGGGGGAGGATTGGTTCTGGGACACGCTCGTGGACGCAGACCTGGCCAGCAACGGCTGCAGCTGGCAGTGGGTTGCGGGAAGCGGTGCCGATGCAGCGCCCTACTTCCGCATATTCAACCCGGTCACCCAGGGGGAAAAATTCGATAAGCAGGGGCACTACGTGCGGCGCTGGGTGCCGGAGCTGGCCGAACTCCCCAACAAGTACCTGCACAAACCCTGGGAGGCCCCTGCCGAGGTACTTGAGATCGCCGGCGTGAAGCTGGAGGTACAGGGCAGCCGGCAGCGCTGGCGACAGGACCGCGGCAAGCGCGTGGCCTTCCAGGTCGTGGGACAGGACTCCGAGGTGCTCGTGCGCCTGGCCGAGGACATCAAGACGCGGCTGGCCGCGATCCCCGGCTTG
>CAZGGN010000034.1:12783-13773 GCA_964525195.1 uncultured Congregibacter sp.
CCTGGGAGGCCCCTGCCGAGGTACTCCAGAGCGCCGGCGTGAAGCTGGGCGCGGATTACCCGCAGCCCATCGTGGATCATCGAGAAGCCCGCCAGGCCGCCCTGGATGCCTACGAGGTCATCAAACTATCCGCGTCGGCGTAACTGCGTGAGCTCGGCAAGGATCGATACGGCGATTTCCGGCGGCGTTTTGCTGCCGATATCCAGTCCGACCGGGGCATGCAGGCGATTGATCGCTGCCTCGGGTATTCCCAGGGCTCGCAGCCGCTCCCTTCGCTGATCGGTGGTGCGCACGGAGCCCAGCGCTCCGATGTACCAGGCCCGGGATTCCAGGGCTTCCATGAGCGCCATATCATCGATACGCGGATCGTGGGTCAGCGTAATCACCACAGACTGCGAGTCGTCAGCGTAGGCCCGCACCGCATCGTCCGGCATCTCAGCCAGTAGCGGTACCTGCGGCCCCCGCCAATCCTCTCGTGCGTCCTCGCGCGGGTCGCACACCAGCACATCGTAGTCGAGCCCCAGAGCCAGCTCAGCCACACTCGCCGCGAGCTGCCCCGCCCCGATCAGCAGCATTCGCTGGCGGGGACCGAAGCTCTGCTCCAGATACCCGGCGGCCGATTCCAGCGGCTCAAAACGTTCTGTGTGGCTAACCTCAGTGATCCCCCTTTCCAGGTCCACGCGTCGGCGCAGGCCGCGTCGGGCCGTGAGTGCCTCGTTTACCTGCCGCAGCCAGGCCAAATCCCGCTCACGTGAAAGCCGTTGTAGCAACACCGTCAGATGTCCGCCGCAGGGCAGCCCCAGCCGGGCATTTTCCTCGGCCGAAACGCCGTAATTCAGCTTCTGGGGCAGCGCTTGGGAGAACTCGCCGGCGCTAATTGCCGCGAGCAGTTCTTCCTCAATGCAGCCGCCAGACAGCGAGCCAACCTGAGAGTGTGGCGGCAGAAAAAGCGCCAGCGATCCCGCCGGGCGCGGCGAGGAGCCGTGTACC
>CAZGGN010000034.1:13783-14404 GCA_964525195.1 uncultured Congregibacter sp.
GTCACCGTTGCCAGCCAGCAGGGGCGCTCCGCCACAAGCGCATCGAGCGCCGCGTTGAGAACCTCGTAATCCTGAGTGTGCATAGCGTACCGATCAGATTCGCCTATCAAAGTTCGAATGATACGGCCTTTGAGCGAGACACGCCCGCGGCGAGGGCAGGGTCACGGGCAGAAATTTCACCCCGGTTAGCAGACCGGCCGCTGTTCAGATTTTGTCTAAAAAGTCGTGCCGCAGCCGATGCAATGCAGGAGTCCCGAAGTCAGTTTCACTGCGTAAGTGCTCATGATCCTGTTTCTTTGGACATACCGGAGACTTTCAATGACTGCACTCTTAAATCCTGGTCGCGTTTTGCTGCGAATCGCATCCCTGTTGTTTGTCACGCTGATGATGTCCGCCTGTGACGACGGCAATAACCTGAACGTCCCGCCGCAGCCTGAGCCCGCCCCGGCGCCTGCGGGCCCGGGAAGCATCGTTGAGGTTGCGGTGGAAGCCGGCGACTTTACGACGCTCGTCGCGGCTCTCGAGGCAACCGGTCTGGATCAGACACTGGCCGACGAGACCCAGACCTTCACGGTCTTTGCGCCAACGGACGACGCCTTCGCAGAGCTGGGACAGGAGACG
>CAZGGN010000034.1:14414-15076 GCA_964525195.1 uncultured Congregibacter sp.
CTTTGTGAGCCGCAAAGCAATGGACATTGACGGGCTGGGACAGGAGACTATTGACGCGCTGCTGGCAGACACCGATACGCTGAGTAACATCCTGCTCTATCACGTGATTTCCGGGCAGGCCGTTGATGCAGAGACCGCCTTGTCACTGGCGGGCAGCACCGTCGAAATGGCAAACGGCGACATTGTCGCGCTGACCATTCGGGATGGGGCGCTGTTTATCAATGAGTCAGAAGTGATTGTGACTGATGTCGAAGCCTCGAACGGCATCATCCATGCGATCGACACGGTACTGAGCCCACCGGCAGATGCAGAGGCCACAGGAAACATTGTGGAGATCGCTGCCGCCTCTCCGGACTTTACGACGCTGGTCGCCGCGGTACAGGCCACGGGCCTGGACAGCGTCCTGGCAGACCCGGACGCGACGTTCACGGTCTTTGCCCCGACCGATGCAGCCTTCGCCGCGCTGGGTCAGGAAACCATCGATGCACTGCTGGCGGACATCGACACGCTGACCGATATCCTGCTCTACCATGTGATCAGCGGCTCGGCGGTTGATTCGATTACCGCTACCGCATTACTGGGTGAGATGGTCGAAATGGCCAACGGCGACAGTGTAACCATCGATATTCGCGGTGGCGCCCTGTTCATCAACGACGCACGGG
>CAZGGN010000034.1:15086-22125 GCA_964525195.1 uncultured Congregibacter sp.
CACCACCCTGGTAGCAGCGTTGCAGGCTACCGGACTGGATGCCACGCTCGCCGACACAACAGCCACATTCACCGTCTTCGCTCCGACTGACGATGCTTTTGCGCTGCTGGGAGAAGATACGATCAACGACCTCCTCGCGGACACCGATACCTTGAGCAATATCCTGCTCTATCATGTGATTGCCGATCAGGCCGTGCCGGCGGAAACGGCACTCACTCTGGACGGGTCAGACGTCGAAATGGCTAACGGTGACACGGTTTCTGTCAGCGTCACGGACGGTAATCTGTTCATTAATGACAGCCAGGTCATCATCACCGATGTGATGACCTCAAACGGCATTATCCATGCCATCGACGCGGTTCTGATGCCACCGATGTAACGACCGCATACGCAACAGCGAAAGGGCCTTCGGGCCCTTTTTTTGTCATGCGCTAGGTCGCCATATCACTGTCTGCGGGACAGACCAGTACGCAAGCGCGCAAACTACACTAGCGCGCCTGAATATCGGGAGATGGAGGCTCGGGTCGGAATCGAACCGGCGTTGACGGATTTGCAATCCGCTGCATAACCACTCTGCCACCGAGCCTGAAACTTGGAGCGGGAAACCGGGTTCGAACCGGCGACCTCAACCTTGGCAAGGTTGCGCTCTACCAACTGAGCTATTCCCGCGAGGAACTCCGCCACAAAGGCGGGACGCGTATTGTAGGGTTTGAAAGTGGCGAGTCAAGCGGCAGACACAGCTGGTGCCAATCAGACGTTGGTCTCCGCCAATACCTGCTGGGCGGCGCGGAAGTACTTCCACATGGACCAGAGGGTCAAGCCGGCCGCAATGTAGAGCAGCAGTAGACCGAGGGCGAGGATTTCGCTGCCGTCGCGCTGAGCGTCCACGGCAAGCAGAATCGCAATCGACACCATCTGAAAAGCGGTTTTTACCTTTCCAATCATCGACACGGCCACGGAGGTGCGCTTACCCAGTTCGGCCATCCACTCGCGCAGTGCCGACACGACAATTTCGCGCCCGATGATGACACTCGCGGCGAGCGTGAACAGCAGGTCATTATGTCGCTCCACCAGCAAAACCAGCGCCACGGCCACCATGAGCTTATCGGCCACCGGATCCAGAAACGCTCCAAAGGGCGTGCTCTGCCCGAGGCGACGCGCCAGATATCCGTCAAACCAGTCAGTGATCGCGGCGAGACCGAAGATGCCTGCAGCGGCCAGGAGATGGCCCTGAAACGGCATATAAAACACTGCGACCATGACCGGAATGAGGAAAATCCGCAGCAGTGTCAGCGTATTTGGAATATTAAGGGGCACCCGGACTCTCTTGCGGTCTCAGTCTGCAACACCGTGCAGGTGGTCATAAATAGTCCGCGCCATGTTAGCACTGATGCCCGGTATCTTTCTCAGCTCTTCGATACTTGCGTTCTCCACTGCGCCGGCGCTGCCAAAGTGGCGCAGTAATTCCCGCCGCCGCTTGGCCCCCACTCCGGGAATCGACTCGAGGAGCGATACGCGCCGTTGCTTGTCGCGGCGGTTGCGATGTCCGGTAATCGCAAAGCGGTGCGCCTCATCGCGGATCTGCTGAATCAGATGTAACGCGGGATTATCTGAAGGCAACTGCAGTTCGACGCCGCTGTCGCCCAGGATCAGGGTCTCGAAGCCGGCTTTGCGCGTTGTGCCCTTGGCCACACCCACGACCTCAACGGAGCTCACCTGCAGTTCCTCAAGCACCGACAGCGCCTGACTCACCTGCCCCTTGCCGCCGTCGATCAGGAGAATCTCCGGCAGTGCGGCCTCCTCATCACGCAAACGTCGGAACCGTCGCGTGAGCGCCTGGCGCATCGCCGCGTAGTCGTCACCTGCCGCGACGTTATCGATATTGAACCGTCGGTAGTCTGACTTGCGTGCACCGCCAGCATCGAAGACCACGCAGGAGGCTACCGTGGCCTCGCCGCTGCTGTGACTGATATCGAAACACTCGATGCGCTGCGGGTGCAGTTCCATCTCCAGCGCCTCCTGCAGAGCCTGCATACGCTCCTGTACCGTCTGCTTACCGGACAGGTGCGCCGCGAGATTGGTCTGAGCCGTTTGGACAGCGAGCTGCAGCCAGCGCGCCCGTGTCTCTCGGACCTTGTCGCGCAGCAGAACCCGCCGTCCGGCCTTGTCCGTAAACACATCTGCCAGGGTACTGGCGTTGTCCGGCTGATGACTGAGTAACAGTTCCCCCGGTATACGCTGCTCCCCGCGCAGATAAAACTGCGGCAGGAAGGCTTCGAGCACCTCGGCCTCGGAGGCTTCGAGTCGCAATCGCGGATAAAAGGACTTACTGCCCAGGACCCGCGCGTCGCGCACAAACAGGACCTGTACGCAGCACTGCCCTCCTTCCATCGCCGCGGCAATGACATCGAGATCCCCCTGACTCCCCTCGATCCCCTGGGTATTCTGAACCTGCTGCAAATGCTGAATCTGGTCGCGCAGCTCGGCGGCGCGTTCATAGGCCAGCTCTGCCGCGGCCTTCTCCATATCATCCGCAAGGCGGACCAGCAGTTCCCGGGATTTTCCGAGCAGGAAAAGCTCGGTTTTATCAACCTGCTCGGCGTAGTCCTGTTCTGACACCAGATCGACACAGGGACCAGTGCAGCGATCAATCTGGTACTGCAGGCAGGGACGGGAGCGATTGCGGAACGTGCTGTCTTCGCACTGTCGCACCTTGAACACTTTCTGCAGGAAATGCATCGACTGACGCACGGCTCCGGCACTCGGATACGGCCCGAAATACTTCCCCTTGCGGCGCTTCCGCCCCCGGTGAACCGCCAGGCGGGGGAAACGATCCTCACTGGACAGGAAAATATACGGGTAGGACTTATCGTCACGCAGCAGGATGTTGTAGGGCGGCTTGTGTGCCTTGATCAGGTTTTGCTCCAGGAGCAGCGCATCGGCCTCGGTCGAGGTAACGGTCACCTGAATATCGCGAATCCGCATCACCAGGGCCACGGTCTTTGCGTTGAGGCCCGTATTGCGAAAATAGCTGCTCACCCGGTTTTTCAGGTTCCGCGCTTTCCCGACATACAGCAGTCCACCATCCGCGTCATACATCTGGTA
The DNA here is from genome assembly GCA_964525195.1 of uncultured Congregibacter sp. Taxonomy (GTDB): domain Bacteria; phylum Pseudomonadota; class Gammaproteobacteria; order Pseudomonadales; family Halieaceae; genus Congregibacter. The sequence goes on from CAZGGN010000034.1 coordinate 18,192, forward strand.
AACACCGCAGCGCGTGGTCAGATTCGCGAGGAAGGCCTTCGCATCGAAATCCCCCGGACTGTTGTCTTCGTAGTCAGTCATAGACTCGGGGCTCAATTTCCAAACGGATGCCAAAACGTTCTGTCACCCGGGACATGACATGCTCGGCAAGCTGCAAAACCTCTGCCTGCGTGGCCCCGGCCTCCGTCGTAATCACGAGCGCATGCCGCTCGGACACGCGCGCCCGCCCCAGGCGAAAGCCCCGCAGAGCACAGCGGTCAATGAGCCAGGCGGCGGAGGTCTTGCTGCGACCGTCAGATTGAGGAAACAGTGGTGCGCCGGGATACGCTGCCCTGAGACGTTCGATATCCTGCGCATCGAGCACCGGATTTTTGAAAAAACTGCCAGCGTTGGGCTCCCGGGATGGGTCCGGGAGTTTCTCCCGTCGCAGCGACACGACGGCGTCAAAAATCGACTGGGATGTGATAGGGCCGTCGCCCAGACGCTCCGCAAGCGCCGGATAGCTCACGTCCGTATTGCCCGTACGCGAGAGCCGAAGGTCGAGTGTCATAATCAAAAAACGGTCTTTTAACGCGTGCTTGAACACGCTGTCCCGGTAGCCAAAGTGGCAGTCAGGCAGCGTGAGCGTCACCAGTCGACGTTCCTTCAGGTCCACCCCCTGAAGCCCCAGCACAAACTCCGCCACCTCGCGGCCATAGGCGCCGATATTCTGGACCGGTGCTGCGCCCACCCGACCGGGAATCAGTGCCAGGTTCTCCAGCCCGTACAGCCCCTGTGCCAGAGTCTCCTCGACCAGCGCATGCCAGTTTTTGCCCGCCCCCACGCGCAGCGACACCCATCCATCGGCTTCAGCCAGAATGGTCACTGAATCGTCAGTGACCTCAAGAACAGCCGCCTCCAGCCTGGGCGGCAACACCACGTTGCTCCCCTCGCCCAGCGCAACGAGGGGAAGTCGCTCCGACCGGGCCCAGTCGATGGCGGAAAACACCTCCTCGGGGCTGGCGACCGGAAACTGTCGCGCAGCCACAGATGCGAGCCCCAGCGTGTTACTTAACGCCTGGCCCGAGAACTTTGGAGCTGCTTCACTCAAACCCCGGACTCAGCGGACCGGCGATTCGCTGGCAAAGCGCTCGCGCAGCTTCGCCAGATCCTGCGGCGTGTCGATGCCTCCGGGCACCGGCTCGCAGGCAGACTCGACGTGAATACGTTCACCTTCGTACAGCGCGCGCAGTTGCTCCAGGGATTCGAGGCGCTCGGGCGGGGCCGAATCCCAGCCGGTATAGCGGCGCAAGAATCCCGCCCGGTAGGCATACAAGCCCAGGTGCCTGTACCAGTCACCGCCGGGCATCGCGTCCTGGGACCAATCATGATCACGCGGCCAGGGGATCGTTGCGCGACTGAAATACATCGCCAGGCCCTGGCGATCGAATACCACCTTGACCGCGTTGGCATCGCGCAAGGTCTCAAGATCAGCTATGGGCTCACACAAGGTCGCGATACTCGCCGAGTCCACCCGGGCAAGGTTTTTGGCTACCTGATCGATCACCGCGGCGGGAATCAGCGGCTCATCGCCTTGCACGTTGACCACGATTTGGTCATCGGCAAGTCCCAGTTGCTCCACCACCTCGGCCAGGCGATCCGTGCCGCTCGCGTGATCGGCCCGCGTCATCAGGCACTCGGCGCCAAAGTCTGCGCAGGCTGCGGCGATCATCTCGTGATCAGTCGCCACCACCACCCGCTCCGCGGCCGATGTTCGCGCGCGCTCCCAGACGTGCTGGACCATGGGCTTAGCCGCGATCATCGAGAGGGGTTTACCCGGCAGACGCGTCGACGCGTAGCGAGCGGGAATGACCACCAGAAAACTCATCGCCCGGCCCCGGGAACGAGCCCCGCCCGCGCGACAAGCTGATCGACAAAACCCTCCGGGAAATCGAGGCGCATATCGAGCACCCACGCTCGCTGCAAAACAGCGTCCGGGCACTTCACCGCATCTTTTGAGGTCATCACAATGGGCAGGTCTCCAAGGGTCGCAAAGTCGTCCAGTTCAAAGGGCCGGTGATCGGGAAATCGATGCTCTATCGGGTCCAGACCCAGCGCCCGAAGTGTGGCAAAAAATCGCTGCGGCTGCGCGATCGCAGCGACCGCGTGGATGCGTGGACCAAAGCCCGGATCATCCGGGGGCCGCGTTTCTCCGCTGGCGGGACAACGAAAGCACTGAGGCACAAAGGCTGTGCCCGAGTGCGGGTCCTGCCCATCGCGCTGCAGCAAAAAATCCACCGTCGCCAGGCGCTGCGCTCGTTCCCGCAGGGGACCGACGGGCAGCAAATGTCCGTTGCCAAATCCCGTCTGCGCGTCCATGGTCACGATTTCGAGATCGCGCCCGAGGCGGTAATGCTGAAGCCCGTCATCGCTGATGATTACGTCCGGGCGCGATTTGGCAGCCAGACGCGCCGCGCCTAGCCGGTCCTTACCAATCACGACCGGGACCGAGGTGCTTTTTGCTATCAGCAGCGCCTCATCCCCGACGACCCGGGAGTCGCTATCCGGATCCACGCGAAGCACGCCCCGAGCCGATCCTCCGTAGCCGCGGCTGATCACCGCCGGCTTGAAACCGCGCTCGAGCAAGGCCGACACCAGCGCGATAACCACCGGGGTCTTGCCCGTTCCGCCCACGGTGAGATTGCCCACCACCCACAGCGGGACTCCCGGATGATGACTCCTGAGCCAACCGCGACGAAACGCCAGGCGCCGCAATGCCGTAAACCCGGCGAACAGCCATTCAAGGGGCAGGAGCAGCAGCAAGCCACGCGGTGGACGGGACCAGGCACGCTCGATGGCCAGCGTCAGTCGCCCGGGCATCGCGCTCAGGGCGTCGCTTGGGTGGGCTGCACAGAGGCGATGCTGAGCCGGCTGAAGCCCATCTGTCCTGCAGCGTCCATAGCCCGGACAACCGACTCATGCGGCGTCTGCGCATCTGCGGAAATCACCAGCGGCAGCGTGGTATCGCCCTCAGAGACTTTGTAAACCGCTGCCTGAAGCGTGCGCATGGTCGTATCGACCAGCGCCTGACCGTTGACTCGGTAGCTGCCCGCTTCGTCGATAAGAATCTCGACCTGCCTGTCGACTTCCTCGCGAATCAGCCCCGTCGCCTCGGGCAGGTCGACGGATAGCTGTGTCTCGCGGGTAAATGTGGTGGAGACCATAAAAAAGATCAGGAGCAGAAACACCACGTCAATCAGTGGTGTGAGATTGACGTTGAGCTCCTCGCGGCTTTGACGGCGAAACTTCACGCGCTGTTGCGCCCCTCATCCCGCGCATGCAGGGCGTCGACCAGCTTGATGGTCTGCTGCTCGAGCTCCACCACAATGCCGTCGATCCTGCCGCTGAAATAGCGGTGCATCACCAGCGCCGGAATCGCCACACACAGCCCCGCCGCGGTGGTGATTAATGCCTCGGAGATACCCCCGGCCAGCGCGCTGGCGTTCCCCGTGCCCTGGGCCATAATCTCCGCAAACACGCGGATCATCCCCACCACTGTACCGAGAAGCCCAAGAAGCGGCGCAATAGCGGCAATCGTACCGAGAGTATTGAGGTAGCGCTCGAGCTCATGCACCACATGTCCGGCGGCCTCTTCGATACTCTCTTTCATCACATCGCGGCCGTGGTGGGCGTTCGCCAGACCCGCGGCAAGAATTCGTCCCAGGGGCGATGACTCGCGCAGATTCCGCAACTTCGGCCCATCGAGCTCACCGGCTTTCAATTGTTTCCAGACACTGGCCAGCAGATGTGGCGGTGCAATACGCCGCCGATTGAGGACGTAGCTGCGTTCTATACAGATGGCAATCGCCACTACCGAACAGCCGATGATGATAATCATCAGCCAGCCTCCGGCCGTTACCAGTTCCAGCACGATGCGACTCCTTTATTGTCTCGG
>CAZGGN010000035.1:0-22001 GCA_964525195.1 uncultured Congregibacter sp.
CTGATTGAGGTGAGCGGCGAAGAGGGCATGGAAGGCGCCCGGGATCTGGCGCATGCGATGCGCGACGCAGGGGATGGAGTGGTACTGGACCAGTTCGCCAACCCGGATAATCCACTGGCGCACTACCGCGGTACCGGCCCCGAGATCTGGGAACAGACCGGCGGTGAAGTCAGCCACTTTGTCAGTTCAATGGGCACGACGGGCACAATTATGGGCGTCTCCGCCTATCTGAAAACGCAGAATCCCGACATTCAGATTATCGGACTGCAGCCTTCGGAAGGTGCCAGCATTCCCGGCATCCGGCGCTGGCCCGAGGCCTATCTGCCGAAAATATTCGAGCCTGCCCGCGTCGACCGTATTATGGATATCAGCCAGGAAGAGGCCGAGGATACGATGCGTGCCCTGGCCCGCAAAGAGGGTATTTTTTGCGGCGTATCCGCAGGGGGCGCGGTCGCCGGTGCGCTGCGTCTGTCGGCGGAGATCGAGAACGCCACGATCGTGATGATTATCTGTGACCGTGGCGATCGCTACCTGTCTACCGGTGTTTTTGATCGGGACTGATTGCAATGGTCCGCGTTCGCGAACAGAGTTATCTCGATAGCCAGGGCAGTGTGGACGTCGATGTATGGCTTGAACAGCTGCCACTGCTACCCACCCTGTCGGATGCCGATGCGCAGCGTCTGCGCGAGGCACTTGATACCTTGCATCGCGCCGCCGCAATGCCTGGGCGTGATCTCGGTGACTGGGCGCGGGAGTCAAACTGCGAATGGGCGGGGGTTGAAACGGCGCAGATTCTGGCGGAGCTGCGCGTCGGCTTTGACTGTCTGATCGCCGGTCTCCTCTACCGTGCGGTGCGCGAAGAGCGCTTGAGCCTCGAGAGTGTGGAGCAGCAGTTCGGTACGGCCGTCGGCACGCTGCTGCGCGGTGTTTTGCGCATGGCCGCAATCGCGGATCTGCGTAACCCGAGCGACCTGGTCGTCCTGGGGCAGGGCGAAGCGCAGCGCGACAACATCCGTAAAATGTTGGTCGCGATTGTCGACGATGTGCGCGTTGCCCTGATCAAACTGGCAGAGCGAACCTGTGCGATCCGGGCGGTCAAGTCAGATCCGGAGCGTCAGGAGGTGGTCGCCAGAGATGTCTTCGACGTTTACGCGCCCCTCGCGCATCGGCTGGGTATCGGCGCCCTCAAATGGGAGCTGGAGGATCTCTCCTTCCGTTATCTGTACAACGATTCCTACATGCGTATTGCGCGCTTGCTGGACGGCAAGCGTCTGGAGCGGAACCGTTTTATCACTCGCGTGAGCGATCAGCTGCGCGGTGTACTGGGTGAGGCGGGGATCGATTTTGAAATCAGTGGCCGCGCAAAACATATTTACAGCATCTGGCGAAAGATGCAGCGCAAGGGTATCGGGTTTTCCCAGGTCTACGATATTCGCGCCGTGCGCATTCTCGTCGAGGAAGTGAAGGACTGCTACGCGACCCTGGGTCTGGTGCATGGTCTCTGGCGCAATATTCCCAACGAATTCGATGACTACATTGCCAACCCCAAGGAGAACGGGTACCGCTCATTGCACACGGCGGTGATCGGTCCGGAGGGCAAGATTCTGGAGGTGCAGATTCGGACCCGGGAGATGCATGAAGAAGCCGAGCTCGGGGTTTGTGCGCACTGGCGATATAAAGGCTCGGATTCCCAGCGTGGCGCGGGTTCCACCTATGACGAGAAGATCAGCTGGCTGCGTCAGGTGCTTGATCTCCATGAGGAGGGCGGGGATCCCCTCAGTCTCGATGAGCGACTTGAGTTTGAGGTCGCTCAGGACAGGGTTTACGTGTTCACACCCCAGGGTGATGTGGTCAACCTTGCCAGCGGGGCGACCCCTCTGGACTTCGCCTACCATGTGCATACGGAGGTTGGCCACCGCTGCCGCGGCGCAAAGGTCAACGGGCAGATCGTGCCGCTGACACATACGCTGCAGACCGGGGATCGCGTGGAAATCCTCACCGCCCGGGAAGGCCGGCCGCGTCGCGACTGGCTCCAGTCGGGCCTGGGGTTTCTGCGCACCCAGCGCGCGCGCGCAAAAGTCCAGGCCTGGTTTCGCAGTCAGGCCCGGGAGGAAAACATTGACGCCGGCCGACAGCTGCTCGAGCGTGAGTTTCGTCGTCTCGCGCTGACCAGCCTTGACTACAAGCGTATCGCTGCGGAGGTGAGCCTGCCGACCGTGGATGATATGTATGCGGCGGTCGGTTCCGGGGATCTCAGCGCGTCGCAGGTGGTCAATGCGGCGGAGTCGCTCATCGGCGATAAACCCCTACCCGAGCTGCGCGTCAGCCGGGGCACGGGAGCACGTCGCCAGAGCCCGGTGCAAGTGCAGGGTGTGGGTAACCTGCTCACCAATCTCGCAGGATGCTGTAAACCCCTGCCTGGGGACGATATCACCGGCTTTATTACCCAGGGCAGGGGGGTGAGCATTCACCGTGCGGACTGCCCGCGGCTGCTGCAGATCGGGGAAAATCACCCGGAGCGGGTGATTGATGTCGAGTGGGGTACTGCACCCGATGAGCGCTTTGAGGTGGATATTGCCATCGAAGCCTACGACCGCCAGGGGCTGCTTCGGGATGTAACCTCGATGTTCGCCAATGCCCGTATCAACGTACTGTCAATTCAGACCCAGACCAACCGTAAGGCCCATGCGGCTACGATGCGCCTGACGGTTGAGGTGAGTGATCTGGGTTCCCTGGGTAAGCTGCTCGAGCGTTTGAATCGCCTGAAAAACGTGATCTCGGCACGGCGTCTGAGTACCTGAGGAGCCCCTATGGCAAAGAACCAGTACGATATCGCCGATCTACTGCGCATCATGCAGCGTTTGCGCGATCCGGAGCATGGCTGTCCCTGGGATCTGCAGCAGGATTTTCTGAGCATTGTCCCGTCGACCCTCGAAGAGTGCTACGAACTGGCGGCGGCCATAGAAGCCGGGGATTATCCGCATCTGGCCGACGAGCTCGGAGACGTGTGGTTTCAGGTCGTATTTTACGCTCAGCTCGGGCAGGAGCAGTCGTTGTTCAGCTTTGACTCCGTGGTCAGCGGATTAGCGGATAAACTCCTGCGCAGGCACCCGCATGTTTTCGCTGACGGGGAAATTGAAGGCATTGTTGACGAGCGCAGCGATAGCGAGAGGGTCAAACATCGCTGGGAAGCGATTAAGGCTCAGGAGCGGGCGGAGCGGGCGCAGCACGGGGCCCTCGACGATGTTCCGGTGGCTTTGCCAGCGTTACCGCGGGCGCAGAAGCTGCAAAAGCGCGCAGCGCGCGTCGGCTTTGACTGGCCGAACTCCGCGCCGGTCCTCGCGAAGCTCGATGAGGAACTCGCGGAACTGCGCGAGGCGATGCACCGTGGCGATCCCGACGCCATGGAGGATGAGCTCGGTGACCTGCTTTTTTCCGTGGTCAATCTTGCGCGGCACCTCAGGCTCGATGCGGAATCGGCACTGCGCCGCTCCAGCGGCAAGTTTGAGCGGCGCTTCCGCGCCATGGAAGCTCAGGCAGGCCGGCGCGGAAAACGGTTCGAAGAGCTGGATTCGGCGGCCATGGAATTGCTCTGGGAGCAGGCGAAGGCGTCCACTTAGGGGACAGATTATTCGACTCATGGCGCCTTGTGTCGTTCCGGGGCGCCCGGTATGGTGAGCGCCCCGGAGCGCAATGAGTGCGGCAACTGGCCATACACTTCGGGACTTCACAACGCAGATAACGAGGATTTTCATGCGATTGATACTGCTCGGTGCGCCAGGCGCGGGTAAGGGCACCCAGGCCCAGTTTATTACAGAGGCTTTTGGTATCCCGCAGATATCCACGGGAGATATGCTGCGTGCGGCGGTCAAGGCCGGTACGGAGTTGGGGCAGAAAGCCAAGGCAATCATGGATTCCGGCGGCCTGGTCTCCGATGACATTATTATCGGCCTGGTGAAGGAGCGCATTGCGGAGCCTGACTGCGCCGATGGTTTTCTCTTCGATGGTTTTCCCCGCACGATTCCCCAGGCTGAAGCCATGGTGGACGCGGGCGTGACCATCGACCACGTGATCGAAATCGCCGTGGACGATGAGGAGATTGTCGCGCGCCTGAGCGGTCGGCGCGTGCATCCGGGCTCCGGTCGCGTGTACCACATAGAGCACAACCCGCCGAAGGTGGCCGGACTTGATGACGAGACGGGTGAAGCGCTGGTGCAGCGGGATGACGATCGCGAGGACACGGTGCGTAAGCGTCTGTCGGTATACCAGGAACAAACCCGCCCACTGGTGGACTTTTACAGCAACATGACCGGCGACAATGCGCCGGCTTACCATCGTATTGCCGGCGTGGGTGACGTGGCCGCTATCCGGGCGAAGATTGTGCAGGCCTTGGCCGAGTAGCGTCGGCCTTACTCCACAGTCAGGTTTCGCCTGTCTTCCTCGCTGTTCAGATTGTCAAATCCATCGGCGAGGGCCCCCGTGAACATCAGGCTGCGGCCCCGCTGCAGTCCATACCAGCGCCATACGGCGTTTTCGCCTTTATTGAGCTGTCTGCTGACGCTTGCGAGGCAGCGCCTGTGCAGGGCGGCGCAGAGATAGTGTTTCTGTTCCGCCGTTTCTGCGAATACGTAGTCCAGCTCCGGGTTCCCATCCAGTGCCGCCAGCAAGGCCCTGGGTACCTCAGCTGAGAGCCAGGGCAGGTCGCAGGGCAGGACCAGCAGGCGTTCGCTCATCGCCTGTGTTGCGGCGGCTTCGATGCCGGCCAGGGGGCCGGGAAAGCCGTCGCGCAGGTCCTGGACAACCGGCCCGATCTCCAGGCCCATGTAGTCACTGAGATTGCGGTTGGCGCTGAGGATCAGTCTGTCGCAGAGGGGCTCCAGAAGTTTCGCGGTGCGGCATACCAGCGCCTCGCCCCGGACCCTGAGAAGTCCCTTGTCGATGCCGCCGAGGCGTCGTCCGGCGCCACCGCAGAGTATGATCCCGTCGGGTGGAGTGGCGTCTGTTTCCCGGTCTCCCGGGGCAGTCTGCTTTGCCGCGGATTGTGTGGGATAATCACCGCTTGTCATTAGTTGATTTCATTCCTTGAATCGCCTGCTAGCCATCGATAGTGCCACTGACGCGCTCAGCCTCGCTTTACTGGATGACAGTGGGTGCAGGGCGTTGCATCGCGTGATGCCGCGGCAGCACCAGCAGCAGCTTTTTGTGCTTCTCGATGAATTGCTCGACGGCCGCAGCCTGTCGGATTTACAGCTCGATGCCATTGTATACGGCAAAGGTCCGGGTTCCTTTACCGGTCTGCGGATTGCCGTGAGTGCGGCTCAGGGGCTGGCGCATAGCCTCGGCATTCCCCTCGTTGGGATTTCGAGTCTGGAAACCCAGATACACAGTCTGATAAGGCACCAGGGCATCAGCGAGCCGGCGCTTTTCTTCAGCACGATCGACGCGCGGATTGGTCAGGTCTACGGACGCTGGTTCAGCTTTGACGGGGCCAGGACAGAGTCACTCAGCCCCGCCTTTGTGGCCCTGCCCGAGGCCATTGAACTCCCGGATGCAGCGGCGGATGGCCAACTGCCCCTTATTGCCCTCGGCAGCGGCATGCGGCTGCGGGAGAGCATGCCTGAAGCGCTCAAAGGGGCGGCGCAGTGCTGGCCGGATTTACTGCCGGAGGCCGAGGATATGCTGCCCCCGGCGCTGGCTGCGCTCGCGGCGGGTGGGGCAGAGGACCCGGCTGCGGCGGCGCCCGACTATGTGCAGCGGCGCATAGGCTGGAAGACCCTTGCAGAGCAGGGGCGCCGCGCGTGATCGAATGGTGGCAGGGCCTTGTACTGGCACTGGTTCAGGGGCTCACCGAGTTTCTTCCGATTTCCAGCTCGGCTCACCTGCTTCTGCCATCGCTCATTCTGGGCTGGCCGGATCAGGGATTGGCCTTTGACGTGGCCGTGCACTTCGGCACATTGCTGGCGGTGATTGCGTATTTTCGCCAGGATCTCTGGGATCTCGCTGCGGGCGGTTTGTCAGCTGTCGCGTCGCGCCAGATGAACGCTCCCAGTCGCGAGATACTGTATCTGGCGATTGCGACCTTGCCGGCAGTGATTGTGGGTTTTCTCCTCAATGAGCACATGGACCAACTGCGCACAGTCCCTGTGTTGGCCACGACCACGATTCTTTTTGCGCTGCTCCTGGGCTACGCTGATCGGCGTGTCTGTCCCGAGGCTCAGGCTCAGGTCGCGAGCGTTCCCGCCGCTCTGTTTATCGGGTGTGCGCAGGCTATTGCTCCCATTCCCGGCACCTCGCGATCGGGGATTACCATGACCGCTGGCTTGCTCCTGGGGCTGAGCCGCGAGGCCGCCGCGCGATTTTCCTTTCTTCTGTCGATACCCATCATTCTGGGGGCAGCGCTGCTCAAGTTGCTGGAGCTGCTGGATGGTGAGGTGACGGTCGCCGTACCTGTTCTTGTGCTTGCGACGCTGATTGCGGGCCTCAGCGCCTACGCCTGTATTGCACTGTTCCTGCGCCTGATTGAGCGAGTGGGGATGATGCCTTTTGTGATCTACCGAATCGGGCTGGGTGCGGCGCTCTGTGTACTCTGGTGGCGCTGAGTCAACGAGGATAGTTGCTATGAAAATTGCTTTTCTGGGTCTTGGGGTGATGGGCTTCCCTATGGCAGGCCACCTGGCCAAAGGAGGCCACGAGGTAACGGTATATAACCGCAGTGCACAGAAGGCCGAGCGATGGCTGCAGCAGTATCAGGGGGCCATCGCAGACACCCCCGCCGCGGCTGCCGCCGGGGCAGAACTCGTGGCGCTCTGTGTGGGTAATGACGACGATGTCCGGGAGGTTGTGACCGGCAGCAGGGGGGTTCTCGATGGTATCGATTCCGGTTCGCTGATCGTCGATCACACGACAGCCTCGGCGGAGCTCGCCCGGGAGCTGTATCTGCGCTGCGCTGAACGTTCGGTGGGCTTTATTGACGCGCCAGTCAGCGGTGGACAGGCCGGTGCCGAAGGGGGAGTGCTCACGGTGATGGCAGGTGGAGATCCTGAGGACTTCGCGCGTGCCAGGCCCGCCTTTGACTGCTACGCACGCTGCGCCCGGCTATTGGGGACCAGTGGGGCCGGGCAACTGGCAAAAATGGTCAATCAGATTTGTATTGCCGGGGTGGTCGAGGGCTTGTCCGAGGCGCTGCTGTTTTCTGAGCGTGCCGGTCTCGACAGTGCGGCCGTGATCGAGGTGATCAGTCAGGGAGCCGCTCAGTCCTGGCAGATGGAAAATCGTTACAAGACTATGCTGGCCGGCGAGTACGAGCATGGTTTCGCGGTGGACTGGATGCGCAAGGATCTTGCGATTGTTCTGGAGCAGGCGAGGCGACTGGGCCTTGAGCTGCCGGTGACTAAAATGGTAGACGGGTTCTACGGCGATGTGCAGGCCATGGGCGGGCATCGCTGGGACACGAGTAGTCTGTTGGCGCGCCTGATCGCCAGGCACGACGACAAGAGCAACGGGGAGCACAGTTGATGGATAAGCAGGCCTTCAACGACGGGCTTCTGGAGTTTCTCTCGGCGTCAACCACGCCCTTCCACGCGGTCGAGAGTATGGTCCGGCGTCTCTCGGCGGCGGGTTTTCAGCCCCTTGAGAGCGCCGCTGTGCCGGCGCCTGGCGGTCCCGGGGTGTTTTTCCGACAGGCCGGTAGTCTCATTGCACTGCGTCCCGGGCGACAACCGCTGCTGGACGGCGGCCTGCGCATGGTCGGGGCGCATACGGACAGCCCCTGTCTGATGCTCAAGCCTCAGCCTGAACAGAGGAGTATGGGTTATCTGCAATTGGGCATTGAGGTGTACGGCGGAGCGCTGCTCAATCCCTGGTTCGATCGGGACCTGTCCCTTGCGGGCCGCGTCAGCTATCTGAGCAAAGATAACCGCGTAGCGACCTCGCTGGTGGATTTCAGGGACCCGATTGCCACGGTCCCCAGCCTTGCGATTCACCTGGACCGCGAGGCCAACAATAGCCGCAGCGTCAATGCGCAGCTACAAATGGCGCCGGTGATTGCCCTGGATACGGACGAGAATTTCAGTCTCCGTGAACTGCTCGCAGAACGTCTGCGCGCTGATGGCATTGAGTTGGAGGAGGTTCTGGACTTCGAGCTCTGCTTCTACGATACCCAGCCCCCGGCACAACTTGGTCTGCGACGCGAATTCATCGCCTCGGCAAGGCTGGATAACCTCCTGTCCTGTTACATCGGCATGGAGGCGCTCCTGGCGGCGGATGGGTCCCAGTGGAGTCTGCTGGTCTGCAATGACCACGAGGAAGTCGGGTCGCTCTCGACCGCAGGGGCCCAGGGACCGATGCTGCGACACTTTTTGCAGGGCCTGTTGGAAAAGCCGGCGATGCTGCCGCTTTTGATGCAGCGGTCCATGCTGATTTCTGCAGACAATGCACACGGCGTGCATCCGAGCTATCCGGACAAGCACGATAAACGCCACGGTCCGATGCTCAATGGCGGTCCGGTGATCAAGGTCAATGCCAGCCAGCGCTACGCCAGTTCCAGCGATGGCGCGGCCTTGTTTCGTGTGCTTGCGAAGGAGCTGTCGCTTCCGGTACAGAGCTTTGTCATGCGTGCTGACATGGCCTGTGGGAGCACGATCGGACCAATCAGTGCCGGAGAGCTTGGCGTGACAACGCTGGATATTGGCGTCCCGACCTTCGCCATGCATTCAATACGGGAGCTGGCTGGCAGCGATGACGCCTGGTCCCTGCAGCGGATTCTTGCGGCTTTTTTCGCACGCCCGGGGCCGCTGTTTGAGGCTTCGCCCTAGCGTGCCTTGCAGCTGAAGCCGACACAAAAATCGATTAAGGGAGACGCTAGTAGATGAGCGCACGTCGTGTACTGACGGGTATTACTACCACCGGAACGCCACATCTGGGCAATTATGTGGGAGCGATTCGTCCGGCAATCGCTGCAGCCGGCCATGAGGACAACGAATCCTTCTTTTTTTTGGCGGATTATCACGCGCTGATCAAATGTTCTGATCCCGAGCAGGTCCAGCAATCGAGTCTCGAGATTGCCGCCACCTGGCTGGCGCTGGGTCTCGACACGGAGCGATCACTGTTTTACCGCCAGTCGGACATTCCGGAAATTCCCGAGCTGACCTGGATCCTGACCTGCAACGCGGCGAAGGGGCTGATGAATCGCGCGCATGCCTACAAGGCGGCGGTGCAGGCCAACGAAGAGAGTGGCGAGGATCCGGATTTCGGTATCACCATGGGCCTCTTCAGCTATCCGGTACTGATGGCTGCGGATATCCTGATGTTTCAGGCCCAGGATATTCCCGTGGGGCGGGATCAGATACAGCACGTCGAAATGGCCCGCGACATAGCCCAGCGTTTCAATCACAACTTCGCCGAATTGTTTGTGCTGCCCGAGGCGAAGGTCGATGACAATATTGCCGTGCTCCAGGGTCTGGATGGGCGCAAGATGAGCAAGAGCTACAACAATACGATTCCGCTTTTTGATCCAGAGAAGCGCCTGAAGAAGTCCATCAACAAGATCAAGACGAATCTGCTGGAGCCCGGGGATCCGAAGGACCCTGATGACTCCACGGTGTTTCAGTTGTGGTGTGCCTTTGCCGATGAATCGGCTATTCAGGAAATGCGTCAGGCTTTCGCTGATGGTATTGCCTGGGGTGAGGCGAAGAAGCAGCTCTTTGAGCGTGTCAACGAGGAACTGCGCGGACCTCGGGATGAATACGAACGCCTGATCGCGGATCCCGGACATATCGAGGCGGTACTGCTGCAGGGGGCGGAACGCGCCCGGGCGCACAGCGCTCCGCTGATGCAGCGGGTCAGAGAAGCGGTAGGTATCCGGCCCATGGCTTGAATACCCGCTATCAGGGTATGGAATAGGCAATCTCCAAGAACAGTCCCCGTGGCTGCCCGACAAAGTAGCGATAGGAGCCAAACCCCACATCGGCGCGCTCAGCGTATTCTTCGTTGAGCACATTCGTGATCCGTAGTGTGCTGCTCAGGCCAGAGCTGAGGGCAAGCTCGGCGCGCAGGTTGAGCAGGTCGTGGCCCTCGTACTCGAAGGCGTTTTCCGGATCGAGGTAGTACTCGCCCATGTGTACCCACTCGAGTTCCAGTTTAAGATCCTGGTTGTCGTTGATGCGGCTTTCGCGTCCCAGTCTTGCGCTGCCAAACTGCCGCGGGGCCGTATCGATGTCGTTGCCCTCGATATCCAGGCGGGTGCCGAGCAAATTGGCTGAACTGGCATACTTGTGGCGGGCCAGTGTCCCGTCCAGCCCGGCATACCAGCCGTTGCTGCCGCTCCAATAGATGCTGAATTCCAGACCTTCATGGCTGGTTTTGGCGCCACTGACGTTCTGCCGATCCGCGTTCTGAAAGATGACGTCACGCTTGTTCATGCTAAAGAGCGACAGGTCGTAGCTCAGGCTGCTGACGCTTCCGCGCAGTCCCAGATCCAGGCTGCTGATCGTTTCACTGTCCAGATCCGCAACGGCCTGACCGGACTGGAGCCGGTAGAGTTCGGCCGTTTGCGGGGGACGGAAGCCATGGGCGGCGCGAAAGTAAACGATCTGGCTGTCGCTGGCGGCGAAGTTCAGGCCGAGGTTCGCGCTGCCATTGTTGAAGTTGTCCTCGCGGTCCGCCGGTCTGAAGAACCGGCAGTTGCTGGCCGTGGGAGCACAGGCTGAGCCATCGCCGGTTTGGTTGTTGTAGTCGTAGCTGTTGTTTTCCAGTCGCAGGCCCGCCGCGAGGCCCCAGCGCGGTGAAAACTGCCAGTTGGCCTGGGCGAAGGCGGCGGCTGATATCGCATCGACCTCGTAGTCGTAGTGCACGCCTGCCGGCTGGTTCGGGCTGAATTCGCCGTCCTGAACTTCACTCAGCCAGCCCTTCGTCAGATCGAGGTCAAGGCCGCTTTGCCAGCTTAAATTGCCGTCTGTCTGGCTCAGGGCGGCGCGCAAACCGAGGCTGTCGTGACCATTCTTTTCCACGGGTTGCCAGGGTACGAAGTGCTGTAGAAATTCCATGCCCGTACGCCGGAAGTAAGGGGTGATACTGAGCTGCCTGTCCCCGAGATCGCGCTCCCAGCGACTGTAGCCGCGCAGTGAGTAGCTGTCCCGATACGCCTCCGGGTTCGGATTGCTGCGCTTCAGTTCGGGATCCTTGTAGGCTTCAAAGCCCTGAATGTATCCCGCTGTCTCCTGGTTGAGGTTGCTGGCCTCAAGGCCGTTGGTGACCTGCCAGGTCTGTCCACTGTAGTCGTGTCGCAGCGTGAGCTTTTGCTGGTCAAAGCCGGAATCATCCAGATAACCGCCATCGGTCGCGGCATTGATGTAGACGCCCAGCGCATGGGCGCCGCGCTCGCCGCGAAATTCACCGCGCGCGCGATAGTAGTCATAGGGTCCCGCTTCCACAGCGTAGCGCTGCCGGGGGCCCTGCCGCGGATCTGCGCTCAGCGTATTGATTACGCCGTGGACTGCATTGGCGCCATACACGGCGGTGCCGGGGCCACGAATCACCTCGACCGCTCCTGCCTGTTCGCTGTTGACGTCAAACAGCTGGTTGATATTGCAAAAGCCCGGGGCGCGGAGACTGATACTGTCCCAGGCCATATAAAATGCGCCGCAGCCTCCGGCGCCGGTCAGCACCGGTGAGCGCAGGGCCGTCAGGCTTTCCTGTCCATTGCCGCGTGATACCCAGGTCCCGGGCGTGCGCTGCATCAGCTGATTGATGTGTACCGCGCCGGTCAGGGCGAGTGCGTCCTGATCGATGCGCGACCAGGGCAGTGCCAGATTGAGGCCTGCCTGGGGGTCTCGGGTCGCGCTCACAATGATCTGTTCGATGCGCGCGGTCGCAGCAACGGTCTGTTGCCCGTCGCTCTGGGCCTGGACGCCAAAGCCGCTGAGACCGAGCAGGGTGCCGACTACCGTGCCCACCAAGCTGCTGTTCAGATTCACGGTTGATGCCCTGAGTGGCTGTGTCAGATATCGCATAGTGCTTGGAAATAGCTCCCGGTAAATGCGGGCGCAGTGTAACTGAGCCGCGCTGTCGTCCCAACTCCGCGGGGAACCGAGGCAGCGACGAGACGGCAGGCTTGGGGAGAGCGGCTGCAGCGGATAGACTGCGTGCTCCGGGTATTCGTCGTTAAGGTCAGCGTTCCGTGCCAACCTGTGTCATCGCCATTGCCGGCCCCTCCGGGTCGGGCAAGAGCCTGTTTGCCCAGACCCTTTGTGATGAGGTTCGACGGGATGCCCCGGACCTCGGTCTGGTCCTGATGAAGGAAGACGCCTACTACCGCGATCAGGCCCATTTACCGCTGAAGGAGCGGGAACAGCAGAACTACGATCATCCGGATGCGATCGAGCAAGACCTGCTTGCGACACATCTACAGGCGCTCGCTCACGGCGAGGCGGTGGAGTCGCCGCTCTATGATTACGCGCTACACACCCGCCGCCCGAAGACCCTGCGCATAGAGCCCGCATCGGTGATCATTGTCGAGGGCATTCTGTTGTTGGCTCACGCCGGGCTTCGAGACGCCTGCGATATCAAGTTCTATATGGATACACCGCTGGATATCTGTCTACTCCGACGCATGCAACGTGATATCCGGGAGCGAGGCAGAACCCTCGAATCCGTAGTAAGTCAGTATCAGGCGACGGTTCGACCGATGTATCAGGAGTTCATCCGTCCCAGCATGCGTCACGCGGATATGGTGATTACCCGCGGCGGGCGTAATCGCGTGGCTCTGGATGTGGTCCGCAATACGGTGCTGTCACTATTGCGCAGTGAGGGGCCGCGGTGAGTGCGATGAACCCCACCGCACTGCTTGCGCTGCTCGCTATTGCCGTTCTCATCGGTGCCGCCTGGCTGCTCTCCCTGAATCGATCCGCCGTATCACTGCGCACGGTGGGCGGGGCGTTTCTTCTTCAGGCCGGAATTGGGGGGCTTGCCCTGTACCTGCCGGCCGGCCGCGCGGTGCTGGAGTGGTTGTCCTCTGGCGTCGCTAACGTCATTGCCTATGGTCAGGCGGGGATCGACTTTGTTTTCGGTGCTATCGGCCGCTACGAAGTGGGATTTGTGTTCGCGTTTCATGTGCTGCCGATCGTCATCTTCTTCTCGTCGCTGGTGGCCGTCCTCTATCACATCGGGCTGATGGGCTGGCTGATTCGGGTGCTCGGTGGTGGGCTGCGCGCCCTCCTTGGCACAAGTCCGGCAGAATCCATGTCCGCCACGGCAAATGTCTTCGTCAGCCAGACCGAAGCGCCGCTGGTCATCAAACCCTACATCGCTGCCATGACGCGCTCCGAGCTGTTTGCGGTGATGGTGGGCGGGATGGCGACGGTCGCCGGCTCGGTGCTGGCCGGCTACGTGGCGCTCGGCGTTGAGATGCGTTATCTGCTGGCCGCCAGCTTTATGGCCGCCCCCGGCGGCTTGCTGATGGCGAAACTGCTGGTGCCGGAGGAGGGACAGCGCTCGCCGAGCGAGGACGATCTGCATCTGAGCATCGAAAAAAGTGTCAACGTATTCGACGCAGCGGCTACCGGGGCCGCCAATGGGCTCTCTCTGGCGGTCAATATCGGTGCAATGCTGCTGGCTTTTGTCGGTCTGATCGCCCTGGTTAATGGTCTGCTGTCAGGGCTGGGGTCGCTGGTTGGCTGGGAGGCCTTATCCCTGGAGTTAGTGCTGGGAACGCTCTTTCGTCCCATAGCCTATTTGCTGGGTGTGCCCTGGAACGAGGCGGCGGTCGCCGGGAATCTCATCGGGCAAAAGCTGGTCCTGAATGAATTCGTGGCCTTTGGTTCTTTTTATGAGGATCGCGCGCAGCTCGGGGAACACGCCCAGGCGGTCGTGTCATTTGCCCTCTGCGGCTTTGCCAACTTTTCCTCGATTGCGATTCTTATCGGTGGTCTGGGCACGCTCGCGCCAGAGCGTCGTCCCCTGATTGCGCAGCTGGGCCTGCGCGCCGTGCTGGGGGGATTTATGGCGAATCTGCTGAGCGCGGCGATTGCGAGCTTTTTCCTGTCGCTCAGCTGAGCAGAGATCTATGATCACGCCCTCACAGTCTCAATCAACCTGGAAGAGCTGATGGACTACCCGGCAGAATCTGTTTTAACGGTCAGCGACGACCTGCCGCTGCGCGTCGCCCGGCCGATACACAGCGGCAAGGTCCGCTCTGTGTATTTTCTCGAGCCCCGGGACTCCCGGCGACTGATCGAGGAGCGCGGCTACCCTATCGCGCCGGACAGCGATCTGGCGATTATGGTGATTTCGGATCGCCTGTCGGCCTTCGATTGCCTCTGGCACAGCGAATCCCTCGCGGGGGTGCCGGGGAAGGGCGCGGCACTCAATGCGATAGCCGCCCATTGGTTTGATACCTTAAGCCGCGCCGATGCGCCGGCTCACCATCTGCTTGAGATGCCGCATCCGATGCTGTGGGTGGTTCGTCAGGCCAGGCCGTTGATGATTGAGGCCATAGCCCGGCGCTACCTCACCGGGTCCCTCTGGAGAGCTTATGCGCGCGGTGAAAGAACTGTCGGTGGAGTGAGTCTGCCGGACGGTCTGCAACAGTACGCCCGTCTACCGCAGCTGCTCTTTACACCCTCGACGAAGGGGGTGATCGAGGGTCTTGAGGGCGTGCCCGAAACCGATGATGCGCCGTTATCGCCGGAGGCTATACGCCGACACTTTGCCGCTTTTGGCCTGCAAAGTGCCGCGCAGCTCGATGAGTGCATCCGCGCCCTGACCTTGGGCTTTGAGCAGATCGAGCACGCGCTTGCCGCTCAGGGTGAAATGCTGGTGGATACCAAATTTGAGTTTGGTCTTGCGCCGACGCTCGAAGGCAGCACTGAACTGATCTACATGGATGAGGTGGGCACTCCGGATTCCTCGCGCATCTGGAGTCGGACGGATTGGGAGTCGGGCGCCCCGCGAGAGCACAGCAAGGAGCAGTTTCGGGAGTCCCTCCTGGGTTGGGTGCCGGATTCACAAATGCTCCTGGATCCAACGCGTATGCCCGAGCGCATTGCCTTTGCACGAGAGCAGGCGGTGCCGGATTGGTTTTTCATCGATCTTTCGAGAACCTATCGCGAGCAGGCCCGGCGTATCCTGGCGAAGGATCTGCCGCCACCGGACCGGCCTCGGGAGGCGATGCTGGAGCTGCTGAGCGAACAGTTTTCCCTGGTGATCTGAGTTTGCTCTCTGATCCGGCCTTCTATCTGGTCAGCGTCCCGGCCGTCCTGCTCTACGGCATTGCCAAAGGGGGCTTCGGTGGGGCCGTGGCTATTCTGGCGGTGCCGCTCATGGCGCTGCAGATGTCCCCGACACTGGCTGCAGCGATCCTGCTGCCGATCCTGGTCGTGATGGACATGGTCGTTATCTATAGCTACCGGGGGCAGTATGACGGGCTGGCCCTGCGTCTTCTGCTTCCCGGTGCACTACTGGGGATCGCCCTGGGATATTTTCTGGCAGATACCATGAATGAATCGCTGATGCGCCTGCTGGTTGGCGTCGTTGCGATGGTGTTTGGTCTCCAGTCCCTCTTCGGCTGGCTGTCAACGCTCGGACGAGAGCATGAGCGCTTTGCGGCAACCTTCTTTGGCGCGCTGTCGGGTTTTACCAGTTTCAGTATCCACGCCGGTGGTCCGCCGCTGACCATGTATCTCCTGCCGAAGCAGCTGGCACCGATGTTGTATGCGGGAACGGCGGGACTGTTCTTTGCGGCGGTGAATCTCACCAAAATGCCGCTGTACTTCGCGCTGGGGCAATTCAGTCCGCAGACTTTGTGGTATTCACTGGCGCTGGTGCCTTTTGCGCCGGTTGGTGTACTGATCGGCCGCCAGCTGGTGCGCCTTTCCAATCCGCGCATCTATTATCGGGTGATTTCACTGTTTCTCGTGCTGGTCGGCCTCAAACTGATGTACGACGGCTGGACACAGTGGGGGGCGTAGCTCGACTCGCGATGTGAGCGTGATTGCTGACGTGCTCGCAGGCGTAGCGATATACTGGAGGCCATCCATTTTTCATCAACTGAGCAGAGAGTCCCTCATGTCCGATAGCCTTCATTTCATCAAATTGACCGATAGCATAGCGGCATCGCCGCAAATACAGCCGGCGGATATGGGCGCCATCGCTGAAGCCGGTTACCAGGTTGTGATTAACAATCGGCCCGATGGCGAGGCGATGGGGCAACCCGCTTCTGATGAACTTCGCGAAGCCGCTCAGGCCGCGGGCCTTGAGTATCACTACTATCCGCTAAATGCGTTCAATTATCCGGGCGATGATGTCCCGGCGATGGCGGCCTTGTTTAATGACAGCACGCGTCCGGTATTCGCATTTTGCCGCAGCGGTACCCGGTCGAGTAATCTCTGGATCAGCACTCGCGGACCCGGCGAGCAGGAAGCTGCCCGGCAGCACGCGCAGCAACTCGGTTTCGATGTGTCGATGTCCATGCGTTGAAAACGCGCAGCCGCTGTGCGCTGTCTTTCCAAGCAGCTCACCAAGCAGCTCAGCTACTGGACGCGTTACTCAGACGGCTTTGGATCCGTGTTTCACGCGTTTTTCAACGAATGTTCCAACGAGTGTTCCAACAAGCAATAAACCCAAAATACGAGTATTCACGATGACGCGACGATTTGCCGCTTTACCGCTCGCCCTCTGTTTCGCATTTTCCCAGTCGATCATGGCGGACCAACTGGGCGATGCGATTGCCGAAGATTATGATCAGCACCTCGATGATTTGTTTGTTTTCTTTCACCGGAACCCCGAGCTCTCTTTCATGGAGCAAGAAACCGCGGCGCGTCTCGCGGCGGAACTTCGCGAGGCGGGCTTCAGTGTGACCGAGGGCGTGGGTGGCACCGGCGTCGTCGCAATGCTCGAGAATGGTCCGGGTCCTCTGGTCATGATGCGCGCCGATATGGATGGTCTTCCGGTTGAGGAAAAAAGCGGGCTCAGCTACGCCTCCCGGGCCAAGCAACTGGATCCCGAGGGCAATGAGGTTTTTGTCATGCATGCCTGTGGTCATGACGTCCATATCACCAGTCTTGTGGGCACGGCGCGGCAGATGGCGGCGCGCCGGGATGAGTGGTCGGGCACCTTGATGCTCATCGGTCAGCCGGCGGAAGAGCGTATCAGCGGCGCCAGGGCGATGATGGAAGATGATCTCTGGGCGCGCTTTGGCAAGCCCGACATGGCGATGGCTTTTCACGTCACCTCGGGGATCCCCACTGGCAAGCTCTCGGCTGCTCTCGGTGCGCAGTACTCGGGCGGCGACACGGTAGAAATTATTGTCCATGGCGTTGGCGCTCACGGCGCCAGTCCCCATCGCGGTGTTGATCCGGTGGTGCTGGGCTCACAGATTGTGCTGGCACTGCAGACGGTCGTCAGCCGCAACCTCCCACCGAGAGACGCCGGTGTGATAACCGTCGGCTCCTTTCACGCGGGGACCAAGAACAACATTATTTCTGATCGGGCTGTTCTCAAGCTGACCGTGCGCAATGATGACCCCGAGACCCGGGAGTTACTCCTTGAGGGTATTCGTCGGGTAGCGGAAAACATGGGCCGGGTTGCGGGCGTTCCAGAGGACAAGCTCCCGGAGGTCATCGTGTCTGATGAGTCGGTGCCGGTCACAGCCAATGACCTTGCGCTCACCCGTCGCCTGCGCGATCACTGGCAGGATCACTTCGGTGATGATGTGATGTGGGACGAAAAGCGTAAGGGGATGGGGTCTGAGGATTTCCCGTTCTTCACCACGGATCCGTATATTCCCAGCACCTATTTTGCTGTGGGTGGAACCCCGCCGCAGGCTTTTGCCGCGGAGGCCCGGGGGGGAGAGCCGGTGCCGTCTCATCACTCGCCGCTGTTCAAGATCGATCCGCAGCCCGCAGTTACCCTGGGCGTTGAGGCAACGGTCACGGGCCTGCTGGAGATCATGGGACAGTGAGCAGTGCCGCCGTAAGGCCAGCGAGCACCGTCGTTTTACTGCGTGACGGGCACGCTGGTCTTGAGCTTCTTATGGTGCGTCGCAATCGCGCCCTGGCGTTTGCCGGCGGATTCTGGGTGTTTCCCGGCGGCGCAGTGGACGACAGGGACCGGGAGCTCGGCGGCGGCGATCCCGACGAGTCTGCGCGCTACGCCGCGGCTCGCGAGGCCAGGGAAGAAGCGGGGGTGTCGCCCGATCCGGCGTCGATGGTGCTGATCAGTCATTGGACCACCCCGGTGCCGGAAAAAAAACGCTTCTCGACCTGGATATTTGCCGGCGCCATTGATGCTGACGATGAGGTCGAGATAGACGGCAGCGAAATCCACGATTTTCAGTGGATTGGCGTGAAGGAGGCGTTGCGCAAACACGCGGCCGGAGACCTCCCCATGCTGCCACCCACGTACATAACGCTCTGCGCGCTGGCCCGTTACCCGGATGCGGCGTCTGCCCTTGGCGGTGAAAAAGAGACACCCTGTCCCCGGGTTCTTCCGCTGATGGTTCCCGTCGAGGGCGAGGGTGGATTCACTACGATTTACCCCGGTGATGCGGCCTATGACAATGGCGATATTGATGCCGAAGGCCCGCGGCACCGCGCATTTCTGGCGGATGGCTGCTGGCATTATCAGTATGAGGGTGTTATTCAGGAACCGCCGCTCTACCCGATGGACTAATCTGATGAACGACTCCACGCCAAACCAGACTCGCGCGCCGGATCAGGCTTCAAATCCCCTCTGGGATCTCCCGGTGCGCATCATCCACTGGCTTATCGTGCTGATTCTCCCGGCCAGCTGGTGGACCGCCGAAGAGGGCTATATGGAAGTCCACCAGTGGCTGGGCTTGACGCTGCTGGTGACAGTGCTGACGCGCCTTTGCTGGGGACTGATCGGATCACCGCAGGCACGCTTTCGGGATTTTTTGCGCGGACCCTCTGCGGTGCTTGCTTATCTGCGTGGTGTGCCCTCCGCGACGCCGGGGCACAATCCCCTGGGCGGCTGGTCGGCGATGCTACTCTGGACGCTGCTGTTGGTGCAGGCGCTAACCGGCACCGTAGGGTCCGATGATGTTTTGTTTACCGGCCCGTTTCACTATGTGTTTGATACGTCCGTCAGCGACAGTCTCTCGGAGATTCATGAGATCCTCTTTAACGTCATTGTCGCTCTGGTCGTTCTGCATATTGCGGCCATCGTCTATTACGAGCGTGCTCGTGATCAGCGTTTACTCAAGCCGATGGTAACGGGAAAGACCAAAGGGCGCGTTGGAACCGGTCCTGCGCAGCCTCTCTATAAAGCGCTTATCGTCGCTGTGCTGCTGGCGGGAATGCTCTGGGCGTTGATTGAACTGGCGCCGGCGCCCACCCCGGGGGTTTACTGGTAACACCTGCCCGGTTGAGCCGGTGAAGGCCTCAGAGGCGAGATCGAGGGCAGGGGAAAGCTAGCGGGGAGCGCGGACAGCGCGGAAAGAAAACGCGGGTGACAGGCGTCACCCGTGTTTGAGCCCTGTTGCCAAGAAGTGGTTCTCACCACGGCCCGGTTCTCAAGAGGGTCTGAGCTACAGAGGGTCTGAGCTACCGGATGGTCTGATTCTCAGTTTTTCAGTACAGGTAGTCCTTGGCCTTGTACTCGTCGTGGCAGGCTTTGCAGGCGCCACCGGTGTCTTTGATCGCACCGCCGATAACGCTTTTGTCACCGGTCTTTGCCGCCGCGAGGAGTTCTACGGACGCGGCCTGCAGTGCCTGGTATTTCTCCGCGAAGTCGTCCATGTTTTCCCAGATCTCGGGTTTTGCGCGGGTCATGCCTTTATCGCTGCCGGCGGGAAAGGCCCGGGCAACATCGACGCTCGCTACCGCGGCAAAATCTTCAGCGAAGGCCAGTAGCCTGGCTTCATCCCAGGGCATTTCGCCTTTGACCATCGCCGCC
Organism: uncultured Congregibacter sp.; assembly: GCA_964525195.1. Classification (GTDB taxonomy): domain Bacteria; phylum Pseudomonadota; class Gammaproteobacteria; order Pseudomonadales; family Halieaceae; genus Congregibacter. The sequence goes on from CAZGGN010000035.1 coordinate 19,909, forward strand.
ATGGGGCTAAAGTTCATCGCCAGAAGCGTAAAGTATGACTGGCGATAGGATTGCATCGGTTCTTCCTTGACCATATGCGACATGGCAAGCGGGGCTGCGCCAAGGGCTGCAACGGTCAGGCCGGCTGCGATCATTTTTTTTGACAGTGTTTTTTCCAACGGTGCTTTTTTCAACATAGAAGCTTCTCCTTTCATCCCGGTTACGGGGTGCTTTTGCAAGGTCAGTTTGCTGTGACGGGACCACAGTTGTACGGTAACAGGCGCCGTTATTCAATACATGGGAGCGCCTTATCCCCGCCATGCCCGGGCCATGTTCCTGCCATGGTGCAGCGATCTGTGCCTCACTCGAGACTCAGTCGAACATGGCGTGTGTTCCCAAGGCTTGCGAGTCATCGCCGGCGAGCTGGGATTTATAGCTCTCCTCGAGCGTGATGCTACCGAATTCCGGCGTGGCGGCCTCCTCGTAGCACTGCTTGATCGGGTCCCAGAGCAGCATGGACTCGGTAGCGTAATAGTGTCCGATGCGCGCGAACTCAGCCTTGTCGGCAAGTTGTGAAAAGAGTTTGCCCGGTGCCGTCAGGGTGGCTGCTATGCCCGCAAGCAATCCAGGCGGGACGCTGCGCGTGCGAAGCGTCTGGCCGGTCAGGCGGGCGAGCATCTCGGCCTGAGCCAGCGGGGTGATGGCCGGGCCCGGCCCGCCGATGGGCTGCAGTCCAGCATAGTGCTTATCTTCAAGCGTCAGGCGCAGGAATTGCGCAAGATCAGCCTCCGCAATCGGCTTGCAACGGGTGAGTTGTCCATCACCAAACAGCAAGAAGGGCTTGCCAGCTTTGACACGTCCCAGCTGCCCACTGAGGGATTTGAAAAAGGCCGTGGGACGCACAATGCTGTAGGCAAGCCCGGAGGCTTCGAGTTCGCCCTCAAAGCGGAGTTTTGCCCATTGAAACGCGAGCCGGGGTTTTTGTACACAAATCGCCGACAGCAGTGTGAAGTGCTCTACGTCGTTGCTTTGCGCCCAGTGGAGAAGGTTGCGGTTGGCCTCATATTCAACCTGCTCGCTGTCTTTGAGTCCGCCACTGCGACTGGCAATGCAGGAGACCAGCGCGTCTGCCCGAAGTCCCTGCAGGTCGCGCCTACAAGCTGCAGGATCAATGAGGTTGGCCTGCCGGAGCGTGAGGGCGCCTTTCGGTAAGGCCTCAGCGAGATCCTTTAGTCGGCGGGCGGCGGGGCTGCCCGGGTCGCGCACCGGGCACAGGAGGTCGTAGTCGTGCTCAAGAAGTTCCCGGGCAACGCGGGAGCCGATGTAACCGGTAGCCCCCGCCAGCAGTACGCAGCGTCTCAGTTTTCTAGCGCCCGAGCATCGTGCGCGCAACGAGTTCACGCATGATTTCCGACGAGCCGCCGTAGATCCGCTGTATCCGGGCGTCGGTGTAAAAGCGTGAGATGGGGTACTCTACGGTGTAGCCGTAACCGCCAAAGAGCTGCAGGCAATCATCGATCGTGCTGCACTGCATTTCGCAGGAGGCCAGCTTTAACATCGCGGCTTTGTCTGCGGTCAGCTCACCGCGCGCGTACTCGTCGGCGCATTGCTCGTAGAGCGCGCGATTGAGCCCGATCTGGGTCTTTACATCGGCGAGCTTGAAGCGCGTATTCTGGAACTGCCCGATTGTCTGGCCGAAAGCTTTGCGCTCCTTGACGTAGTCTACGGTGATATCCAGTGCGCCTTCAGCGGCTCCGACAGCCTGCGCTGCGATGCCCAGGCGCTCCCGGGGCAGCTCTTCCATCATGATTACAAAACCGCGGTTCTCCTCGCCCAGGAGGGCGTTGGCGGGAAGACGCACATCCTGGAAGAACAGCTGCGCGGTGTCCGAAGTGTGCTGTCCGATTTTCTCGATCTTGCGGCTTTTCTCGAAGCCGGGCAGCGTTGCATCGACCAGGAATAGCGAGGTTCCCTTGGCGCCTTTGCCCGGATCGGTGATGGCGGCCACGACGACCAGATCCGCATGAATTCCGTTGGTAATAAATATCTTGGAGCCGTTGAGCACCCATTCGTCACCGTCGCGAACCGCACTGGTTCGGATGCCCTGAACGTCG
>CAZGGN010000036.1:0-2525 GCA_964525195.1 uncultured Congregibacter sp.
TGCGTTGTCTGCCGAGCAGCTAGAGGCTCTGCTGATTCTGATCAAGGGCAATATCAACTAGTGCGTGTCGCTTCCCTGGGCAGCGGCAGCCGGGGCAACGCGACCCTGCTGAGCGCCGGGGGAAGCTCCGTACTTGTCGACTGCGGCTTCGGGCTGCGCGAAGTTCAGCGCCGAGCGGCGGCCCTGGATTTTGATCTCGCGCAGATCGACGCCATTCTGGTCACTCACGAGCACAGCGATCACTGCAGCGGGGTCGCGGCGCTTGCGAGGCGTTTGCAAATTCCCGTGTATCTGACCCACGGCACTCTGGCCAGCGGACGGGTTGAAAACTGCCCGGAGCTTCGGCTGTTCGACGGAGGGGCTCGGCTCCAGATTGGCGCGCTGACTGTGCAGTCGGTGACAGTCCCCCACGATGCCCGGGAGCCGGTCCAGTACTGCGTTGAACACGAGGCCCGTCGGGTCGGGATTCTTACCGATCTGGGTTCGGTCACGCCGCATGTCTGTCGGGCCTTCGGGCAATGCGACCTGCTGATGCTCGAGTTTAATCACGATCGCCGAATGCTCGCCGAGGGGCCCTATCCGCCGTCACTGAAGCGAAGAGTCGGTGGAGACTGGGGGCATTTATCGAACACCCAGGCCATTGAGCTTCTGGCGCAGGTAAACCTGGAGCGTCTTCGGAATTTGGTGATTGCGCATACCAGTGAAAAGAACAACAGTCGTGCGAGCATCGAGGCGCTACTGGAATCCAGCTTTCCAGGCTTGCGCGAGCGGACCGTCTGGGCCGAGCAGGATCAGGGTTTTGCCTGGATAAATCTGGATCGATCGCCGGGCGCGCTGTCATCCCAGGCAGTTTTGGGGGCTGAGCCGCTGGCCTCCGCCACCGCCAACAAGGCATACTAGTGCGGATCAGGCTTCAAAAACCGACCGCGAGACTGCAGTGACTAAAGACCCCATCAGCATTGTGCAGCGAGGTAATCTCCAGAGTCTCGAGAAGACTCTGCGCAGGCAGTGGCGCCTCGGTCAGAACATTGTGCTCTGCTGGTGCTGGGATGAGCGCGGTCTTCTGGTGATTTTTGTGCCGCATTATTTTCTGGGGAACTATTGCGCCCATCGCGATGACCCGGGGGCAGCGAGCGAAAACGAGAACTACATTCGAGAGCTGATTTCCGGTCGTCGCCGGAAAAGCCGTGACGAACTGTTTGCCGTCGCTGTGCGACTCGGGGTGTCGCCCACGTTTATCAAACTCGAAAATCCCCTCGAGGAATCTATTGCGGTCATGGGGGGGGTCGAACAGATTATCCGCCGCTATGGCCTGAGTTTTGTCGGCCGCCGGGGCGTGCTTCTCTTTGATATCACGGACTTCTCACTGTTCAGCTCTTTCGAACAGGCAAGCCAGCTGAACAGCCTGTCCTACTCCATGAACTCGGCCTATAACAAACTGTCCTCCCGCGGGGTAGAGATCAATTTCGCGCGCACCACAACGGGTGACGGATATTACGTCTGGAACCGCGATATGCACCCGCGCTCGGATCAGGAGCTGTTTCTGTTTCTCCTGCTGGTGCTTGCGGACAACGCGCTGGCACGTTCCGCTTCCCGGGGGAACACGGTGCCGGTGATTCGAGCCGCCTTTCATATTGGCAGCCACTACGAGCTTTATCAGGCTGAGGGCGTTAACCCCACGGTCTTTAGTTACATCGTGGGTGATGTGACTATCGAGCTGGCGCGGATCGTGGAAAAAGCCATTCCCGGTCAGGTTATGATCGGCGATTTCGGGGCGCGCCAGGGCGAGGAGTATGGCAGCGCGGAGTTTGTGCGCACCGTGTCCGAGGGTGCATCGACCCTTGAGGGCCTCAGCCTGATGGGGCAGCCGCTTCGTACCATACGCTGCTGGTTGTCCCGGGATGCTTCCGATAGCGCCGAGGATCAGGGCCAGCCTCTGGACGTCACGATTACGGATAAGCACGGACTGAAGCACCATGCCTTCAACCTTCAGGCCGAATTTGTCTTCGATGAGTCCAGCCTGAATATCGGCCTTACCCGCGAGCAGTTCGGCGAGGAGCGCAGTCAGAACCTGCCAAGAGGAAACGGCAAATCCGATTCCTGGTGGGTGTAGCTCCCGAGAGCCCGTCGGATCGAGCGCTCGCTGAGTCTCTTGCGCGGCGTTTAGCCCTGACCTTGCTGGATTTTTCCGCCTCGCCGCGGGAGCTGCCATCCGGGCAGGCCCTGCTTATGGTGAGCGATGGCGTGCCGACTCTGCAAATGACCGGACGGGGGGCTCCCGGTCCGGTGACCGTGGACTTCGGCGACGGAGCCATGGCGAATCGCCGGCGCGCGGGCCACAACGAGTTACTCGGTAAAGCTGTGGGCTGGAAGCAGGCATCGGCGCCGCGGGTGCTCGACGCTACCGCGGGCTTTTGTCGCGATGCCTTTTTGCTCGCTGATCTGGGCTGTGAAGTCAGGGCCTGTGAGCGGGATCCGGTGATGGCGATTCTGATTCAATCCGCGCTGGAGCGTGCTATCGAATC
>CAZGGN010000036.1:2535-13415 GCA_964525195.1 uncultured Congregibacter sp.
CGGGATCTCGGAGCGCCGGCGCTTGCCGGTGTCGATGTGATCTACCTTGATCCCATGTTTCCGCTCGATCGCCGTGCAGCGCCGGCCAAGGAGATGCAACTGCTGCATCGTTTACTGGGCCACTCCGATACAGGGCCCGCAGCCGGGGACATGATGCAGGACGCCGTCGGGGCCGCCTGCGCGCAGGATGATGCGGCGCTGCTTGCCTGGGCGCGCTCACAGCCGGTGCGCAGGGTTGTGGTAAAACGTCCCCGACGTGCGCCGCCGGTCAGTGGAGCCAGCCCCGGACACAGTCTCACGGGCCGCTCCGTACGTTTTGATGTTTATCCACTGACCGCTCCCGCTGCGCCGAGTACACTCTAGATCATCCTGATAAGGGGAACCGACACCGCTATGAATAATCATCTGCACGCCCTGGTCACCGGCGCCTCCGCCGGCATCGGTGAGGCCTATGTCCGGCAGTTGGCGAGCCGTTGCGACACTATTGTTATGGTTGCCAGACGCGAGGAACGACTGCGTGAACTGGCGGCAGAGCTCGCCGGTCAGTGCCGCATCGAGATTCTGGTTGCTGATCTCGGTACAGTGGAGGGGCAGGCTCGGGCACCACGAGGCCACACTGGCGCTGACCCGGGCGGCCCTGCCAGCGATGCTGGAAGCGGGGCGCGGCGCGGTGATCAACGTCGCCTCGATCGGTGGTCTGGTCGGCATGCCGAATGTCGCCGTGTACGGCGCGAGCAAGGCTTTTCTGGTGAGTTTCAGTCGCTCCCTCAGGCAGGAGCTGGCAGGAACCGGCGTGCAGGTGCAGTGCCTTTGCCCGGGTTACACGCGCACGGAAATCCATTCGCGCGATAGCTTTAAAGGCTTTGATATTGAGCGAATACCCGAGGCCCTGTGGATGGATGCCGAGACCGTGGTGGATGAGAGCCTGACGGCGCTGGACGCTTCCGGTGATCCGTGGCTTCTGGTCCCCGGCGCACATAATCGCAAAGTGGTGCTGGCCGCCATGGACGAACTGCAGGCGGCGATTCGCGCAGTCGAGGCCTAAGAGGAAGCTGGTCGAAGCAGGCGCTCGAGGATTCCCCGATACGTTGCCGATAGCTTGCCGAGGTCTTCGATGCGCACGTGTTCGTTAACCCGGTGGATGCTGGCGTTAATCGGGCCCAGTTCGACGACCTCTACGCCGTAGGGGGCAATAAAGCGCCCGTCGGAGGTGCCCCCGCTGGTCGACAGGATCGGGTCGATGTCGCAGACAGCCCGTATCGCTGCGCGGCTCGCATCGATCAGGGCACCTTCCTCGGTAATGAACGGTTCGCCGCTCAGGTCCCAGTGGATATCAGCATCCACACCATGTGATTCCAGCGCCTGTTCTACTGCCCGACGCAGACCCTCGGAGGTCTGCTGTGGAGAAAATCGAAAGTTCAGCCACAGCTCGAGATCACCGGGAATCATGTTTGTGGCACCCGTGCCCGCATGGATGTTGGTGATCTGAAAACTGGTTGGCGGGAAGAAAACTGTTCCTCCATCCCAGTGCCGCTCGGTCAGTTCCAGGAGCGCGGGGAGGGCACGATGCAGGGGATTGTCCGCATGCTGAGGGTAGGCCACATGGCCCTGGCGGCCGCGGATAGTGACCGTTGCGTTCAGCGAGCCCCGGCGACCATTTTTGATCGTGTCGCCCAGTCGTTCGCTGCTGGACGGCTCGCCAACGACGCAGTAGTCGATGGCTATTTCACGCTCGGAGAGCCACTGCATGACGCGTACGGTGCCATCCTTTGCGGGCCCCTCTTCGTCTGAGGTGATCAAAAATCCGATCCGTCCGGTGACAGGTGCATTCCCGCCCAGAAAGTCCTCGCAGGCGGTAATCATCGCTGCGAGGCTGCCTTTCATATCCGCAGCCCCCCGCCCAAAGAGGAGGCCGTCACGTACAGTCGGCACGAAGGGGTCGCTCTGCCATTCGGTGGCAGGTCCGGGAGGCACGACATCCGTATGCCCGGCAAACACGAGAAGGGGCCCCGTGCTGCCCCAGTGAGCCCAGAAGTTCTGCGTGTCGCCGTAAGCGAGAGGTGTGCAGTCGAAGCCCAGAGCCTCAAGCCGCTGGATCATCAATGCCTGGCAGCCCGCATCTACCGGGGTTACTGATTCCCGGGCTATGAGCTGGCGGGTGAGTTCCAGGGTTCTGTCATCAGTCGGCATAGTTCAATTGTTCGCGTGTAGTTCAGCGTTCAGTTGCACCGCACTTTTGTTGCTCAGGCATTCAACTGCGCCGTTGAGGCTATTGCGGCGGAAGAGGAGATCCGAGAGGCCCTGAAGATTGCGTGCAGCGAGGGTTTCCACGACCTCGCCCCGGGCATCAATCATGGTGACCTTGGTGCCGGCAGTGATGTAAAGACCCGATTCAATGGTGCAGCGATCCCCCAGGGGGATACCCAGCCCCGCGTTGGCTCCGATGAGACACTGCCTGCCCACGGAGATCACAATGTTGCCGCCCCCGGACAGCGTGCCCATGGTCGAACTGCCGCCGCCCAGATCCGAGTCCGCACCGACCAGGACCCCTGCGGAAATGCGTCCCTCGATCATGCCCGGACCGATGCTCCCCGCGTTGAAGTTGATAAAGCCCTCATGCATTACGGTCGTGCCCTCACCGACGTAGGCGCCGAGGCGAACCCGCGCCGTATGCGCTATACGAACTCCGCTCGGGACCACGTAGTTGCTCATCTTCGGGAACTTGTCGACACAGCTGACTTCCAGGACTTCGCCGCGCAGCCGCGCGTCGAGCTGACGCTCGGCCAACTCGTCCAGAGCCACGGCACCGAGATTTGTCCAGGCCACGTTGGGGAGGACCCCAAACATCCCATCAAGAACGGTTTCATGGGGTTTCAGGAGACGATGCGACAGGAGATGCAGTTTCAAATAGGCTGCAGGTACCGAGTCCGGCGCGGTGTCCTCCGTGAGACAAAGGGCGACCGCCGGTCTTTTGGACTCGGCCAGCCGTCGGGCCAGAGCCGCGCTGTCATTTTCACCGGCCCCTGTGCACGCATCGGCAATGCGCCGCAGCTCATCTGAGCCAAGCGGGGTATTCGGATCGTGCTGACCGACGCAGGCGGCCAGTGTATCGGATGGCTTGAGGACGGGGCTGGGGTAGAACACCTCAAGCCAGTTGCCTTTACTGTCCAATGTGCCAACACCGAGGCCCAAAGCGAACGCGCCCATGCCAAACCCTCCTTTGTGATTTTGTCGTTGCTGGCGCTAGGCCAGTAACTCCTGATAGCGCTTTTCACTGAAGCCGAATTCGAGAAGTCCGTCGCCCACCAGCACCGGACGTTTGATCAGGGTTGGGGTGTCGAGAATTGCGCGCAGGGCGCGCTCCTGATCCATGGCAATGCGATCTTCCTCGCTCAGTGCTTTCCAACTCGTGCTGCGGCGATTGACCAGCGCCTCCCAGCCCCGGCTCTCCAGCCAGCGCTGTACTGTCTCCGGGTCAGTGCCGTCCTGGCGAAAATCATGAAAATCGTAAACGACGCCCGCCGCATCCAGCCAGCGGCGCGCTTTGCGGACCGTATCGCAGTTGCTGATGCCGTAAAGTGTCAGTGCCATGTGCGAGCGCCTTGGATCGGGGGCGGGAATATAGCAAATATGCTCAGGCTTTGCGGGTCTTCTTCGGATGCTTGCGCTCGGGGTAGCAGTGCCGGCAGATCTCGCAGACACGCCCGTCACAGCCTCGGGCGCTGCAGAATTCCCGACCGTAAAAAATGATCTGCAGGTGCAGTCGGTTCCAGTGTTCCCTGGGAAACAGCCGTTTCAGGTCCCGCTCGGTTTGCACCACATTCTTGCCCGAGCTGAGACCCCAGCGCTGTGCGAGCCGATGGATATGCGTGTCTACGGGAAATGCCGGCACGCCGAAAGCCTGGGCCATCACGACGCTGGCGGTTTTGTGTCCGACCCCGGGGAGTCGCTCGAGCGCTTCAATATCCGCCGGAACGACACCCCCGTGCTCTTCGGTAAGGATTTCTGACAGCCGCCGAATGGCTTTCGCCTTTTGTGGGGACAGCCCGCAGGGGCGGATAATGTCGCGAATCTGCTCGACGGAAAGGCACAGCATGTCCTCGGGTGTCGAGGCGCGAGCAAACAGCGCCGGTGTCACCTGGTTGACTCTCTCATCGGTGCACTGGGCGCTGAGCAGCACCGCAATCAACAGCGTATAGGGATCCGTGTGATCCAGCGGTACGGGAGTCTCCGGGTACAGTTCCTGTAGACGTTGCAGAATATAGCTGACGCGCTCGGCCTTAAGCATGGCTGCTGCGCATCACAGGGCGCGGACAAATTCGGCGATGCGCTGCGCCGCGTCGCGGCAGTCTTCAAGCTCCGCCACAAGCGCCATGCGCACACGCCCGGCACCGGGATTGCCGTTCTTCCCATCGCGACCGAGATAGCTTCCCGGCAGAACCAGAACGCCGGCCTCGCTGTACAGGCGCCGGGTAAAGGCCTCGTCGTCCATCGGCACCTGTGGCCATAGGTAGAAGCCGCCCTGGGGGTCATTCAGTTTCATGACCGGCTCCAGGGCGCCGCGAAGCGCTGCAAACTTGTCCCGGTAGCGCTGGCGGTTGAGCACAACATGCGCTTCATCGCTCCAGGCGATGGTGCTCGCTATCTGGTGATGCGGTGGCATGGCCGAACCGTGGTACCCACGATAACGCAGAAAAGCGGCAATGATCCGCGCATCGCCGGCCGCAAACCCTGAGCGAAGCCCGGGCAGGTTCGAGCGCTTGGACAGCGAGTGCATGCTGATGCAGTTGCGATAGTCATCCAGACCCATCGCTGCACAGGCTGCGAGGAGTCCCGTCGGGGGCTTCGCTTCGTCGGGATAGATTTCCGAATAGCATTCGTCCGAGACCAGCACCACATCGTGCTCCAGAGCTTTTTCTATAAAACGCTGCAATAGCGGCGTATTCATGACCGCGCCGGAAGGATTGCCCGGAGAGCAGAGATACAGGAGCTGCATTGCATCCCAGTCGGCCCGGGTCAGTGAATCCGGGTCCGGCATAAAACCGTTTTCTTCACGGGTGTCGAACAGAATCGTCGAGGCACCCGCGAGCAGGGCGGCACCCTCATAGATTTGATAGAAGGGATTTGGACAGCCCACGAGAGCGCCCTGGCCGTGACCGACACAGGTTTGCGCGATGGCAAACAGGGCTTCCCGCGTGCCATTGACCGGCAGCACCTGTGACTGACTATTTATCGCGTTCAGGGAATAGCGACGTTGCAGCCAGTCAGCCTGTGCTGCGCGCAGGCTATCGTCACCGCGAGTGGCCGGGTACTTGGCAAGCAGGTGGAGATTGTCCGCAATGGCCTCTGTTACCGCCGCCGGCGGTGCGTGCTGCGGTTCGCCTACGGACAGCTTGAGCAGGGGACGATCCCGGGGCGGCACCAGCCCATCGAGAAGCACCGCCAGGCGCTCGAAGGGATAGGGCTTGAGTGCATTCAGATCAGGATTCAATTCAGGCCGCCTCCTGCGCGTCAAGCTTGTCGCAAATGGCGGCCTGAATTCTGTCTGCCAGGGCGGGGTCCCGAATAGGCTGCTGCTCAAGATCAGTAATAAAGAAAACGTCCTCGACGCGCTCGCCCAGGGTCTGGATCTTCGCCGCCTCGCAGACCAGTCCAAACTCCACAAAGACCTCGCCGATTCTGGCCAGCAGTCCGGGACGGTCCAGCGATACCACTTCAAGCACTGAAATCTCGCGGACCGGATCGAGGCTCATGGTGGTCTCCGTCGCGAGACGGAACGAACGCACCCGGCGCGGGGTCAGTCGAGGCACGATGCTGCTCTTGTCCGAATCCGGCGTGAGTGTGTTGCTCAGGTAGCGGCTGATATGTCGCAGCCGCTCCATGTCCTCGACCGCTGCGCCGCCGGAATCCAGTACGTAGTAGGTATCAAGGCTCATCCCATCGCTGCCGTGGTAAATCCGCGCGTCATGAATGCTGAGATTCAGTTGTTCCAGTCTCGAGCAGGTTCGCGAAAAGCCGGCAATGTTAAAGGGCGCGTACACAAAGATCTGGGTGGTATTGGCGACGCTCGACTCGATCCCGTTGCGCACCAGTACCAGCGGGCGATCTCTATCCATGTGGCCCGCAATAGCCTCCGTGTGCCAGGCGATGTCCTCGGCTTTTTCGCGAAGAAAGTAGTCTTCGCCGCGCTCATGCCAGAGCTGCGCGAGCTCTTCCGGGGTGAAGCCGCGATACTCCAGAATCTTGGCTGCGGCGGCACGGGTTTCGTCTACCCATTCCTGTTTGTCGGCGGGATTTTCCAGGCCTCGACGGAGGGCGCGCTTGCATTCGGTATACAGTTGCCGCAGCAGGCTTCCACGCCAGGCGTTCCAGAGTTTGGGGTTGGTGGCGTTGATGTCGGCGACTGTGAGAGAGAAAAGGTAGTCCAGGCGATTCTGGTCTCCCACATGCTCGGCAAACTGTTGCACGACCTCAGGGTCGGATATGTCTTTACGCTGAGACACTGCCGACATCAGCAGGTGGTTACGTACCAGCCACTCCACGAGATTCGTATCCCGGCGACTCAGCCCGTGCTCCTCACAGAACACTCGCGCGTCCCTGGCTCCCAGCTCTGAGTGATCGCCGCCGCGGCCTTTGCCGATGTCATGGAACAGCCCCGCGATGTAGAGCAGTTCGATTTTTGGCAGACGTCGCGTCACACGGCTTGTTACCGGAAAACGCTCGTCGTTCTCGGGCTTGAGAAAGCGGCGCACATTCTCAATCACCAGCAGCGTGTGCGCGTCCACCGTGTAACTGTGAAAAAGGTCGTGCTGCATTTGACCGACGATCTGACCGTAGGCGGGCAGGTAGCGTCCGAGAATGCCATAGCGGGACATGCGGCGCAGCTGTCGGGTCAGGCGGTTGTTGGAGCGGAGAATCTCAAGGAACAGCTGCTTGTGCGCGGGTTCGCGCCGAAACTCATCGTTAATGAGGTAGCGATACTCGCGGATGAGACGGATGGTCTCGGCGGCAATCCCCTGGGCTTTCGGATGGTTTCCGGCGAGGATAAAAACCTCCAGCAGTGCGCCCGGGTGCTCCTCGAAGACGCTGTCGCGCTTGGCCCGGATATAGCCGTTACACAGTTCAAAGTAGTTGTTTATGTCAACAATCTCATCTGCGTTGCCCGCCTGCAGCACGGCCTGATCAAAGGCCAGCATGAGTACCTCGTTAAGCTGCGACAGAGCCAGGGCCCAGCGATAGTAAAGCTGCATGAACTGTTCTACGGCGAGCTTGTCTCCATCGACAAAACCCCAGATTTTCGCGAGTTGCCGCTGGTGGTCGAAAAGCAGTCGATCCTCCTCGCGACCGGTGATCATGTGCAGGGCGTAGCGCACCCGCCAGAGGAACTCCTGCCCGTGCATGATGGTGGTCGATTCCGCCTCTGTCAGGAACTCGTTGGCGGTGAGCTCCTGCGCCGTGCGCCAGCCAAAATGTCGATGAGCCAGCCACCCGATCAACTGCAGATCCCGCAACCCGCCGGGAGAGCCTTTTATATTGGGCTCGAGGCTGTACTCGGTGTCCGCGTATTTGGCGTGCCTGGCTTCCTGCTCCTGGATCTTGGCGCGGAAGAATGCGTCCGGCGGCCACATCTTCCCGGGGGCCGTGCCCTCGGCGACGGCGGTCAGCAGGCTTTCCTCGCCGTGCAGAAACCGGGCTTCAATCAGGTTGGTGAGAACGGTCACATCCGCCTCGGCCTGGGTCAGGCACTCCTGCACGCTGCGCACGCTATGCCCTATCTGCAGGCCCAGATCCCAGAGCAGCGTAAGGAAGTTTTCCAGCAGCTTGCTCTGCTCATCGTCCTCATTGCCGCGCAGGATCAGGAGGTCAATGTCCGAGTGGGGATGCAGCTCGCCGCGTCCGTAGCCGCCGACCGCGACCAGTGCCATGCCACTGTCTGGCAGCTGAAGAGCCTCCCAGGCGTAGCGCAGCACATCGTCGATCAGGTTTGCCCGAGAGCGCAGCAAGGCTCCGGCACTGCGGCCCGCATGAAAGTCTTCGTCAAGTTGCTTGCTGGCGGCCTTTAATGTTTCTCGCAGGGCCACAACCAGTCCCGCTGCTGCGCTGCGCTCGCTGATTCCTTGCGCATCAAACAACCGCGACTGATCTGTTGCCAGGGAATCCATCGCGCCTCAGATCGTCTCGTCGCTGCGCAGGGTGAATACCTCGCAGCCGTCCTCGGTCACACCCAGCGTATGTTCCCATTGGGCAGACAGCCGTCCATCGCGCGTGGTCACCGTCCAGCCATCCCGGGTATTCAAGCGGGTGTGCCGCTTGCCCGCATTGATCATGGGTTCGATGGTGAAGGTCATGCCGGGCTGCAGCACGAGGCCCGTATTGGGACGACCGTAGTGAAGTACCTGCGGATCCTCGTGGAATATCTTGCCGATACCGTGGCCGCAGTATTCACGCACCACGGAGTAGTAATTTGATTCCGCATGCTGCTGGATGACGTGGCCGATATCTCCCAGGCGAGCACCCGGGCGCACCAGCCTGATAGCCTGATAGAGGCATTCCTGGGTAATGCGCATGAGCCTTTCCGCGTGACTGGGGATATCCCCGACACCCACCATGATGCTCGTGTCGCCATGGTAGCCATCCTTAATGACGGTAACGTCGATGTTCACGATGTCGCCGTTTTTCAGTTTCTTGCCTTCGGAGGGAATGCCGTGGCAGACCACGTCGTTGACCGAGGTGCAAATTGATCGGGGGAAACCGTTGTAGTTGAGCGGGGCCGGGATCGCATCAAGGGTCTTCGTGATGTACTCGTGGCAGATTCGGTCGAGCTCGCCGGTCGTGATGCCCACAACCACCTGAGGTTTGATCATTTCCAGCACTTCGGCGGCCATAGCGCCGGCGACACGCATTCGCGCGAACTCTTCTTCGCTTTTGATGGATACAGACATTAGTCGCTCTTTTTACGGGGCGGCCGGGGGCTGAGGCCGCGGGCCGCCGGGGGAAATAGCGCATTGTAACGTAACTGCTCTACGCTGCTACTGTCTCTGCGGTTTTTCTGGAGTTGCCTGGCCGGCTGTGCTATAAAGCGCGCCGCCGCTGCGGGGTGCTCCCCGGCGGTCAAACGACGCCCGCATGCCACAACTGTCTGCAGGGTGCCTTCAAAGTGCGGATTCAAGGCGCAAAAAACGCCGAAAACGGCATTTTTGGAAGGTTTGCAGGCGGGGCGTGTGGAAGACTAACCCGTTAAAAAATCAGGTGTTTTATGTCACAGGTAAGTATGCGAGACCTGCTCCAGGCAGGCGCTCACTTCGGTCACCAGACCCGCTACTGGAATCCCAAAATGGGCCAGTACATTTTTGGTGCTCGCAACAAGATTCATATCATTAACCTTGAGCACACCGTGCCGGCCTTTAACGAGGCGCTGGAGATGGTGAGGCGACTGGCTTCCTCCAACAACAAGATTCTGTTTGTGGGTACCAAGCGTGCCGCTGGCAAGATCATGAAAGAGCAGGCGATGCGTGCGGGCATGCCCTACGTGAGTCACCGCTGGCTCGGTGGGATGCTGACCAACTACAAGACCATTCGCGCGTCCATCAAGCGTCTGCGTGAACTCGAGGGACAGCAGTCTGATGGTACTTTTGCTGCCCTGACAAAGAAAGAAGCGCTGATGCGTGCCCGGCAGATGGAAAAGCTTGAGCGCAGTATCGGCGGCATCAAGGATATGGGTGGCTTGCCCGATGCGCTGTTCGTGATCGATGTAGACCATGAGCGCATTGCGATCACCGAGGCTAACAAGCTCGGTATACCCGTCATCGGGGTGGTGGATACCAACAGTAATCCGGATGGTGTGGACTACGTTATCCCCGGCAACGACGACGCGATTCGCGCGATCAAGCTGTACGTCACTGCCGTAGCCGATGCCTGTCTTGCGGGCAAGGGCGACGCAGGCGGTCCGGCGGTTGCGGCTGACGAGTTTGTCGAAGAAGCGGCACCGGCAGCAGAAGAAGCTCCGGCAGCTGATAACGCCTGATCACTGCCCCCCGTCTTTGGGGGCACGCCAGATTCATCCAGAATCCAACTGTCATCTAAGTAAGATCGAACTGGGCGTCGCGGCGCGGCGCCTCATCGGGAGAATATTTCATGTCAGCTTCACAGGTTAAGGAACTCCGTGAACGCACCGGTCTCGGTTTGCTGGAGTGTAAAAAAGCATTGAGTGCCGCTAACGGCGACATCGATGCGGCGATTGAAGAACTGCGCAAGTCCAGCGGCATGAAGGCCGCCAAGAAAGCCGGTCGTACCGCGGCAGATGGCGTGGTCGCGGCGCGGGTAGCTGATGACGGCAGCTACGGCGTGCTGGTGGAAGTTAACAGCGAGACGGACTTTGTCGCGCGCGACGACAGCTTTCTCGGCTTTGTCGGCAAGGTTGTTGATGCCGCTTTTGATTCAAAGGAAACGGATGTCGCTGCATTGATGGCCGGTGAACTTGAGCAGGATCGTGAATCGCTGGTTCAGAAGATTGGCGAAAATATCGGGGTTCGTCGTATTTCCCTGGTCAGCGCCGACGATGGCGTGGTGGGCGCTTATGTCCACGGCAATAAGCGGATCGGCGTGCTGGTTGAGCTCAAGGCCGGCGATCAGGATCTGGCCCGGGATGTCGCCATGCACGTGGCAGCGGTCAACCCGCAGGTCGTGAGCGCTGACGATATGCCGCAGGAACTGGTCGAGAAAGAAAAAGAGATATATACCGCCCAGGCGCTGGAATCTGGTAAACCAGCGGAAATCGTCGAGAAGATGATCGGTGGCCGGATCAAGAAGTTCCTGGCGGAAAACAGCCTGGTTGAGCAGCCGTTTGTCAAAGACCCGGATACCACGGTGGGCAAACTGGT
>CAZGGN010000036.1:13434-21268 GCA_964525195.1 uncultured Congregibacter sp.
AAGTTGCGGCGCAGTTGAAGGGTTAAGTTAAGCCGAAATACAAAAAACGGGGCTCAAGCCCCGTTTTTTGTGTCTGTCTGGCGTGAATATCAGCACCGCGGTCGGGGTTTTTAGTAGACTTGGACGCCGGGAGGAGTCGCGATGAGCAATACCAGCGTTGAAAAGAAATACAAGCGTATTCTGCTTAAGCTGAGCGGGGAAGCGTTGACCGGGCGTGAGCGTTTCGGTATCGACCCGAAAATACTCGATCAGATGGCGCTGGAGATAGGCCAGCTCGTCGGTATCGGGGTGCAGATTGGCCTGGTCGTGGGCGGTGGAAACCTTTTTCGCGGCGCGGCGTTGCAGGCCGCGGGGCTGGATCGTGTCACCGGTGATCATATGGGGATGCTGGCGACGGTCATGAACGCGCTGGCTTTGCGCGATGCCCTTGAGCGATCCAACATTGCCACGCAGGTCATGTCCTCGATTCCCATGAGTGGTGTCGTGGATCATTACGACCGGCGGAAGGCGATTCGCGCTCTGTCCAATGGCGATGTGGTGATTTTCTGCGCAGGCACGGGTAACCCGATGTTTACGACGGATTCCGCCGCCTGCCTGCGTGGGATTGAAGTGGAAGCCGATGTGGTGCTCAAGGCCACCAAGGTTGACGGGGTGTACTCCGCCGACCCGGTCAAGGATCCGAGCGCGGTCAAGTTTGACCGACTCAGCTACGATGAGGTGCTCGATCGCAAGCTTGAGGTGATGGATCTGACCGCGATCTGCCTGTGCCGGGATCACAAGATGCCGGTGCGGGTCTTTGAGATGGAAAAAGTTGGGGCGTTGCTCAATATCGTCCGCGGGGGCGTTGACGGAACGCTGATAGAATAGCTTGTTGGTATTTTGGAGGAGCATCTGTGCTCGATGATATTCGCAAGGAGACCGAGATTCGCATGCAGAACAGCCTGGATGCGCTCGGCACTAACTTCAACAAAATCCGCACCGGGCGTGCGCATCCCAGTCTGCTGGACGGGATCAAGGTGTCCTATTACGGTGCAGACACCCCCTTGAACCAGATGGCGAATGTCAATGTGGAGGACGCTCGCACACTCACATTGACGGCCTGGGATCGCTCTACTATCCCGGATATCGAACGGGCCATCATGAAATCCGATCTGGGCCTGAATCCGGCAACGGCGGGAGAGGTGATCCGGATTCCGATGCCCGCGCTGACCGAGGAAACCCGCAAGGGTTACATCAAGCAGGCGCGCAGTGAGGCCGAGGCAGCGCGCGTCTCGGTGCGCAATGCCCGCCGGGACGCGATGGGCATGCTTAAGGAACTGGTGAAGGACAAGGAAATCAGTGAGGATGATGAGCGTCGCGGTCAGGATCAGATTCAGAAGCTGACCGACAGTTTTGTTGCCCGCGTTGAAGAATTGTTGGCAGCGAAAGAAACGGACCTCATGGAAATCTGATTGCCGGCCGTGTCTGAGCAGCACAAGGGAGAGTCCTCGCCGGAGTCTGCGGAGCCAATGATTCCGCGGCATGTTGCCATTATTATGGACGGCAACAACCGTTGGGCCAGGCAGCGAAAGCTGCCCGGTGTGGCGGGGCATCGCGCCGGGGTAGAGGCTGTGCGAGGAGTGATGCGCTCCTGCCGGGATCATGGCGTCGAAGTGCTCACGCTCTTTGCCTTCAGCTCGGAAAACTGGACACGTCCCCTCCCGGAGGTGCGCGCCCTGCTCGCGCTGCTCTCCCGCTACCTGCGCACCGAGGTCAAACAACTTCACGAGGACAATGTCTGTCTGCGTTTTATCGGCGCCCGCAGTCGTTTCAGTCCACGGCTGCAAAGCCTGATGAAACACGCGGAGAACGTCACTGCGGGCAATACGGCCGCCACAGTGATTATTGCCGTCGACTACGGCGGGCAGTGGGACATAGCTCGCGCCGCCCGGGAGCTGGCTGAGCGCTGTGCAAAGGGCGAGCTCGCGCCGGACGCCATCACGCCCCAACTGATGCAGAAGACCTTGTCGCTCGGTGAGTACCCGCCGCCGGACCTTTGTATCCGCACCGGCGGTGACGCGCGGATCAGTAATTTCCTGCTCTGGGATTTTGCCTACAGCGAACTCTATTTCACCCCGGTGCTCTGGCCCGATTTCGGTGAGCTTGAGTTCGCCCGGGCGCTGGCGGATTACGGCCGGCGCGAGCGACGCTTTGGCGGACGCGGAGAACCGGATGGCATCGTGTCGGGTGGAGACCTGGATGCTTAAGCAGCGGGTTGTTACCGCACTGTTGATGGCCGGGGCTTTTTTAGCGGGGGTTTACTGGTTGCCGGTTACTGCCCTGGCGGTAATCTTTGTTGTAGTGATTGCTCTGGGTGCCTGGGAGTGGGCTCCGATGGCAGGTCTGGGCGCTCTCGGGATAAAAATTGCCTATGTACTGCTGCTTATCGGAGGCGCTGCGGCCCTCTACGTCTATGCCGGTGACGGAGGCTTTGAGCAGCGGGAACAGGTGCAGCCTGTATTGGGACTGGCCTGCCTGTGGTGGTGTTTTGCACTCCTCTGGGTGAGATCGTTTCCAGCGAGTGCCGGCCTGTGGAGCAGCCGTCTCGCCCGCGCTTTGATGGGACTGTTGATTCTTCTGCCCGCATGGTTTGCTGCGGTGTATCTGTTGCATATCGAGGCCCGGGGTGCTGCGATGGTCATGCTGGTTCTGATTGTGGCCGCCGCTGATATCGGTGCCTATTTCACCGGCAGAACATTCGGCCGCCATGCGCTCTCGCCGAGCGTCAGCCCGGGCAAGACCTGGGAAGGGTTCTGGGGCGGCATCGTCGCTGCGGCGCTGCTCGGTGGGCTGATCTGGAGCCTGCTTCCCGAGCGTTTTGAGCACCTCAGCCTCCCCGCGGCGGTGCTGGTAGCCCTGGCCACGGCCTTTGCGTCGGTTCTTGGGGATCTCACGGTCAGTATGGTCAAGCGGGTCAGTGGCGTGAAAGACTCGAGCAGTCTTCTGCCGGGGCATGGGGGTCTTCTGGATCGTCTGGACAGCCTTTGTGCCGCGGCCCCTACCTTTGCCCTGAGTCTGTTGCTCGTGGGCTTTTGATAATGGCAGATTCGCAAATTATGGGAATTCAGTCCGTCGCAATTCTTGGCTCCAGTGGCTCTATCGGTGTGAGCACGCTGGATGTTCTCGCCCGACATCCCGAGCACTATCGCGTGTTTGCCCTTGCGGCCTGCAGTTCCGTTGAGGTGCTTGTCGAGCAGTGCCGGCGCTTTCGCCCGAGCTATGCGGTGATGACGGACGAGCGTGCGGCGCTGGAACTGCGTGAACGTCTGTCCGCCGATCGCGGTCTCGATACGCAGGTGCTGGCGGGCAGCCGGGCGCTGGAGGAAATTGCTGCGCACCCTGATGTTGATGTCGTGATGGCGGCGATTGTGGGTTCCGCCGGAATGCCCTCGGCGCTGGCGGCGGCGGCTGCAGGCAAGCGACTTCTGCTGGCTAATAAGGAGGCGCTGGTCACTGCGGGCAGCCTGCTGATGGACGCGGTGGAGACCGGTGGCGCCACGCTGCTGCCGGTGGATTCCGAGCACAACGCCATATTTCAGTGCCTGCCCAGTGACGAGCGGGCCCGGCCCCGGCTGGACGGTATTGCCGGTTTGATCCTGACCGCCTCGGGTGGCCCCTTCCGGGGAAAGAGTCACGAGTTTCTGGCGCAGGTGACGCCGGAGCAGGCCTGCGCGCATCCCAACTGGGATATGGGGCGCAAGATATCGGTGGACTCAGCGACGCTGATGAACAAGGGCCTGGAACTGGCGGAGGCCTGCTGGTTGTTTGGCGTTGCCGAGAGTCAGGTTGAGGTCGTTGTCCACCCGCAGAGTATCGTGCACTCGCTGGTGCGCTATGACGATGGATCGGTCCTTGCACAGCTGGGGGAGCCGGATATGCGCACGCCCATCGCCTGCTCCCTGGCCTGGCCAAAGCGGATAGACGCGGGCGTAAAGCCATTGGATCTGCTGGCGGTGGGGCGGCTGGATTTCGAAGCGCCGGATATGCTGGCTTTCCCCTGCCTGCGCATCGCCCGGGAGTGTATTGCCAGTGGCGGCAGCGCGATGGCGGTCTGCAATGCTGCCAATGAGGTGGCGGTTGCGGCCTTCCTGGCCGGGCAGATCGGCTTCAGGGATATCGCCGCAGTCATCGAGGATACGCTGGCGGCGCTGCCGCCTATTGAACCTGCCAGCCTTGATGAGGTCGAAGCTGTGGACCGCGAGGCCCGTGAGTATGCAACGCGCAGGCTCTCAGGCGGCCACAAGGCCAGTAGCAACGGTGGGCGGAATAAACAGGGAGCAATGCTCGGTTGATGGATATTTTCTATAGCATAGGCATTACGCTGGCGACCCTCGCCGTGCTGGTGGCTGTGCACGAGTTTGGGCATTTCTGGGTTGCCCGGCGCTGTGGCGTAAAAGTGTTGCGCTTCTCGATTGGCTTCGGCAAGCCGCTCCTGCGCTGGCGCGATCGCCTCGATACGGAATATGTGGTTGCTGCCATTCCACTGGGCGGCTACGTCAAGATGCTCGACGAGCGCGAGGGTGAGGTCGATCCCGGCGAGCTGCACAAGGCCTTTAATCGCAAACCGGTGCTGCAGCGCATGGCGGTGGTGGTCGCAGGCCCTGTGGCTAACTTCCTGCTGGCCATCGTGGCCTACTGGGCCCTGTTTATGGCGGGCGAGACGGCCGGCCTGGAGGCCGGTCAGGAGATTGTGGCGGTAGACGGTCGCAAGACTCCGACCTGGCAGGCTTTATCTTTTCGCCTGCTCGAGCGCATTGGCGACAGCGGTCCGATCTCCTTCGCGGTGCGTTACCCCGGCTCGGATGTGATTTATGAGTCCCGGGGTCAACTCAATGAGTGGCTTTCCGGGCAGGATGAGCCGGATTTGTATGGCTCCCTGGGTCTCACGCTTTACATGCCGCCGATCGCGCCCGTTCTGGATGAGGTCGTGCCCGGCAGCCCCGCGGAGCGCGCGGGCCTGCAAAGCGGAGATCGGATCCTGTCCACCGATGGCCGACCGATGGCGCTCTGGGAAGACTGGGTGACCTATGTCCGGGCCCGCCCGGGGCAGGAACTGAGCGTGATTCTGGAGCGTGATGGCGATGAGCTTGAGTTGAGCCTGACGCCGGAATCGGTCGTCGCCGATGATGGCGAACAGATCGGACGGGTCGGGGTGGGGGTCAGCGTGCCCGAAATGCCCGAAAGTCAGCGCCGGGAGTTTCGTCGGGGTCCTCTTGAGTCCCTTGTCGCGGGCGTTCAGCGAACGGGCGACATGGTGGGTTTTACCGTCAAGTCCATGGTGAAGATGGTGCAGGGGCTAATCTCCCCGAAAAACTTGAGTGGCCCCATTACGATTGCTAAAGTGGCAACCTCTTCAGCCAAGTCCGGTCTGGAGTCCTACATTGGTTTTCTCGCCCTGTTAAGCGTCAGCCTCGGGGTGTTGAATCTTCTGCCCATACCCGTGCTTGATGGCGGCCACCTGATGTATTACAGCATCGAGTTGGTGGCGGGCAGACCAGTACCGGAGCGCGTGCAGATGGTGGGTTACCAGATAGGTTTATTACTGGTGATTAGCCTCATGGTGTTTGCGCTCTATAACGATTTTTCGCGCCTCTCTTGAGGTGCGTCAGGAGGGATGCCGGGCGCGACAGCGCGTGGTAGTGCAGCTTTGACGAGATATCAGGACAGAGCACCCGTGCTGTGGTCGCTCCCCTTTCGGGGGGCGCAGACAGCGCTGTGCGTGCGGCAGCAATCATCGCGTCTCGGTGCCTTGATATGGGGGGTTGTTCTCGGATCGTTATTGTTTTCTGCGCCCGGCCATTCGCAGCCTGAGTCGTCCGGCGCTAATGCCACTGCCGGTGCGGCTCCGGTTTCGCAGTCCGCCGGCTTTGTGGTCTCGGATATCCGTGTAGAGGGCCTTCAACGGATCGCAGCAGGCTCGGTGTTCGCCGCCATGCCTCTCGCCGTTGGCGATGTGGCGAGTCCGCCGTCGATTCGTGCCACCGCCCGCTCCCTGTTTGCCACGGGCAATTTTGATGACATCCGAATCGGTCGCGATGGCAACGTACTGGTGGTTGTGGTGACCGAGCGACCCAGTATCAGCGAGATCACGATCGACGGTAACAAGGCCATCGAGACCGAAGCCCTGCTGGACGGACTTAAGAGCGCCGGCCTTGCAGTGGGGCAGGTGTTCCAGCGCTCGACGCTTGAGGGCATGCAGCTTGAACTGCAGCGACAGTATGTGACCCAGGGTCGCTACGATGCGGCGATTGACGCGGAGGTGATCCCCGAACCCCGCAACCGCGTGGCAATCAGCATCGATGTAGATGAGGGCACAGTGGCCAGCATCAAGCATGTCAACGTTGTCGGTAACCGGGTGTTCAGCGATGAGGAACTGGGTGAGATTTTTGAGCTGAAAACCACCGGCTGGCTGTCGTTCTTTACCAATGACGACAAATATTCTCGCGAGAAGCTCACCGGGGACCTCGAAAACCTCACTTCGTACTACATGGACCGGGGCTATCTGCAGTTCGCTATCGATTCCACTCAGGTGTCCGTATCACCCAGTAAAGAAGAGGTTTACATCACCGCGAATGTCAGCGAGGGCGAAAAATTCACCGTCAGCGAAGTGGATCTCTCCGGTGATCTGGTGCTGCCCGAAGCCGACCTCAAGCGCTTTGTTCTGGTCGGTCCGGGGCAGACCTTCTCCCAGCAGCTGGTGACCGCGACGGAAGACTACATTACGCGGCGCCTGGGTAACGAGGGCTACAACTTTGCCAAGGTGACGGGTATTCCCGAGTTGAACGAAGAAGACAACACGGTCGCACTCAAGTTCTTTATCGATCCGGGCAAGCGTACCTACGTGCGCCGCATCAGCTTTAAGGGCAACACGCGAACCGCTGACGACGTGCTGCGCCGGGAAATGCGCCAGATGGAGAGTGCGCCAGCCTCTGCGGCGGCCATTGAGCAGTCGCGCGTTCGCCTCCAGCGTCTGGGATTCTTCAGTACCGCGGAAGTCGAAACCCCGGAGGTTCCCGGTCACGATGACCTTATTGATGTAGAGTTTACCGTTGAAGAGCAGACCTCCGGCAGTATCGGAGCCAGCCTGGGTTTCGCTCAGCAGGCGGGCCTCATCCTGAGCCTGAACCTGCAGCAGAACAACTTCCTGGGTACCGGGAAGCGCGTGGGTATCAACCTCTCATCCTCGCAGTTCCAGGACCTCTACAACTTCAGCTACACCAACCCCTATTTCACCGAAGATGGTGTCAGTCGCGGCTTTAATATCTTCTATCGGTCAACGGATCTCGCCGAGGTTAACGTGGCGAGTTACACGACGGACACCTTTGGCGGCGCGATCAACTTCGGTTACCCGATCAAGGAAACAGCGCGCCTGGGCTTCAGTTTTGGCCTGTCCAAAACCGACATCACCGCCGGACGCTTTGCGGTCCAGGAAATCAAGGCGAGTCCGCGGCTGCTCGCGGGCGTGGACAACTTCTACGAGAGTACCCGGTTGGCCAACGGGACCTTTGCAGGCCCCGAGGTGATTCAGCCGCTGGAAGATCTGCCCCTCAGCGCGCTCACGATTCCGCAGGAGCTGGGGTTTCTCGATGAGAATGGCGACTCCTACCTGAACTGGACCATCACCAGCAGCTGGAGCTCCTCGACGCTGAACCGCGGGCAGATGGCTACCCGCGGTGCAGCCCAGTCGGTGGCGTTTGAGGTGGCGATGCCCGGTTCGGATCTTGAGTTTTACAAACTGACCTATCGCGGTGAAGTGTTCTATCCTATCTACAACGAATGGATCATGCACTTCCGC
>CAZGGN010000037.1:0-387 GCA_964525195.1 uncultured Congregibacter sp.
AAGGATGCCCTTGAAGTGATAATAGTTCCCTGTGATGTCCGACACAAAAAAAGAGGAGGAAAAACCGTATTTTTCCTGAATTTCCGTCAGATAACGGATGATTTGATCCGTCTGTTTTTCACCGGCCGTCACCCAGTCTTTGAGAAACGTATCATTGGCCATCAGCGATGAAACGAAAATTGGCCGCATCAGATCCCGCTGGATTTCCGAATAGATGTTGTCCCGGGCCAGGGGCAGGCTGGTTTCAACAATGGACGAATGGATCTGCAGCTTGGATGACCGGTAGGAGATGACATTGGTGATGAAAAAGCCGGACAGCAGAATCAGGGTCAGGGCAACGATCAACCGGGCGCGGATGGAAAAAAAATGCATGGGTTTCTTTACCAA
>CAZGGN010000037.1:397-877 GCA_964525195.1 uncultured Congregibacter sp.
TTGATATGGGTTACAGGGATGAACGACTCGGCCCAAAACGTCCTACACTGGATTTCGAGCGCTGAAAATCTGTCAAAGCCTGATATTTGGTCCATCGTTTATACCCATTTTTTTAATCAAATGCAAATTTTGGTTTCAATTTTAATTTAAAGATGATGGTGTCATGCAAATATAAATGGCCGTTTTTGAGAAAAAATGGTAAGAAAAGTATTTAAAGTCGATATGGAGAACGACAGAACAATGGCTCTTAACAAGATCAATAAACCGGAATCCCTGGCCAAAAAGGTCCAGAAGGCCCTCCGTCAGTCCATTCTGAACAATGAACTGACTCCCAATGTGATATACAATGAAAAACAGATTGCCAAAGATCTGGGAATTTCGAGAACGCCTGTCAGAGAAGCCCTGCTGGAACTGTCAGCCAAACGCCTGGTGAAGTTTCTGCCCCAGAAAGGGGTGATTATCAATACCTTCAGCCCCAAG
>CAZGGN010000037.1:887-12605 GCA_964525195.1 uncultured Congregibacter sp.
CGATCTTTACTATCAGGACGTGCAGCAGCGCATCAAGGACCAGCAATATCCCAACAGCGACTATCCGCACAAAAACAAGATCGACATCATCATCGTAGTGGACATGCTGTTGACCGGGTTTGATTCCAAATACCTCAATACCCTGTACGTGGACAAAAACCTTAAGCACCATGGCCTGATTCAGGCGTTTTCACGCACCAACCGTGTGCTGAACGATACCAAGCCCTATGGAAATATTCTTGATTTCCGCGGGCAGGAAAAAGCGGTGGATGCCCGGGATGAAGCAGGATTCATGCAGGGGGACAGGCATTTTCACATCGGATTCACCCGGCTGACGCAAAACGATTATCTCATCAACATGATGGAAGACATCCGTGATATCATGCATTTGATGGGATTCAAGGCCTTAGGCATTCCGGGCCGCATGCAGACCGTGGTCCTGGAACACCGCAAAATACTGTCAGCAGTGCAGAGCAAAAACGTGCAGAAATGCGCATGCTGTAAATTCTATGACGATACGGTCCTGATACCTGTCTCATTCTGCCACTGTTTTGGCGCTGCGCAAGATCGGCGATGTCGTGCCGGGTGATCGCTGGGTATACTGGCCGCTTTATGCATCGGTGTCGTGTATGACCGCAGGTTTTTCCACAGTCGGGGTAGTAGGTCGGAGTCGTCAGGACGGTATCGAAGCGGTGCTTGACGAAACCATCACGGCGCTGCGCAACTGCGGTGCGACGGTGCTGCTGGAGAATCGCTTTGCCGATCTTACCGGACAGGGCTGTGAGGTCCTCGAGCGGGCGGAGATCGGCGCCGCGGCAGAGCTCATCATTGTCCTGGGTGGGGATGGTTCGATGCTCAGTGCAGCCCGGGACATGCTTGAATATGGCAAGCCCATGCTCGGAATCAATCGCGGGCGTCTCGGGTTTTTGACCGATATCAGTCCAGATCGAATCAGCGAGCAGATCAGTGCCGTGATGGGCGGCGATTTCAGCAGTGAGGAGCGTTTCCTGCTGGATGTATGTGTGCTGCGCAAGGGCGAAATTGTGGCAGAAGGTGACGCACTCAACGATGTGGTCGTCAATTCCGGTACCTCGGCACAGATGATCGAGGTGGAGCTGTATATCGGCGAGGAGTTTGTCAATCGTCAGCGAGCTGACGGTCTGATCGTATCCACCCCGACCGGGTCCACGGCTTACTCCCTGTCGGGCGGGGGGCCGATCATGCATCCGGCGTTGGATGCGCTGCTGATCCTGCCGATGTTTCCCCATGCACTGTCGAGCCGCCCGCTGGTCATTCGTGGTGACAGCGAAATCCGTATCGACGTGCTGGCGCGTAACCGCATCCACCCACCGGTAACCTGCGACGGGCAGGTCAATATGACCGCCAGACCCGGTGATTCGGTACTGTTGCGCCGCAACCCGGCGGTGCTCACCCTGTTGCATCCTCCCGGACATAGCTTCTACGCGAGTTGCCGGGACAAGCTGCGCTGGAGCGGCGCGCTGGTCGACTGAATGGCTCTGATTCTCTATCGCGCCGCCCTGGACGAGGACCTGCGCCCCCTCAGTGCGCTTCTCTGGCAGCAGCGCATCGTGCACAGGGTGGTAGAGGAAGACGGTGCCCAGGTGCTGATACTCGCCTCGCCAGACGAGGCAGATCGGGCCCGGGCGCTGATGAAGCGCTGGCAAAGCGGGGAGTTGCAGGTCAGTCTGCGCAAAGCCCCGCCGAGCCCCCGCAGCCCGGTTCTGCCCGGCCTGTTAAAAACGGCGCCGGTTACCCTCAGCCTGATTGCCCTGAGCGTGCTGGGCTTTCTGCTCGTGTATCTCGGCGCTCCGGTCAGCTGGGTGGCGCTGCTGACCTACGATCCCTTCACACTGGTCAACGGCCGGCCGGTCTTCGCAGAGGCGCCGGGTCAGCTCTGGCGCCTGGTCACGCCGGTGTTCCTGCACTTTGGCCTGATGCACATTGTGTTTAACAGCCTCTGGTGCTGGGAGCTCGGCCGGCGCATTGAGGCCTCACTGGGTAGTTTGAATCTGGCCGGACTTTTTCTGGCGAGTGCCGCGCTGTCCAATTTTGCCCAGCACCTGGTGTCCGGGCCGGTGCTGTTTGGCGGGCTGTCGGGTGTGGTTTACGCACTGCTCGGCTTCTCCTGGATGGCGGGTCGTTTGAATCCTCGCTGGCGCCCGCTGACGCCGGCGACACCCATCATGCTGTTTATGGTCGGCTGGCTGGTGATCTGTCTGCTGGGTGTCATTGATGTGCTGGGTTTTTCGGTGGCAAACGCCGCGCATGTCGGGGGACTCCTCAGCGGCGCCGTGATCGGCGCGTTGTTTGCTCTCGCTCACCGAAGCGAGGCCTGAGATTGCGTATAATCCCGCCCCCGCAAAAGGGAGAGCCCATGGATTACCAGACCCTTATTGACAACCTCAGTCCCGATATCGTCGCCCGGCTGCGGCAGGGGATAGAGACCGGCCGCTGGCCCGATGGACAGCCGCTGACGCCCGAGCAACGGGAACACAGCCTGCAGGCGGTGATTGCCTGGGAGCAGAAAAACCTGCCACCGGAGCAGCGGGTGGGTTACATCGACAAGGGCAAGAAAGCCGCGCCGGGGTCTGCTACTGCCGATACTGCCGAAATGCGCTGGGTCAACGATGCAGGGGATGAGAGCTGATGAACACGTCCATGACGACAACGCTGGCCGAGGGCGGGCTGCGTAAGATGCGTGCAGTACTGGAGAGCGGTGTCGCGCACTACGAGCTACCGCTGGGCGATCACGCGGTGCCGCTTAACCCGCTGCTGGGAAAGTCCCTGTCACTGCACTACCTCGGTGCTATCCACTGTGTGCACTGTGGCCGGAAAACCAAAAAGAGCTTTAACCAGGGCTATTGCTATCCTTGTTTTCAGCGGCTTGCGCAGTGCGACAGCTGTATCGTGAGCCCGCAAAAGTGCCACTACGCGGCCGGCACCTGCCGTGAACCCGAGTGGGGCGAGACGCACTGTATGATCGACCACTTTGTCTATCTGGCGAATACCTCCGGGTTAAAAGTCGGCATTACCCGGGGCAGCCAGGTTCCCACGCGCTGGATAGATCAGGGTGCGACCCAGGCGCTGCCGGCGTTTCGCGTCTCCAGCCGTCTGGATTCCGGGCTGGTGGAGATAGCCTTCGCGGAACACGTAGCCGACAAGACGGCCTGGCAGCGGATGCTCAAGGGCGGCAATGATTCCATGGATCTGGTGGCCGAGCGCGAGCGCCTGATGGAGATTTGTGCCCCGGCCGTAGCGCGCTTGCGTGAAGAACGCGGTATCGACGCGATCACCCCGCTGGATGGGACCGAGGTCACGGAGATTGACTATCCGGTGCTGGAGTATCCGGTGAAGGTGCGCTCAATGAATTTCGACAAACAGCCGGAAGTGTCGGGCATCCTGATGGGTATCAAGGGGCAGTACCTGATTCTGGACACCGGTGTGATCAACATGCGTCGCCACGCTGGCTACGAGCTGGCGATGACGCTGAACGAGGAGGCCTGATATGCGCGATGCGCAGCCCCAAACAATTTTTCTGAAGGACTATCAGCCCCCGGCCTACACGGTGTCTCGGACGGAGCTGCATTTTGAGCTTTTTGATGAAGCCTGTTTCGTGCACGCCAGGCTGCATTTCAGCCGGGCCTCCCAGGCCGCGGATAACGCTCCCATGGAACTTAACGGGAGGGATCTCGAGCTCCTTTCGCTGACCCTCAACGGCGAGCCCCTCGACAGTGACAGCTACGAGCTTATCGATGAGACTCTGCAGCTGCAGGGTTTGCCGGCAAGCGGTGTGCTGGAGAGTTCGGTGCGTATCCGTCCCCAGGAAAATACCTCCCTGGAGGGCCTCTATCGCTCCCGGGGTCTGTTTTGCACCCAGTGCGAAGCCGAGGGCTTTCGCAAGATCACCTTTTTCCCCGACCGCCCCGATGTGATGTCGATCTATCGCGTGACCATCGATGCGGATCAGGCGCACTGCCCCCTGTTACTGAGCAATGGCAACCTGGCGGGCACCGAGGAACTCCAGGGCGGCAGGCACCGCGCTATCTGGGACGATCCTTTTCCGAAGCCGAGTTATCTGTTTGCGCTGGTCGCCGGCAACCTGGCAAAGGTTGAGGACCGTTTTCGCACGATGAATGGCCGCGAGGTGCAACTGGTCATTCATGTCGAAGAAAAAGATCTGGATAAATGCGCGCATGCCATGGACTCCCTCAAGCGCTCCATGCGCTGGGACGAGGAGCGCTTCGGCCGCGAGTACGATCTGGACGTGTTTCATATTGTGGCGGTTGATGACTTCAATATGGGCGCCATGGAGAACAAGAGCCTTAACATTT
The DNA here is from genome assembly GCA_964525195.1 of uncultured Congregibacter sp. Classification (GTDB taxonomy): domain Bacteria; phylum Pseudomonadota; class Gammaproteobacteria; order Pseudomonadales; family Halieaceae; genus Congregibacter. The sequence goes on from CAZGGN010000037.1 coordinate 5,240, forward strand.
TCAATACCTCCTGTGTCCTTGCCAGTCCCGACACCACAACCGATGCCGGTTATCAGCGGATCGAAAGTATTGTCGCGCACGAGTACTTTCACAACTGGTCGGGCAACCGGGTGACCTGCAGGGACTGGTTCCAGCTCAGTCTCAAAGAAGGGTTTACGGTGTTTCGGGATGCGGAATTCTCTGCGGATATGGGCTCCAGAGTCGTGCAACGGGTCGCGGACGCGATGGTGATGCGTACGCAACAGTTCGCGGAGGATGCGGGCCCCATGGCGCATCCGGTGCGTCCCGCTTCGTTTATTGAGATATCCAATTTTTACACGCTGACCGTCTATGAGAAGGGCGCGGAGGTGGTGCGGATGCTGCACACGCTGCTCGGGGAGGAGGACTTCCGGGCTGGTTGTGACCTGTATTTCGAGCGCCACGATGGCCAGGCCGTCACCTGCGATGACTTTGTGGCCGCCATGGAGGATGCCTCAGGGGCAGACCTGAGTGATTTCAAACGCTGGTATTCCCAGGCAGGAACACCCGGGCTCCATATCCGGGATAGCTGGGATGAGGCCAGTGGCGTCTATACGCTCAAGGTGGCGCAGCACACGCCGTCGACTCCTGGGCAGGCACACAAAGACCCGCTGGTGATTCCGCTGGCAATGGGGTTGCTGGGGGAGGCGGGGGCATTGCGCCTGACGCTCGCCGATGAGGCGCCGCAGAGCGAATCGGCGGACAACACCCATCGGGTGCTGCTGGTTGATCGCAAGGAGCAGGAGTTCCGCTTCACCGGACTGCCGGAGAAGCCGATCCCCTCGCTGTTGCGCGGGTTCTCAGCTCCGGTACGCGTTGACTACCCCTACACCCCCGAGGATTTGCTGGCCCTGGCCAGTCGCGATGATGACGGCTTTGTGCGCTGGGATGCGATGCAGCAGCTGATGGTACTTGCCCTCGAAAACCTTCAGGAAAATGGCAGCGTCTGTGATCTGGATCCATTATTGCGTGAGGCCTGTGGAGCGGTCCTGGATCAGGAAGACGATCCGGCCTTCAAGGCCGACATGCTTCGACTGCCTTCGGAAACCTATCTCGCGGAGCTGGCCAGCCACCGGGGTGGTGCGGACGTCCACGCGATTCACCGGGCACGGGAGCAGCTGCGCACGCTGCTCGCTCAGTCCTTTGAAGACGGCTGGACGGCGTTGTTTGAAGAGTATCGGGTGGTTGAGCCCTACCTGCCCAGTGGTGAGCAGATCGGCCAGCGTGCTCTGGCAAACGTTGCGCTGGACTACCTCGCCAGTGCCGGTGATGCGGGGGTTATGCGGGCCGCAGAGCATTACCGCAGCGCGGATAATCTCAGCAATCGGCTGGCTGCGCTGCGTGCGGTGCTGCGCTGCGGTTCAGCAGTGCTTGCCGAGGAGCTCCTCGATGACTTTTACCGGCGGTTTGGTGGGGAAAACCTGGCCATTAATCACTGGCTCACGGTGCAGGCTGAGAATGTCGGCGGCGATCCGGTCGAACGGGTTCGGGCCCTTATGGATCATCCCGCCTACGATGCGCGAAACCCCAACAAGATACGCGCGCTTATCGGGAGCTTTGCCAACCAGAATATCGTTTCCTTCCACCGCGAGGATGGGGCGGGCTATCGCTTGCTCGGGTCGGTGATTGAAGACCTCAATGCAGCGAATCCCCAGATTGCGTCGCGTCTGCTGACGCCGCTCACCCGCTGGAGAAACTATCCTCAGGGCGGGGATCTGATGCGTACAGAGCTCGAGCGACTCTCAGAGCTGCCCGCGCTCTCTCCCGACGTCTACGAGGTCGTCAGTAAGTCACTGGCTTAGGTACAGCTCGGGGAGGGGGCCGTCCTTCGGACCGGTCCCCGCTGCCCCGGGCAGTGCGCGAATAGCAGCTGCCAGGCGATTTCCGTTCCAGGCCGGGGGCTGTGCAGCGGACTGATACAGAATCCGCTCCAGTTCCTCCAGAGCCTCGCTCAGGTCGGGGGAACGCTGTTTACTCACCCAATCACTGATCGGGCCGCGGTGCCCCGTGTCGTTGAGCCAGGCGCGCAGTTCCCGATGCGCCAGACCCGGTTCATTTTTAGCACAGGCTGCGAGGAGCGCCCGCGGGCTACTGTGTTTCGCGGACTCTTTTACCGTGGCTTTTGTCGTCCCGCGGCGACGCCACCAGAGCAAGGAGGTGCTCAGCCAGCCCAGAGCGCAGATGCCCGCAATCCATGGCCAGATACCAGCGGTGGTTACTGATTGCACCTGGGTCGGCATATCTCTCTCGGCCGGGGTTGCGCCCGGGAGCGGCGCTGAGGGGACTGCACTCGGATTCGGCAGGACCCGTAGCGTTCGTGCGGGGAGACGAGCCGTGCGCAGCGTGTTGCTGCCGGTATCCCACCAGGGGATTTCCAGCGCCGGTATCCGGTATTCCCCGGGACTCACGGCTACCAGAGCGAGGCTGTCTATGCGGATGCCGGTTACCCCCTCATCCCCATTTACGTTGTTTATCACCGGCTGGTCCGGATAGGCGCGCAATCCATCGATACTGTCGCCTTCAATGGGAGGGAGCTGTGCACCTTGTAAGCCTTTGGCCGTGAGGGTGATGGTACGCGTTACCGAATCGCCGATCTTCAGCTGGTCCACCGGTGTCGACCAGGCTTCCTCGATGGCCAGATCTGCGGCGGGAAGCCAGGTCGTGTCCGGGAAGCTGGCCGGGCGCGGTAGTACGTTGACGGTGAGTTCTTCGCTGCGGCGTCGGATCAGGCGTCCCGAGGGACGTGTGTCAAACAGTGTGCGGCGTCCGGCGGCCACGCGTCCGGAGAAAGTTTGTGCCGGAATGGTCAACTCGCCACTGGACTCGGGAAAGATTGCGTAGCGAATTTCATGCACCAGCCAGGGCTGGCCGCCAATCGTGCGCTGAAAAGAGTTTTGGCCGAGGGTTTCGACATAGGCGTTTTCGATGTCGAGCTCGGTGATACTGCGCGAATCCAGATTCACCGCCTGCTGCACCCGCAGGGTCAGCAGCAGCTGCCCCTGAACAAATACACTGTCGCGGTCGATCTCCGCTTCGAAGGTCACCACTTCGTCAGCTGCGGCGGCCTGCGGTTCCGGGAGAATGTCTACCGATAGCGCTTCGCTGCGCTGGCCGTCCACTTCGAAGGGGGGAATCAGCAGCGAGCCCTCGCGCCGCGGCGTCAGCTCCAGGGTGAGCTCTTTACTCTGGGTGCGCTGGCCGTTAATGATTCGGGTACTGACGCTCGAGGAGCGCTGCAGGATTTCAAAATGCTGTTCCAGCGCGCTGAGGTCAGCCTCTGCGGGATCACTGGCGTTGTCACTGCGAAGCGTCAGGCGAACCGTATCCCCCATGGCGATGCGATATCGGTCCAGTGACGCCTGCAGCCCGGCCTGAGCGGGCAGGCTCAGAACGGCCAGAAGGCTGATCAGGAGTAGCGCTGTGCGCCTACCAAATCTTAGTGGTGTCACGCTTTTTTCCCTGCTGTTGTCGTTGCCGGCTTTCGTAGCGGAATTTTTCCCGGAGCAGGCCCGAGGGGTCATCGGGGACCCGCCGCAGCCACTGCTGCATAGCCTGATCTTTCTCGAGATCTTCCTGCATTGCACTGTTATCGATTTGCGGAGTGGGCATAGGCCGCTGCTGCTGCGCCGCCTGCTCTGACTGTTCCTCATCCCCCTGGGACCCGGGCTCTTCTTCACTGTCCTGAGGGTTCTGTCCCTGCTCACTGTCGGCCTGGGATTGTCCGCCCTGCTGATCTTCCGGATTTTGCCGGGGGTCCTGATCCCCGTTCTGCTGCTGGGAATCCTGCGATTGCTGATTCTGCTGGTCGTCGTCGCTCTGTTGATCCGGGCTGCCGTCCTGGTTGCGAGGCTGTTGCTCGGAGTTACTCTGCTCCTGATCCTGTTCCTGGTCCCTGAGTTGCTCCAGAATCTGGAGGTTTCGTCGAGCGTCATCCTGGTCGGGTTTCAGTTCCAGGGATTTTTCATAGGCGCTGATCGCAGCCTCAAGCTCGCCCTTTGCGGCGAGGGCATTGCCCCGGTTGTACCAACCGTCGGCACTGTCGTCCTCGGCGAAGGCCCGGGCGGCCGCGTCATAGTCTTCGCCTGCAAATGCCGCAGTACCGCGCCAGCGAGGATCTTCGAACAGCTCTGCCGCCCGCTGGGCATCACCTGCGCTCAGGGCCTGCTGTCCCTGCTGGTCCGGTCGCAGCCACAGGTCCTTCCATTCCAGCGCTTCGCTGCGCTCTGCGGGGAGGATGGTGAGACACAGGGGCAACAGGTAGATCCAGCCGCGTCGAAAGCTGCCCAGGGCAATGAGCAGCAGGGGCAGGACAAACCAGTGGGCCATGTCCTGCCAGCGATCGGCCTGCCGATCCAGGGAAATCGTATCATCCTCGTCAACGATCGAGCTCGCGGTGAGGAGGGCTGCGAGATCACTGTCATCGACAGTCATGCGGCGGTACAGTCCACCGCTGCTCTGGGCGAGATCCTCCAGGGGCTTTTCATTCAGAGCCGGGACTACAATTTCTCCGCTCTGATCCTTGAGAAAGCCGCCGCCGGGTAAGGCGATCGGTGCGCCGACCTCGGTCCCTACGCCGAGTATCGCGAGCTGTCGGGGCTGACCCTGGAGCAAGGCGCTCATTGCCCGCGCATCGCCGGCACTCACACCATCGGTCACGAGCAGTATCCGCCCGCGTCGAACTCCCGCTGAATCGAGGAGCCCCAGAGCACGCTCAAGGGCATCCAGAGGGTTGGAACCGGGGAGCGGCATCATCTCCGGTGTCAGTGCCGGGAGTAGGTTGGCAATCGTCGGGTTGTCGTCCGTGAGCGGCGCGACAATATGCGCATCACCGGCGTAGGCGATCAGCGCGGTGAGTCCCTCACGGCGTTCGCGCAGCAGGTCGAGGAGCTTGCGCCGCACCCGATCCTGGCGCGAGGGCTGGAGATCCGTTGCGAGCATGGAGTAACTCAGGTCCAGGACCAGTACCAGCGCATCCTGCTTTTGCAGTACCGGCTGCGGCAGTTGCTGCCAGCTCGGCCCCGCCGCGGCAAAAGTGGCCAGGCACCAGGCGGCGACCAGTGCGGGAATGCCGCTGCGGCTGCGGTGAATGGATTCGCGACTGATGAGATGTCCCAGCAATTCCGGTGCAACGACCTGTGACCAGCCAAACTCACGGCCACGCTGGCGCCAGAGCAGAACCGCCAGGATCAGGCAGGGCACTAACAGCGCCAGCCAGTAAGGGCGCAGGAAATGAAAATTGCTCACTATGTCGCTCACAGCGAGACTCCCGCCAGACTGCGCGGGCGGCGACGTTGCAGCCACAACTGGCGCAGCACCAGCGCAAAGCTCAGGATAACGGCAATGAGAAGCGGGATTGCGGTGAGGGACTGCTGTGGCCGGTAGAGGGCCGTGTCGATCTCCAGAGGCTCCAGTTGCTGCAGGAGTTGGTAGATCGATGCGAGTTCCTCCGGGTCCCTGGCGCGGAAATACTGTCCCCCGGTAGTTTGGGCGATCGCGATCAGGCTCTGCTCATCGAGATCGGCAGAGGGATTCACTGTCCGGGCGCCCAGGGGCGAACCGAGCAGCCCGGGGAGGGTGAGGGATTCAGCGCCGATGCCAATCGTATAGATCCGTACGCCCAGCTGTCCGGCAAGCTGCGCGGCCTCCAGCGGGTCGACGGTGCTCGCCGTATCCTGTCCGTCGGTGAGAAGGATCAGCACCCGATTCGTGTCGGGACGTTCCTGGAGGCGCTTTACGGCGAGTCCGATCGCATCACCAATCGCCGTCTCCTGTCCCGCAAAGCCGATTTGCGATTCGAGGAGAAAGCGTTGCACTGTCTGGATATCAAAGCTCAGCGGCGACTGCAGGTAGGCCCGGCTTCCAAATAGAATCAGTCCGAGTCGGTCGCCACTGCGTCGGGCCATAAAGTCGCTGCCCAGCTGCTTTACCGCATCGATTCGTCGCGCCATGCGGTTAGCGACCTGCATATCTTCCACGCGCATACTTCCGGAAATGTCGACCGCAAGCATCAGGTCCCGCCCGCTGTTGGGGAGCTCAATGGCCTCACCGATCCACAGGGGTCTGGCAGCGGCAAGGAGCAGACTCAGCCAGATCAGCCACAGGGCAATTCCCGGAAACCGCCGATTGACCAGGGTCGCGGTGTCATCGTCCTGGCTGGCCAGGCTCTGCCAGCGGCTGAAGAACGGTGCCCGTAGTGCCGGGCGCTCGGCGCTGCGCGGCGGCGTCAGGCGACGTACGAGCCAGGGCAGGGGCAGGAGCAGTAACAGGGCTGGCCAGAGAAGCGTGATCAAGCGGGCCGCTCCAGATCCCTGAGCCAGGATTGGGTGGCTTCGAGCGCGTCGGCGCAGTCCCGCGCATCAATGTCGGGGCGATAGCTCAGTTCGGCCAGGGTAGCGTCAAAATAACGCTGACCCTTGGGTGACAGGGAATTCAGGAAATCGGCCCAGGCTTCACCGGTCAGTCCGGCGCAGCGTTCCCGCCCCGCGATCCGGATAGCGAGACGGCGCTGAAGAATACCGAGCGCTGCGGCGGTTTCGCTATCCGAAAGCGTCCCGTCCTGTAGATCTTTGAGTGCGGCTTTTGCGGCTCGCAGAGGTGCTCCACGACGGTGGAATCGCCAGAGAGCGCGCCCTGCCAGCAAGAGCAGTGCCAGCGCCAGCACAGCCAGTACCCACCAGCCGGGCGCGGGAGGCCACCAGGACAGCGGTGCCGGTGCGCGCAGAGGTTCGAGCATGTCGACGATGGAGTCCGGATTCACGCCTTGTGATCTCCGTAAATCTTACGCAGCAGGGTCAGTGGTGCCTGCTGGGTGCTCGCCTCCAAAAGCGGGACGCCAAGCCGCAGAAGTTGTTCCCGGTAGCGCTCCAGCCGCGCGCTGAATTCGCTGGCAAAGCGTTGCTGCAGCGCGGGTGATGCAGTGTCGAGATCGGCTCTGGAGCGGCCATCGGTCACGCTGTACTGCCCGGCGGGCGGCAGGGCGGCCTCCAGCGGATCACTGCAGTGGATAGCGGTAATTTCCGTGTGCCGGGCAAGCTGAAAGAGCTCCTCCCGGGCGTCATCGCGCTCGGCGCCGTCAAAGTCGCTGATCAGGAAAATACTGGTGCCGGGCCGCGCCACGCGACGCGCACTGCGCAAAAGTGTGGCAAAGCGTTCGCTGCTGTCCTCGTCCCCCGGGTTCACGTGTACGGCTTCGGCCAGGGCCGAGAGCAGGGCCAGCACCGTACGGCGACTGTTGCGGGGGCGCATTTCCCAATGATCGCCCGCACGCATGAGCAGTCCGCCCACCCGCTCGTTACTGCCCAGTGCGCTCCAGGCAAGCAGCGCCGCAAGCTCCGCTGCCAGTACGCTC
>CAZGGN010000037.1:12631-20994 GCA_964525195.1 uncultured Congregibacter sp.
TAATATCGGTCGCTCCCGTTCTTCATGAAACATCTTGGTGTGTGCAGCGCCGGTGCGCGCGGTCACCCGCCAGTCAATCGCGCGAATATCATCGCCGGCCTGATAACCCCGGACTTCCTCGAACTCAATGCCGCGGCCGCGGAAGTTGGAACGCTGTCCCCCGGACAGTTGTGCCAGCGCGCGCCGACGCCGGCGAATGTCCAGTTGCCGGGCGGGGAAGCGCAAGGCCAGCAGCCGGGCGATATCGACCGTCGCGCCCTGGGCAGGCTGTGAGGGGTCCAGAGTGAGCATTCGATCGCTCAGGAAACGGGAACCAGGCGCAACAATTCGTCGATAACCTGATCGCATTGTACGCCGGCGGCCTCAGCCTCGAAGCTCAGTAACAGCCGATGCCTGAATACGTCAGCGGCAACGGCCTGCACATCGTCGGGCGAGACAAAGTCGCGGCCGCGCAGCCAGGCGTGAGCGCGGGCGCAGCGATCCAGCGCGATGGTGGCCCGCGGGCTGCCACCGTAGTCAAGCCAGTGCGCCAGCTCTTCGCTGTAGGGAGCCGGGTCCCGCGAGGCGACAACGAGTTGCACAATGTAGTCCTCGACGGCGGGGGCCATGTGCAGGCTCAACGCTTCGGCCCGGGCCTGGAACACACTGTCCTGGGACAGCGCCGGCGCTGCCACCGCGCTGCCCTTGGAGGCTTCGCTGCGGGTCAGCTGAAGTATCTTTCGCTCCGCTTCTGCATCCGGGTAGCCCACTTTGACGTGCAAAAGAAATCGGTCCAGCTGCGCCTCGGGCAGGGGATAGGTGCCTTCCTGCTCAATGGGATTCTGAGTCGCCATGACCAGAAACAACCGGGGCAGGGGATAGCTTTCACTGCCGACGCTGACCTGGCGTTCGGCCATGGCTTCGAGCAGCGCAGACTGCACCTTGGCCGGCGCCCGGTTGATCTCGTCGGCGAGAACCAGGTTGCTGAATACCGGACCTTGCTGGAAATGGAAGCTGGCCTGTTGCGGACGATAGATCTCGGTACCGGTTACATCACCGGGCAGCAGATCCGGGGTGAATTGAATCCGGTGAAAGCTGCCCTCCAGCGCATCGCCGAGCGATTTGATTGCGCGGGTTTTGGCCAGTCCCGGCGCACCTTCAACGAGCAGGTGGCCATCGGCGATCAGGGCAATCAGCAGCCTCTCTACAAGGTGGGCCTGACCAATGATCTGCTGGTCCAGCCATTGTTCCAGGTTTCTCAGGTCGCTTGAGTTCAAGGTCTCTCCTGTTGCATTTGCAGCTTGCGTTTGCAGCTAATGGTTGGTGGTGCCGGGGATGGCGTGAGCAAAAGGCTCCGGGGTGCGTGATTCTATCCAAGTCCGGTAGCGCAGGTCACCTGATGTTTGCCTAATCGACTCGCCCGGCGCAGGAAAGTTCCCATCGCGGCACTCAGGGCCGGCGCCTTTGCGATACAATTTGCCCTCAAGGTTCGGCGCCACATCAGCCGGGGGAATCACTATGGCGTGGGAGACGCTCAAGCAAACGCTGCTCGAGGACATCGCCTCTATCGTTGAGCGTCGGGCAGACGAAGGGCACAGAGCCGACCTGCATCGGCTTTCGGATATCTTCTTCAGTCGTTTCTCGGCGGAGGATATGCGCGATCGCTCCGCAGACAATCTCTATGGCCTGCTTTATGGGCTGCTGCGGTTTATGCATGACTGGTCCGGTGACAGTCCTAAAGTCCGCCTGCTGAATCCGGAAATCGGCAGCCACGGCTGGGAAAGCAAAGCCACGGTCATTGCGATCCTCTGCCGTGATATGCCGTTCTGCACCGCCTCCGTCCGGGGCGAAATCAATCAACGAAATCTCGGTATCCATTGCCTGGCGAGCTGCAATCTGCGGGTCAGCCGCGATGCCACGGGCACCCTTCAGGCTCTGTACGATGCGGCGCCTGACGACGCCGAGGTCCTGCCGCGGGAACTCGACGGGGCGTCAGCGGAAAGCCTGCTGTATTTTGAAATTACCCGGCACAGTGATCTTTCGGAGCTCGCGGAGCTCGGAGAAACGCTGGAGTCGATTCTGGAGGAAGTGCGCGCCGTAGTTGACGATTTCGGCGCGATGCGCGAGCAGCTCGAACAGGCCAAGCTGGCCGTCGCCGAGGCGACGTGTGTGCCCGGGGACTATCGTGAGGAGGCCGTGGCCTTTCTGGACTGGTTGCGCAGTGATCACATGACCTTTCTGGGCTACGAATACCTGCGTGCCGATGGTGACAATGTCGTGGTGGATTATCAGCGCAGCCTCGGCGTCCTGCGTGAACGCGATACCCGTGGCGCTCAGGATTTCTCCTACGATCTGGCGCGGATGACAGCAGAAGAATGTCATCTGCGGCAGCTGAGTTTCGGAAAGTCCCGACTGCGCGCGCGGGTGCATCGCCAGGCCTATCCGGACTACGTCGAGATCAAGGTCTTCGATGCGGCCGGGGCGGTAATCGGTCAGCATCGGTTCCTCGGCCTTTACACCGCGGCTGTTTACACCATGGATCCGGCGCAGATCCCCATCTTGCGACGCAAGGTAGCCCGCGTGCTGGAGCTTTCGGGGCTTTCGGATGACGAGCACGACGGGCGAGAGTTAAAGCGTGTACTGGCGCTGATGCCCCAGGAAGAGCTGTTTCAATCGTCTACCGCGGATCTTTATCACACCGCATCGGCGGTGAATCGCATTCAGGAGCGGCGGCACACGCGTCTATTTGTCCGTAAGGATGTCCACGGCAAGTTTGTCAGTTGTCTCCTGTACATGCCCCGCGACCGCTATACGACCCAGCGGCGCGTGAACATCCAGCGGATTCTGAGTCGCGCCTTTGCCGCCGAGGAGTCTGAGTTCAACACCCAGTTCACCGAGTCGGTGCTGGTTCGTGTGTACTTTGTACTCCGCGTGGATCCCTCCCATGATCATCAATACGACGTCAACGAGATTGAGGAACAAATCGTGCAGGCAACCCTGGCATGGAAGGACCGGCTGCGGCTCAGACTTCTCGAGGAGTTTGGCGAGGAGCGAGGCGAGCAGCTGGTGAGAGAGCTGGGCGCAGGCTTTGCGCCCGGTTATCGCGACGATTTTGACCCCCGGGTGGCGGTACTCGATATTCAGAACATTCTCGCGCTGAAAGGCAGCGATCGCCTCGGTATGCATCTGTATCGCATGATCGAGGAGACGGATGATCATCTGAAACTGCGCCTCTATCGGCGCGCTGCGCCATTACCGCTATCGGACGTGCTGCCCATCCTTGAAAATCTGGGGCTGCGGGTGGTGGCCGAACGTGCCTATCCGGTGCGCGCAGCGGAGGACCAGCGCTACTGGATTCAGGAGTTCAGCCTCATTTATTCGCTGGCGGCGAATATCGATCTGGAACAGGTGAAGGAAGAATTCGAGGACGCCTTTTCCCGCATATGGTACGGCGAGGCCGAGAGCGACTCCTTTAACAGGTTGCTGCTCGGGAGCCGATTGAGCTGGCGCGAAATTGCCCTGCTCCGGGCCTATGCCTGCTATCTCGGGCAGATCAACTTCCCCTACTCACGCAGCTACATCGCCGAGACCATGGCGGACCACCTGCAGATCTCCGCTTCGATTGTCGAGCTGTTTCTGACGCGTTTTTCTCCCGTATTCGATGGCGATGATGATTGGCGCGCAAATCGCGAGAAAGCGGTCCGGGAACGCATTCTGACGGCGCTGGATGAGGTGGAGAACCTGGGACAGGACCGCATTATCCGCCAGTACGTCGAACTCATCACGGCGACGGTTCGCACCAACTTTTTCCAGCAGAACGATCGTGGCGACAGCAAGGAGTACTTCTCCTTCAAACTGAGACCGGGTGATATTCCCGACATTCCGAGGCCGGTGCCGCTCTTCGAGATTTTCGTCTACTCACCGCGCGTGGAGGGGGTGCACCTGCGCGGGGGCAAGGTAGCCCGCGGTGGTCTGCGCTGGTCCGACCGTCTGGAGGACTTCCGCACCGAGGTGCTGGGACTGGTCAAGGCGCAGCAGGTCAAGAATGCGGTGATCGTGCCTGTCGGCGCGAAGGGTGGTTTCGTCGCGAAGCGACTGCGCCCGGATATGAGTCGCGACGAGATTCAGGATGAAGGCGTCGCCTGTTACAAGATCTTTATTCGCGGCCTTCTGGATATTACCGACAATCGCGATGAAGACCGGATCGTCCGTCCGCCGCTGACCGTGTGCAAGGACGAAGAGGATCCCTACCTGGTTGTCGCTGCAGACAAGGGCACGGCCACCTTTTCGGATATTGCCAACGCGGTTTCGGCCGAGCACGGTTTCTGGCTCGGCGATGCATTCGCCTCCGGCGGCTCCAACGGGTATGACCACAAGAAGATGGGCATCACCGCTCGCGGCGCCTGGGTGTCCGTTGAACGCCACTTCCGGGAAATGGGGCTGAATGTCCAGACCACGGACTTTAGCGTGGTGGGGATCGGCGATATGTCTGGCGATGTTTTTGGCAATGGCATGCTGTTGTCGCAGCACATCTGTCTGGTGGCAGCCTTTAATCACCTGCATATCTTTGTCGATCCGCAGCCCGATCCGCAGCGCAGTTACGCAGAGCGTGAGCGACTCTTTGCGCTGCCGCGATCCGGCTGGTCCGATTACGACGCCAGCTTGATTTCTGAGGGCGGCGGCGTATTCAGTCGCAATGCCAAGTCGGTGGCCATTTCGCCACAAATGCAGGCGCGCTTTGGCATCAGCGCGAAGCAGCTTACGCCTATGGAGCTGATCAGCGCGATTCTCAGGGCAGAGGTTGACCTGCTCTGGAACGGCGGTATCGGTACTTACGTCAAATCGAGCTTCGAGAGCCATACGGACGTTGGCGACAAGGCCAATGATGGTTTGCGCGTAAACGCCGCAGAGCTTCGCTGCCGCGTGGTGGGCGAGGGCGGCAACCTGGGCATGAGCCAGCTTGCGCGGGCCGAGTACGGTCTGGCCGGGGGACGCTCGAACACGGATTTCATCGACAATGCGGGGGGAGTTGATTGCTCGGACCACGAGGTCAACATCAAGATTTTACTGGACGCGATTGTCGCTCGGGGCGACCTGACGGAAAAGCATCGCAACCAGCTGCTGGAGGAGATGACAACCTCCGTTGCGGAGCTGGTACTGGCGAACAACTACCGGCAGGTGCAGGCGATCAGTATTGCCGAGCGTGAAGCGCGGGAGCGCAGCGGCGAGTATCGACGTCTGATAACGACCCTCGAAAATGCGGGCAAGCTCGATCGTGAACTTGAGTTTCTGCCATCCGATGAGGAACTGGCGGATCGTCGCGTGCAGGGTCAGGGTCTGACCCGCCCGGAGTTGGCAATCCTGATTTCCTATAGCAAGGCAATCCTCAAGGAAGAGCTCAATGCCTCGGATCTGGGCAAAGACCCGCATCTGGCCCGGGCTGTTGCGACCGCCTTTCCCGCAAAGCTGGCTGAACTGTATCCCGAGGACGTGGCCGAACACCGCCTCCGTAGAGAGATCATGTGTACCCAGGTTGCCAACGATATTGTCAATCGCATGGGACTGAACTTTGTGCTCCGCCAGCAGAAAGCCGCGGGCGCCACGGTGGCTGATGTTGCGCGGGCCTACACCGCGGTAATGGAGATCTTTGGCTTGTCTGCGCTCTGGGACGAGATCGAAGACCTGGACTACGCGGTACCCTCGGAATTGCAGCTCGAGATGATGCTGGATGTGATCCGTCTGGTGAAACGCTCGACCCGCTGGTTGCTGCGTAACCGTCGCCATCAGCTGAGTCCGATCACCACGATCGCGGAGTTCAGCGAAGGCGCTTCAATCCTGCACAGTTCGCTGCCCGAGCTGCTGCGGGGTCGCGCGGCGGAGCTGTTTGCCCAGCGCCGCGATCATTATCAGGAAGCCGGGGTGCCGGCAGATATTGCGACGCGGGTGGCCGGCTGTATGCATGCGTCCACCGCCCTGGCGATTGTTGACGTGTCATCGGACACGCACAGCGATCTTCTGGAGGTGGCGATGCTTTACTACCATCTCGGCGAGCGGCTCGAGCTCGATTGGTTTGGCGCGCAGATTCTTGCAAGCAAGGTTGAGAACGAGTGGCAGGCGATGGCCCGGGAGGCCTTTATGGAGGACCTTCAGTGGCAGCAGTGCACTCTGGCTCAGGGCGTCATTCGCCTGCGATCCGATGACCGGGATATTGTTGGTTGCATCACCGCCTGGGAGGAGCAGGAGCAGGCCTTGCTCAGGCGCTGGCGAGAGATGCTCAGCGAACTGCATGCAGCCTCGGCGCCGGATTTTGCCATGTTTGCGGTGGCCAATCGCGAACTCCTGGATCTGGCCCAGAGCAGCCGGCGCGGCGAAGGCTGATTCGTTTACGCGGCGGTTTCTTTCGTCAGGAGTCGCTGCGTATCGTCCACGCTCAGTGGACGGCTGAGATAAAAGCCCTGTATCTGCAAAGGGCCCAGGTTTCTCAGAAAGTCGAGCTGGGCGCGGGTTTCGACACCCTCGGCAACGACCTCGAGCTTGAGGCTCTTGGCCATGGCAAAAATGGTCTCGGCAATTGTCGCCGCATCGGGACTCGACACCACATCGCGAACAAACGAGGCGTCAATTTTGAGCTCCGTTACCGGTAGCGTTCGCAGGTAGGACAGGGACGAGTAGCCGGTGCCAAAATCGTCTACCGCAATGCCCAGGCCCAGCTCCCGGATTTGGCTCAATGCTTTGTTTGCACCGTCAACACCCGGAAGCAGGGCGGTTTCGGTCAGTTCCAGCTGGATACTGTCGCTGCTTATCTGATGGTCTGTAAGGAGCTTTGATACCGTGGCGATAAAACCGGTGTCGTGAAGCGTCCGCGCGCTGATATTGACGGCAATCCGCGGCGGGTTGAGTCCCTGCTGGCGCCAGTCCTTGATCTGACTACAGACCTCATCCAGCACCCAGTAATCCAGCTCACTGATCAGGCCTGCCTGTTCGGCAACCAGAATGAATTCCTGCGTGTTCACCGCCCCGAGCCCGGAGTGACGCCAGCGCAATAAGGCCTCGAAGCCGCTCAGCGCTTCGCTGTGCGCATCGAATTTCGGTTGATAGACAAGATACAGTTCCCCCCGAGCCCTGGCCTGGCGCAGTGCGGCCAGCAGCGTCATATGGCGCTGAGCAGCCTCAGTCATCTCCTGCGAATAGCAGCGCCAGGTGCCGCGCCCGGCGGATTTGGCCTCGTACATCGCGGTGTCGGCGTTGCGCAAAAGCGTTTCCGCGTCGCTGCCGTCTTCGGGATAACAGCAGATCCCGACGCTGGCCGAAATATGTACCTCGTTGCCGGCAATCGAAAAGGTCTGCTTCAGGGCCTCGATAATCTTCGTCGCGATAGTCGAGGCATTCTGCGCCGTTTCCATTCCCTGTAACATGACGACGAATTCATCGCCCCCGACCCGCGCCAGGACATCACCGTCTCGCAGCACGCCGAGCAATCGCTCGCCGGCGAGTTGCAGCAGAGCGTCGCCTGCGGAGTGCCCCAGGGCGTCATTGATATCCTTGAAGTGGTCCAGGTCGATAAACATGAGAGTAAAAGACTGCTGCTCCGACCTCGCGCGGGAAATGCGGTTTTGCAGGCTGCGGCTCAGTTGCGTGCGATTGGACAGCCCGGTTAAGGGATCGTGATGGGCGAGCAATTCCAGGCGATGCTCGTTGTCCTTGATGTTGCTGATGTCCGAGAAAACGCCCACATAACCGTTGAGCTCACCCCAGTCTGATAGTACCCGGGCGACGGTCGTCAGGCAGGGTACAAGGTCGCCGTTTCGCCGCCGGATCCAGATTTCACCGCGCCAGCGGCCGGTGGTACGGATGCTGTTGAAAATCTCGTCGTAAAACGACTGGGGATGGCGGTCGGACCTGATAATCGAAGCGTTCCGGCCAAGCACCTCATCGACGCTGTAACCGGTAATTTCTGCGAAAGCCTCGTTGGCATCGGTGATGTTCCCTTTGACGTCGGTCATCAGTACCGCTTCTGCGGATGAGTTGAACACCTGAGCGGCCCGGCGCAGCTTTTCCTCCGCTTTGTAGAGTGAGCTGATGTCATGCACGCTGGCGATAACGCCGCGAATCCCCCGGTGTTCTTCATACGGGGTGTAGAGCACGTTCATATACATCCGCTGCCCGTTCGGAGCACTGCGCCAGTGCTGAAATTGAACCGTTGATCCGTTGAGCGCTTTTTTAAGATTGGGCTCAAGAAGACTGGCGAAATCGTCCTCGAAAATGATATCGCGAAGGTAGCGTCCCTCCAGCTCTTCAGGCTTCAGACCGAGCCGAGCCGCATAAGCTGCGTTCACGACCTTGAAGCGCAGCTGTTCATCTACCAGGGCAATCTGATCCTGGGT
>CAZGGN010000038.1:0-6698 GCA_964525195.1 uncultured Congregibacter sp.
GGGGCAATCAGACTCAGTTTTCTATAGGGCGATTAGCGCTGTAGATGGGTCGCCTGCAGATAGCGATCGCGCAGGACGGCCCGATCAGCTGCGTCAACCCCCAACTCCTTCTCCAGAAACGCCTCCACCGAGCCGTAGTCGGCTTCGACCTGCGCGAGGGCGAAATGCAGGTAGGGGACACCTTCACGGGTCAGCAGCGGCTTGGCGCCAGGGCCTTCGCGACCCGCATACTGCATCATCATCGCCGCAAAGGCGTTGGTTTTGGCTGCTTCGGCCAGATCCACATCACCTTTCTCGACATCCGGACGCCGATAGCGGGTGGACTGCAGATAATCCTGAACGACCACATCCCGCGGCACGCCCAGGGCCAGAAGCAGCAGGGCCGAAGATACTCCGGTTCGATCCTGCCCGGCGCTGCAATTCACCACCAGCGGCACCTCACCGGCCAGAGCCGAATCGAAAAGCATGCGCATCTGCGGCCGTATCGAATAGATCATGTCGCGATAAAGCGCATCCATTCCCCGGGGATTGCCCTGCTCATCCACCATGTTTTTGACCATATCCAGCATGCTGTAATCTTGCGCGAGTAACGGAATACCCGATTTTTCGGCCCAGTAGTTCGGATACAGCGCTCGCTCGTCACTGGATCGCAGATCGATCACTCGCTGAAAACCAAACTGGTTCAGGTAGCGCTGGTCCGCGTCGGTCAGTGAACTCATTACCCCGGAGCGGAACAGCAGGCCGCGACGGACCTGACGTCCATCCCCGGTAAAGTACCCTCCCATATCCCGAAAATTTGAGCCACCCGCCAGAGGCAGCAGGCGGTCGTATCCCGCCGCGTAGGCGGGAGCCGCACCGGGCGCGCCAGCCGCATCAGCAAGCACTCCCGGGGCGAACCACAGTTGCCCCACTGACAGGGACAGGGCGAGCGCCGTGGCAGCAAGCCATCCACGACGGTTAAAGGCGCGGTGAAGCTTATTCATGGTCATCCTCAATAGTTGACGCGCAGGCCGAGCATGTAGTGCGCGCCGTAGCTCTCTGATTGGTTGATCGTACCGTTGCCGGCAAAGCGAACATCCGTTTCATCGGTCAGGTTGACCGCATTGAGGTACACCGATGCGGAGGCTCCCGCCAGATCAAATGGCAGCGTGTACGCCAGCGTCAGGTCTACGCGTTCCTGCTCCCCCCAGAATTCGCTCGGATCCTCAATTGGAGAGATCCATCGATCCCGGTATTGGTAATTCACGCGGGCCGAGAGTCCGTACTTCTCATAGAACACGGAGAGGTTGTAGATCAGGTCAGACGTGCCGGGCAGACCGTACTTGGCACCATCGATGCCGGTGAACTCCGAGTCCAGTGCCGTGAGATTCGCGCTGAGTCCAAATCCGTTCAGCGGGCCCGGCAGAAGATTTTCGGCGGTACCAATAAAATTGAGTTCAAGGCCCGCGAGATACCCATCACCACCGTTCACCGCGCCGTTAAACTGCCAGGCCTCCCCGGCCGCAGACGGCAGGTAGCTACCCCCATCAATAGCGCTGGTCTCTACGTAGATGACGTTGTCGACCCGGCGATAAAAAGCCCCGGCAGAGAGGATACTGGCGTCTGCGAAGTACCACTCCAGGGCAACATCACCGCCGATGGTTTCTTCCGGATTCAGGTAGGGATTACCTCCGGTCACTTCACGATCGGCCACATTGATACTCGCGCCCGCCCGCCACTCATTGTAGGTTGGCCGATTAATGCCAGATGAAAGCGAGGTGCGAAACTTCAGGTCATCGGTCAGATTGACATTCAGATGGACCGACGGGAGAACGTTTACAAAGTTGTCATCGACTACCAGACGCTCGCCCTCGATGGTGCCGGCGCTGCTGTAATCCGTGCTTTCCACTCTAACGCCATAAACAATGTCGCCCCAGTCAAAGCGCGTCGTACCCATGGCATAGGCCGCGAGAATATCTTCATCAATCTGCACCAGCAGATCATCGGGGACCGCAAAATCACCGACGCCTCCGGCGGCCTCCCAGGCCCGGCGCAAACCCTTGTTATCGTAGTAAGTACCGTTAATGCTATTTGTGGTGTTCGAGTACCAGCGTTCGTTGGTCTCAAAGGCCGCAATATCTATCTCACCCGGGAACGGGCCAAAGCCAAAACCCAAAGCGTAGCCTTCGGACTTGCGCTCGTCGTACTGAAACCCAAGCCCCAGTGTCGTGTCGCCACCGAACAGTGAGGTATCGCGCCGCGCATCGATTTTGTACTTGGTGCCCTCAATATCCAGCCGGTTGGCGACGTCGATACCGAAGGTCGCACCGATAAACACCTCTTCCAAAGGCTGTGCCAGAGTGACGATAGGGTCTTCGCGATCACTCACATCAAAGCTGCCTACACCACCGCCAAAGCTCTGGGGTATCGGCAGGCGGACAGAAAATTCTGTTTCCGTGTAGTTAACACGTGCTTCGACATCCCATTCGCCGACCCTAAGGTCTGTTCCCAGGGTGCTGGTCGACGTGGAGTTTTCGTAGGTGCCGAACTGGAGGAGCCGGTTAATGCCCATCGGGATGTTTTCCCGAATGTTACCGGGCTGGGGATCCGCAGGCTCAAAGACCCACTGCGTGCGCTCTTCCTCGTCGACAAATTCGCTATAAAGCGTGGAGACAAACAGCGACTCGAGCGCGCCTTGCCCACGATACTCAATCCGCCCCCCATAGGCCTGATCTTCCCGCTTGACCTTGTAGCTTCTGAAGTCAAGACCATTGACGGTCACTTCGCCGGGACCCGCGGGCTCGAGATCATATTCACGATTATCGGTGATCTGCTCGCGACTGTTCTCGGACAAAAATCCGACGAGTCCGAAGCTCTCGTTCGACCAGGACCCGCGAAGACCCAGGCGATCGACATCGCCATCGCCCAGATCCTGCTGCCCCAACCCGTAGTCGAGAGCCAGTGAAGGTCCTTCTACGTCAAAAGGATTGAAGGTATGCACGTTGATGTATCCCGATACCGATTCACCGGGCATGCTTGGCAGGATCGCCTTGTTCACCTCGACGCGACTGGTAATCGTCGATGGAAAGCTGTCGAAGCGCGGAATCCGTCCATTCTCAGCCCCGGGGACATCGATGCCATCAAAGGCTATGCCGGTCCAGCGAAAAGGCGCTCCGCGCAGGTTGATATAGCGGGCCTGGCCCTGATCACGCTCAATCGCGACCCCTGGAACCCGGCCTAAGGAATCCGCCAGGTTCTGGTCTGGAAAACGTCCGATGGTATCGGCTGAGATGACGTCCATCACGTTTTCCGAGAGTCTTTTGATCTCCAGCGCCGCCGCCTGACTATCCCTGATCGGGCTGGCGCTGACGACAACTTCTTCGATTTTTTGCGCGTCCTGCGCGAGCACCGATACGGCACTGGAACAGGCTGCGACCAAAATACTGCAGTGAAACGGTAGATTGCGAAACATAAGGCCTGACCTTGGGAGCGATAGATGACAGCGGCGTAAATTGGCAGGCTTTTGTTACCGGTTCTTTGCTGTGCGATGACGATTTCTTTAACGTTTGGTGACGCTTTTCTTAAGGTTTGATGACGCCCCTGTGACGATCCCGGATTCATCGGGGAGTGGTCGCTTTTCATCTCACGCGGTCGCTCATGACGTTCGGCTTCACTGCTCGCTCATTCAAACTGTCAGTCTCTTGCAAAACGGAGAAGGACAATGAATTCAGACACAACGTTCACAAGAAAACTGGCGTTCATACTCGCTGTGTACGCAGCCACCGAGGCCCAGGCCGTCCCAATACTGACTGAAATCCACTACAACGGCGTCAGCGCCGGCAGTGATCCGGATGAATTCATCGAGATCAGTAACAGCAGTACCGAGGCTCTGGATCTCAGCGGGTTCAGCTTCAGCTCGGGGATCAGTTTCGTCTTTCCCGAGGGCAGTATGATCGAGCCCCTGGGGTCGCTGGTTATCGCCAAAGATCCGGACGACTTTCGCAGCGTTTTTACCACCTTTACCGACTCGCTTTTTGATTTCACTGGGGCGCTGTCCAACGGCGGCGAAACCATCGCACTGTCAGACGCCAGCGGCAGCGGCCTCTGGTCCGTCAGCTACGATGACGCATTTCCCTGGCCTGCCGGCGCCGATGGCAGCGGCGAGTCTCTGCAGCTGAGGGCCAGTGCCACGGACTTCAGCTCACCGAGCGAATGGCTATCGGCACTGCCTACCCCCGGTCGCTGGGCCTCTCAAGACCGCCCGGCGCAACCACCGACCAACCCGGTACCGGCGCCGATGCCCCTAGTGCTGACAGCCCTGGGCCTCATGATCATGGGTACCCGTCCCAGGCGATATTTAAGGCGCTAAATGGACGAATTTGTGACCTCAATCCTTGGACATTGAATCACCAAGCCTCAAACTCCTGCTCTCACGAGAATCCGGGCTGACCGGATTGCAACAGCACAGTGTTTAACAGGCGGTGGTGAATGTCCGATTTCTTTATTGCCCGGCAGCCAATCTTCGGCAGGTCTCTGGAGCTTTTTGCCTATGAACTGCTATTTCGCACCTCGGACACCGGCACTGCGCCGACCGAATTCGACGACGATGCCGCAACGGCGCAGGTCCTGACCACCAGTGAAGAGATTGGACTCCAAAAGCTGGTCGGTGAGCATCTGGCTTTTATCAATCTGCCGGAAAAATTCCTTGCGGAGCCCGACCTTCTTCCGATGCAGCCGGAGAGCGTGGTGCTGGAGGTGCTGGAGCACGTAACCCTCGATGACTCGGTGATAGCGGGCATGCGCACACTCGCAGAGCGTGGATACACTCTGGCGCTGGACGACTATGTCTATGATGAACGCTTTGAAGCCGCGCTGCCGCACGTCAGTATCGTGAAGCTGGAAATACCCCAGATCGCGCCCGGAGACTGGGAAAAAGAAATTCAGCGCCTCAAGTCCTGGGGGGTGAAGATTCTTGCAGAGAAAGTGGAAACCAACGAGGAGTTCGAAAGACTCTCAGAGCTGGGCTGTGACTACTTTCAAGGCTACTTTTTTGCCCGGCCCAAAGTCGTATCGGGCAAACGGCTGACGCCCAACAAACTGGCAATGCTCGAACTCATGTCGCAAATCAACGACCCGGAGATCGACATCGAATCGCTGAGTGAGTTGGTAAGCCGCGATGTAGCGCTGTCGGTGCGTGCCATGAACTACGTCAACTCAGCCGCCAGCTCCCTTAACCGTCGAATCGAGTCCGTGCGCGAGGCCGTGGTGTACATCGGCCGGGAAACGCTCAGGCGCTGGGTCACGCTGTTTCTCATGGCAAAGATCGATGACAAGCCGGGCGAACTGATCAGCATCGCGCTCATCCGTGCCAAATTCATGGAGCTTTTGGCGAAAGAAGGGCATCAGGACGACAGCGACGCCTTTTTTACCGCCGGCATGTTTTCCCTGCTGGACGCACTCATGGATTCGCCAATGAATGAGGTGCTTGAGTCGCTATCGGTCAGCGAAGAGCTGCGCGACGCGCTGCAGGACCGTCAGGGTTGCAAGGGAGACGCCCTGAACCTCGCCGCAGCTCTGGAACGGGGCAAACTGAGCGAGTTTCATGATTTTGGCCTGAGTGCCGCCACAATCGCCGACCTCCATCTGCGCGCCACCCAGTGGGCCGATGAAACTCTCGCGGGCATGCAACTCAGCTAGCACTGGTGCTGGTATTGGTGAGTTGCGCGGAATATCATGCCGGTGCGATAAAAATCTAGAACATGGAATACAGGGTCAATGACGAATCCCGCCTTCAAGTTTGTACGGCAACTCGGTGAGGAACTGGCGAAGGGTGAGTTCGACCTGCCCCCGTTCCCCGACACCGCTTTGCGCGTCCAGCGCTGCGTTAACGATCCGAACTCTGGCATACAGACTCTCGGCGCCATCGTTGCGACCGAACCCGCGCTGGCCGCCCGGATTATGCGCATGGCCAATTCCGCATTGATGCGCCGGGGTCCGATGGAGGTCTCGGATATCTATACAGCCATCTCCAGGGTAGGCATGGAGATGGTGCTGAATGCTGCCGTATCCTTTGCCGCGCGCGAGGCGTTTAAATGCCCGCCCGGAAGTCCCTGCGTCTCAGACCTCAACAAACTGCGCCAACACAGCATTAAAGTGGCTGCGCTGAGCTATGTCATTGCACAGACAAGCCGCTTTCAGGGCAAGCCGGACGAGGCCATGCTGGCGGGTTTACTCCACGCGGTGGGCAAGTTCTACATCCTGATGAAAGCCGCAGATCACCCGGATTTGTTTACGGACCGCGAAGCACTCGGAAGCCTTCTGGCTCAGTGGCATACGGGGGTCGCCCGGGCCATCGTGGAGTCCTGGAATTTCCCCGACTCGATCGCCCTCGGGGTCGACGAACAGGAAATTGAAGAACGAGACCGAATCGCCTCGGCTGACCTCAGTGACGTCCTTTTCATTGCCAACATCCTCGCCAGCGCTGGTGCAAAGTCGGCAGCTGAGCTGGGCAATCTCGATGCACTGGCGCGACTGCGCATGACCGGCGAGAAGCTCGCTGAAGTTCTTGATGAACACGACGAGGCCATGCAGTCGATGATCCAGGCGCTTGGCAGCTAGCACGGCAAGTCCTTCCTCCTGTTGCCGCTGCGTGAGTGATCCGCTAGGCCCGGGCCTTTCTCGCAAAAACTGCGCGTAGCTTCTTGTCGCTTTCAATCGCG
>CAZGGN010000038.1:6708-20687 GCA_964525195.1 uncultured Congregibacter sp.
TACGAAACAGCGCAGCCGCCTCGGGAACCAGAGTAGGCACAAGCCGTATGAACAGACTCAGTCCGATACCCGCAAGAAGCCAGGGATTACTGAACGGGCTAAAGCTAAACGCCGAGCGGAGTACCGACCGGGCACTGACCAGATAGCCAAAGTGCGCCAATAGAATGCCCCAGAACGCCGCTGTCTGTGCCTGAGTCAGCAGCAGCACGTCGACCACGACCCCGGCCTCATCCACTGCCGGATGGCCGAAATAGTAGTACACGGCAAATCCCGGTGCCGAAATTGCCAGTCCCATGAGTACCACACGCTGCAAAAACAGTGCATTAATTATGTGCGCATTCGCCGGTCGCGGCGGCACATCAAGCAGACCCCGTTCCTTGGTCTCAAGCATCAGTGGCATTGTCAGCAGTACCGAATCGAGAAGATTAATCCAGAGAATCTGTACTGGTTCGAGCACAAATCGGGCGCCAAACAACGGCACGCTGGCGGCCATCAGTACAGCACCCATAATCAACAGGGCCTGTGCGGCATTCGTCGGCAGGGTATAGAGAATCGCTTTTTGCAGATTGTTCCAGGCGTGGCGCCCCTCCTCCACCGCGGCGACAATCGTTGCGAAATTGTCATCCTGAAGCACCATATCCGCCGCCTCCTTGGCGACCTCAGTGCCACTCTGGCCCATGGCAATACCAATGTCCGCCGCCTTGAGCGCCGGCGCATCGTTGACCCCGTCACCCGTCATCGCCACCACATGCCCGTTCGCCATCAGCGCTTCTGCGATGGCCTTTTTGTGCTCCGGGGCCACGCGGGCGTAGACCGAAACCTCCTCCACCGTACGTCGCATGGAAGGCTCATCCAGCAGGGAAAGCTCGACACCGGTCAGCACCCTGTGCGCATCGATGCCCAACTGCCGGGAGATTGCCTGTGCAGTGTCCGGATGGTCGCCGGTAATCATGACGGTGCGGATGCCTGCGCGCCGACAGGCGGCCACCGCTTCGATCGCTGAATGCTTCGGTGGATCGATCATTCCCTGCAAGCCGAGAAAATTTAGGCCCTGCAGATCTTCGGTTCTCAGCTCGCATTTATCGGCGCTAACGGCCTTGGATGCAAAGCCCAGCGTGCGCAGCGCATCGCCGGCAAACGCGCCCGCCTTTTCATGCGCCTGACCCGGATTCAGAGGGATGCGATCACCGGCCGCATCCAGCTGATAATCACACATGACCAGAAGCACCTCGGGAGCACCTTTGACAAAGATCCGGCGCTCGCCGTGCACATCCACCAGCACCGCCATGTATTTGGCTGAAGAGTCAAAGGGCATTTCTTCCAGCCGACGCAGGCTTCCATCGACCAGCCCGGCTTTGATCCCGGCGATCCGCAATGCAATCTCGGTCGGATCTCCAAGCGCCTCGCCTCCGTGCACCCGTGCGTTGTTGCAGTGGTAGCCCGCTTCCAGTAGCTGAAAAAGCGCCGGCTGCTCTGTCACCCGCACGGTCGCATCCAGCACAAACTGCCCCTCAAGCGCGGTTCCTTCGCCGGTGACCGCATACGTCATTCCCCCCGCAAAGCAGCGGGTCACGGTCATCCGATTCTCGGTCAGCGTGCCGGTCTTGTCCGAGCAAATCACCGAGGTGGCACCCAGGGTCTCCGCCGCAGGCAGTTTGCGAATAAGCGCCTTGCGTCGCGCCATCACCACGCCGGACAGGGCGAGAATTGAGGTGACCAACGCAGG
This sequence comes from uncultured Congregibacter sp., assembly GCA_964525195.1. Taxonomy (GTDB): domain Bacteria; phylum Pseudomonadota; class Gammaproteobacteria; order Pseudomonadales; family Halieaceae; genus Congregibacter. Next base: position 8,435 of record CAZGGN010000038.1, read on the forward strand.
AAGCATCTCGGGTATCGCCGCGACCACCAGCGATACCGCACCGAGAAAGCTGTAACTCATGTCGTAGCCGAGATAGAGGCCATAAATGAAATTGAAAACACCGACCGCCAGAATCGCGATAATCAGGCTGCGGACAAACTCCTGCATTTTGCGCTGCAGCGGCGTCGCCGAATTCGACGCCTCCTTGACCATATCGGCTATCTGCCCGAACTGCGTGGCTCGGCCCGTTGAAAACACCACGCCAAGCCCGCCGCCCTGGCTGATGTAAGTGCCCGAAAATCCGATATTGCGCTGATCACCGGGCACCAGGTCATTGCCCGGGATCGCCTGGGTAAGCTTTGCCACAGGCACGGACTCGCCGGTCAGCGACGATTCATCCACATGCAGATTGCTGGCTTCGATAAAACGCAGATCCGCAGGAATCTTGTCGCCGGCCTCCAGTGCCACAACATCACCCGGTACCAGCGTCTTTGCGGCGATCCGGTGTCGCTCGGCATCGCGCACCACCAGACATTCCTGAACCATCATATTGCGCAGCGCATCGAGGGCGCCCTCGGCTTTCCCCTCCTGGACAAAACCAAGCACCGCATTAAGTATCACTACGGAGAAGATCACGATCGTGTCCGGGAGCATGTGGCTGCCCAGGAGCGTCAGGACACCGGTGACGATCGCGGTGAGCAACAGAATAATGACCATCGGATCATTGAACTGCTGCAAAAAGCGCAGCCACGCCGGCGTTTTGCGAAAGGCAATTTCGTTGTAACCGAACTGCTCAAGGCGCTGCTTTGCTTCGCGGGCACTCAGACCTGCTTCAGAGGTCTGTAAATCGCTGAAAAGCTCCTCCCGACTCAGACCGTAAGCCGGTGCCGCCGATTCCCGCAAACTCATAGTGCGGCTCTAAGCATTGCCCGGCGTAGGTAAGCGATCTGCGTTGCCAGTGGCAGATCCTTGGGACAAACGTCCTCACAGCCAACCAGACTCATGCAGCCGAACACGCCGTCATCATCGCCAATAAGATTGTAAAAAGCCGCGTCATCGCGCTCGTCTCGTGGATCAAGACGAAAGCGTGCGAGCTTGTTCAGTCCAACCGCGGCGACAAAGTCCTCGTGCATTTGTGCGGTGCCACAGGCCGCAATGCAGCAGCCACACTCGATACAGCGCTCCAGTTCATAGATCTCTTCGGCCAGTGCCGGCTCCATCGCCGCCTCGATTGCCGCCGGGTCGCGCTCCACCGAAGCACCCTGCACCCAGGTCTCAAGCCTTTCGCTCATGGCCCGCATCCAACGCCCGGTATCCACGCTCAAATCGCCAATCAGGGCAAAGCCCGGCAGCGGCGCAAGCCGGGTTGGCGAGGGGAGGCTCGACAGCAGCGTACGACAGGCGAGACCCGGCCGGCCGTTGATCAACATGCCGCAGGAGCCACAGATACCGGCGCGACAGACAAAGTCAAACTGCAGCGAGGCGTCCTGCTGTTCTCGCAATTCCATGAGCGCGATAAAGAGCGTCATGCCCTCCGCAATCTCAACGGTGAAGGACTCCCAGTGCGGTCGATCGTCCGAATCCTGAGGATTGCTGCGCAGGATCTCCAGGGTGAATTCGCCCTTCGCGGGAGCGGATCCGCGATCACTGGCGAGGAGTCCGCTCTGGCTGAGAGGACTCATGACACTTCGGCTCCGCGACCGTGCTGCTGCTGCCGGCGCTGATTCGTCGCCCTGTAGCGCGGAGGCAGGTCGTCGCGAAAAGCCAGCAGCCGTTCCTGCCGTTCGTCGGTATCAGTAACTTCACGATGGATAGCGGCGATTTGCTCGCTCCGCAGTTCCGTGTCCGGATGCGGGATAAAATCGCGCGCGCCGTAACCACGCCAACCCGGCGGCAACTCCATCTGCATGATGTCGATATCCTCATAGCTGAGTGTCGGCATATCCGCCCCCGCGTCCCAACGACTAAGCGTTCGCTTGAGCCAGTCCCGATCATTGCGCTGCGGATAGTCTTCCCGATAGTGCGCGCCGCGACTTTCGCAGCGCGCCAGGGCCCCCTGGGCAACGCAGAGCGCGAGCTTCAACATCCGCGGCAGTCGGTAGGCCGCCACGAGCTCCGGATTGGCTCCGGAACGGCTGCTCGCCAGACGCACACGGGCACAGCGCTGCAGCAGGCTGCGGAGACTCTCCACCGCCTCCTGCAGGCTTTCCTGATGGCGAAAAATACCCACCTTGTCGGTCATCACGGTCTGCATTTCTGCCATCAGCAGCATGGGATTGAGCGCGTCCTTGCCATTCGTCAGGGCCGTCAGGCTTGCCCGCTGAGCCTCTAGCGCGTCCCCGGCAAGGTTGCCATTGAGCTGAAGCACGGAGTCATCGCTCTGGCAAAAGTCAGCGATAAACTCACCGACGAGCATCCCGGCAACCACCGTTTCCGCTACCGAATTGCCACCGAGGCGATTGAATCCATGCAGATCCCAGCAGGCCGCCTCACCGGCGGCGAAAAGTCCCGTGAGTCCCAGCGCCGCGCCGCGATAGTCGGTGCGAATACCACCCATCGAATAATGCTGCGCCGGACGCACGGGGATTAATGACGTTGCGGGATCGATACCCAGGAAGTGCTGGCAGATTTCCTTGACTTCCCGCAGGCGGGAATTGATGTGTTCCGGTCCGAGGAGACGGATATCCAGCCAGAGATGTTCGCCAAAACGACTCTTCGCCGCGTGCCCGGCGCGGATATGTTCCTCCATGCGACGAGACACCACGTCGCGGGAGGCCAGCTCCATTTTCTCCGGTTCATAGTCCGGCATAAACCGGTGCTCTGCCCCGTCGAGCAAGAGCCCCCCATCACCCCGGCAGCCCTCGGTGACCAGAATACCCGCGGGAAAAATACCGGTGGGATGAAACTGCACCGCCTCCATATTTCCCAGCACCGCGCGACCACTTTCCAGGGCAATCGCAGCACCCATGCCCTCGTTGATGACCGCGTTGGTCGACACCCGGTAAATCCGCCCGAAGCCCCCCGTGGCGATGCAGGTCGCGCGGGCAATGTAGGCACGCAGGGCACCGCTTTTAAGATCCCGCGCCACCACGCCGCAGCAGCGCTCGCCGTCGCAGATCAGCGACATGGCCTCCATGCGCTCATGTACCGGAATCGATTCGGCCACTGCCCGGTCAGACACGCTGTAAAGCATGGAATGGCCCGTGCCATCCGACACATAGCTCGCGCGCCACTGCGCGGTACCACCAAAATTGCGCGCGGTAATCAAGCCGTGCGCGCCATCATCCTCTGTAATAGTGACTCGCTCGCCATTCATCACGACTTCATGATCGCCGCGCTGCACACGGTTCCAGGGCACGCCCCAGGCGGCCAGTTCGCGAATCGCCTTCGGGGCCGTTTCCGCAAACATACGCACTACTTTCTGATCCGCCCCCCAGTCACTGCCGCGCACGGTGTCAGAAAAATGCACCGTCTCGTTATCCTCCCGGCCTTTAACGGTATTGCCCAGACTCGCCTGCATGCCCCCCTGCGCCGCGGCAGAGTGCGAGCGTTTGGCGGGCACGAGACTCAGGGTGATAACCTCCAGACCACGACGCTTTGCCGCGATGGCCGCCCGCAGCCCTGCAAGACCCCCGCCCACAACCAGTACGTCGCTATAGATTGTTTCCATCGCTGTTATTGCTCCTCCAGGGGCGGCAGATAGCGCAGTCCCGCGCGTACCTCCTCGTCACCGGCAATGCGCAGATAAGCCAGCTGTGTCGTCAGGCCCAGAAGGAGAAAAAACGCCACCAGCGCATAGACGGCGAGGCGCAGTCGCCGCCGGCGCGCCGCGCCATCACCCAGGCCCAGCCAGCCCCACTTCACGATCAGGCGATACAGGCCGATGCCCGCATGCACTTCTACGGAGAACAACAGGATCAGCCCCAGCAACCAGCCACCGCCGGCTATACGCGCCGCCGATGCGTTGGGTCCGATATCACCGGGGTGCATAAAGACCTCCAGTAAATGCGCCGTGGCAAAGAACATCAGCACCAGACCCGTCAGCACCTGCAGGAGCCAGAGCGTGGTCTCCTCGTGGCGCATATCCCGCATGTGCCGCATCCAGTGATGCCACTGCCGGTAGCCATCGGGAAATTTGCGCAGCGCGAGCACGCTGTGCACAACAAAAATCACAAAGATCGCCAGCGCCACAAGGCTGACCAGCCAGGGCTGGGGCGTATCAAAAAACAGGGAACCTTCAAAGAACCTGGTCACGCGGTACATGGCATGCTTGCCCAGAAGAATGCTGGACACGGCAAACATGTGGGCCCACATGAAAAACACCAGTAGCAACCCGCTCAGGCCCTGAGCGAGATCAAGCCAGGCGGGCCAGCGTCTCGAGAGTGCTAACAAAAAATCACCTTGAGAGCGCAGCGGGCTCTCCGTCCATTATCAGTCGGGAGTATGGCGCTAAAGCCGGCAGGCGACCATGATCTGTCGCAAGGAAGGGAAAAGGGGCGCCTGGCCGCCGCCGGCGTAAAAACGGCTCAGGGCAGGCTGTCTTCGATACCCAGGCGCGCCAGATTAACGGTCGCGGCATCAAAATTTGCCTGCGCGACCCGCGTGCGCTGGTAGGCCGTGTAGAAGCGAACTCGCGCGTCAGCAGCGGTTTCTTCACGAATATTGACCAGGAAGAAGTCGCTGGCTCCCTGCTCAAAGCGCCGTATCTCCGCGCGGCGCATCGTTTCGGACAATTCCACGTCCTGCTTGGCCAACTCCATCAGCTGCCGCGCGATATCGAGCTCTATCAGGATATTGCGCAGTTCTATCTCCACCTGGTCTTCCAGACGGCGCTGCTCCTGACGCAGGGATTCAAGTTCTGCCCGCGCCTGGGTGATACGGCCTCTGGCCTGACGACGCTCCAGGGGGACGGTAAAGGTAAAGCCCACAATCGCATCGGTACCATCGCGCGAGGCGCCACCCTCTCCGATGGAGCCAAAACCCTCGGCGAGTTCGAAATTCAGGTCAAGGCGGGGCTTCAACTCGTTTTCCGACAGAGCGATTTTCTGCAGTGCCCGCTCTGCCCCGGTCTGGAGAATGCGCAGTTCCGGGCGCTTGTCCAGAAGCTCGGGCATATTCAGGGTGCCCGCGGAGGGCGTTTCCGGCAGGCTTCCGAACTGCTGCTCTGCGGGCAGCCGCTGGACGCCGGGCATCAGGGGGTCGCCGTTTTCATCGCGCAGAAAAAACGCCAGCTGGTTTGCCGCAATCTGAAAATCACGCTTCGCCGCCGTGGTCAGCGTCTGACGCCGGGTGATGTTCTGACGGTTCTCGGTGATAAAGATCGCGGCCCGGCGACCGCTGCTGACTTCACGCTCGAGCCCGACTTCGCGCTCCAGTGCGATGGAGAGCAGATTTTCATACACCGCCAATTGCTGCCCTGCGGCAACCCAGCGCCAGTACGCCGCCAGGGCGCGTTGCTGAACGCCGACCTTGGTCAGCAGAACATCCAGCCCCGCCTGCTCCAGCGCCAGCTCGGCATCAATCTGACCGAAACGTCGGGAATCGATATCCCGATCGCGGAACAAGCTGAACAACACACCCAGCTTCGCCGTACCTCCGTTGTTGGTGTAGTACTGATCCTCGTAGGTCGGAAAATCGCCGTTGGACAGGGAGTACTGTCCATAGAGCTGCGCGCCGAGCGGCCTGAGGGGTTTGATCACCTTGCCCCCAAGCGCGGTGCCATCGTAAAAGCCATCGAGGCGATCAAAACCGTCAGCGGCAAACACGACATCAAAGGCGCCCAGAGATTCGGTTCCCCGCCCCTCAGCGGCCTGCCGCTGGGCCATCGCCTTGAGGATGGAGGGAAAGTGTTTGCCGGAGGCTTCAAGTACTTCCTCCGGAAGCAGCGGTAGCTCGGCGACGGGCACATCAGCGCGAGCCGGTACCGCCAGCAGGAGGCTTAAGAGAAGCAGTGCACGCAACATCACTGGCCGCTCGCCACCATCGGATCGCCCTGACCGGGGAAATTCGGCGGGAAGTTGTTCAGCTGTCGCCAGATTTCATAGCCCACAGACACTTCATCGAGCAGCACCCAGCCGCGGGCCTTGGAACCAAAGCGAACAAAACGACGATCCGGCCAGGGCGTACCCATCGCCTGGTCTTCTTCGACCAGCACGCGAAAGCGGCCGTTATTCTGCGCCGAGGGGTCGATTGCAATGACATGCCCGCTGAACGTGCCCACCGCCACTGATGGCCAGCCGCTGACCTGGATCACCGGCCAGCCCTCGAACTGAATCCGCACCCTTGCTCCGTCACGTACCAGCGCCACATCACGTCCATCGATAAACAGCTCCAGCGCACGCTCTGCATTGTCGGGCACGAAGGTCGCCACCACCTGCCCGGCGCTGATAAAGGTGGCCGCATCACCAGCGTTCACACGAAGAATCGTGCCGTCCCGAGGCGCCCGGACAATCTGCACCGACTGCCGGGAGAGATTCACATCCACACGGGTTAATTCTGCGCCGGCCTGCGCTACATCTGACCGCAGCTGCTCGACGCGAATCCGCGCCTGTTCAAACTCCCGCCGCGCCGACAGCCCCTCATCAAACAGGCGCTCCATGCGACGCTTGTCAATCTGCGCAATCTCCAGGGCCGTTTCAGCTGCCGTCAGCTTGGCCATGACCTGCTGACGTTCGGCCTCCAGTCGCTCGAGCAGCTGCGGGTCGTTATCCACGATCTTGACGATGGGGTCTCCGACACTGACGCGGGAGCCATCACGAACATACCATTCCTGAATACGCCCGGACACGAGGGCGTTGATCTCCTGCATGCGATCGTTGGGATTCAGCGCGGTGACATTGCCGGGACCGCTGGCAGTTTGCACCCAGGGCACATAGATCAGAAACAAAGCGACAAAGACGAAGAAGAACAGCAGCGCGATGCCAACCACCCGCGCGACGCGCGGCGGCGCAATCGCATTCAGCGTCGTAAACTTTTCGTCGTGGTAATCAAACACGGCCATGCTCAGCGCTCCCGGTGAAGTTCAGCGCCGTTCTCACCATAGATCGACAATGGCGTTCGCATCGGATGTTCTTCCAGTCCCATCATTTCGCAGAGAGCGTCATAGTCCTGCACCATCACCTGCTGCTCGTAGCCAAGGCGGAGGTAATGGTCAAAGCGCAGGTCAATATTCTCGTAGGTAAAGTAGACAATGGTTGTCTCGCTGTGTTCCTGCAAGGCATCCATGGCCCGGAGCAGGAAAACCTCGGGCATGGCGTCATAGGCCTGGGTCAGGACCAGTATCCGCGGCTTGCTGATAATCGCCGCCGCGAGCTTGAGCTGCATCGTCTCGACGATGGACAGGGGCCAGCCCGTGCCCACGAGCTCCGTATCGAGCCCCTGCGGCAACTGCGTGACGGTTTCAGCAAGACCGACGATTTCAAGAATCCGCATCACATCCACAGGTTCGGCGTGAGAGGCCGAAAGACGCAGATATTCGCGAATACTGATTTCAACCGCGTTAGGCCGGTCAAGGACAATAATCTCCTGGCGCATCTCATAGGCTTTGAGCTCGCTCAGGTCCCGGCCACCGACGGCAATGTAACCGCTGTCTGGCTTTTCGTGACCGCGCACGAGATTGGTAAAGACCCGCTGGGCGCGGTGGCTGTCGGCATAAACACAGACCCGTGCTCGCGACGGAATCTTGAAATCCAGGACAATCGTGGGTGGCACTACCACGCTGCTAAAGCTCAGCGACGAGTCTCCGTCGATGCGCGTGTGCGCCGCCGTCGGCAGGTTCTGTTCAACCTTGAAGAACAGCGAAAGCTCGTCAACGGCCCCACAGACATCATAAAAATATGCCAGATAGATACCCATCTGAGAGACACCGACAAACACTACAGACAACACCAGTTCAGCCGCGACCAGCTGCCCGAGGGATAGCTCGCCGCTAATCACCAGCCAGCCGCCCAGCCCAAGGAGCGCTGCGCTGGCCGCCGCGTAAATAAAGAGAAAGCTGAGAGTCTGCGAAAAGTGGTGCCGGAAATGCTTCCGATGCTGCTCCATATAGGATCCGGTGACCTCATCCGTGCGTCGCAGTGCCTCGGCGATGTGCATCTCGGTCTTGTAAAAGCCATTGGCGTGCCCCAGAGACTCCAGCCACCCGGCGCTGTAGTGCTTGCGGTGTGACAGTTCCACCGCACTGGCAATCGCTCTGCGACCCCAAATTGCCCAGACCACCCAGATCAGCAGAGCGATGGCCACATTGAATGCGAGCAACATCGGGTGGTAAGAGGACACCAATAAAAAGCCCACCACGGTCTGGAGCACAATTGTGAAGCCGCCCACCAGCAAATTGGGCAGCATCTTCATCACGATGATGATGTCAAAATAGCGGTTAAACAGCGCACTCTTGCCACGGTCATCAAAGTAGGGATTGCGTGCATAAATGGTGCGCAGGGCGATCTCTGACACCATCCGCGCATAGAAGCGCCGTCCGAATACGTCCATGATGTAAATGCGCAGGGCATTGAGGCCGCCGGCCATCAGTAGCAAGGCAAAGAGTGTCAGCGAAAGCACCACCAGTGGCGTCGTAAGGCCAATATTCGCCACGGTATTGATCAGCATCTGCACCGATACCGGCGTGGCCAGCGACAAGAGACTGATGCCGATACCGTAGACAATGGCCAGAGAGTAGTAGCTCCGCTCGGGCGACAGAATGACGATAAAAAATTGAAACAGGGATGCGATGGAGTTTTCCTTCGCAAGGTATTTTTCGACCATAGTTCCGGGGGCCCATCAGACTGACAGTCCATTATACGTAAGCCCAACTAAAATGGTTGGGTATTTAACACGGAACCGAGCCCCGGATAGCGATCAGCAATGGCACAGTTCATGCCACACGCCTGAGCTATGGCCCCGACAGCGCCAGCAGGATAAGCTTTCGCCAATCAACAGTGTGCACGCGGCACGCCCTAATACGGATTTATCTTATGAGCATACTTTATCGCAGCGCTTTCGGAATCGCCCGGGATATCAAGGCCGGGAAACTCTCGGCCGTATCGGTACTGGAGTTCTATCTGGAGCGTATCGAGCGGTTTAACGAGAGCATTAATGCTGTCGTTGCGCTGGACACGGAGCGGGCGCTGGCGCGCGCGGTCGCCGCAGACCGGGCCGCCGCAGCCAAGGAGGACTGGGGACCGCTCCACGGTGTGCCGATGACCATCAAGGACGCCTGGTGCACCGAGGGGCTGGTCACTGTGGGTGGCATTCCCGAGCGCAGTGACTTCATACCCGAGCGCAACGCCGTCACCGTTCAGCGGCTGGTAGACGCCGGCGCGATTATCTTCGGCAAGACCAACGTGCCCTATATGAGCGCCGATCTGCAGTCCTTTAACGAGATCTACGACGTCACCAACAATCCCTGGAATCTCGAGCGCACCTGCGGCGGATCATCGGGAGGCGCCGCGGCGGCACTCGCGAGCGGGCTGACGCCCCTCGAACTCGGCAGTGACATCGGCGGCTCCATTCGCACGCCCAGTCATTTCAACGGCGTTTTCGGACACAAGAGCAGTTACAAGCTGGTGACTTCCCGAGGCCACCTGCCCCCCGGTGATACAGTCCTCTCAGAACCGGATTTATCCTGTCCGGGCCCTCTGGCCACCTGCGTCGACGACCTGGAAGAGGCCCTCGCCCTGCTCGTGGGCCCCGCTCCCGATATTACCGCCAACCCACTACTGACCCTGCCGACTCCGAGTTTTCGCGACGCTTCGCACTTGCGGGTAGCTGTCTGGGCCGATGATGCTTTCTGCCCGGTGGACAGGGCCATTGTCGAGCACATCGAAAGCGCTGCGACGACGCTGGAGAACCTCGGCGCGCATGTAGACCGGGATGCGCGGCCGGCCATCGACCCGATGGCCAACCATATTAACTACACGCAGTTGATGCTTTCGGTCCTCGGCGCGGATATGCCCCAGAGCGTGCGCGACATGGCCCGCGATATGGTCGCCGCCGCAGCGCCCGATGATATGAGTGAGCCACTGCTGCAGATGCGCGGGATTGCGATGGATCATAGAGAGTGGATGATCCAGAACGAGATTCGCCAGCACACGCGCGTCGCCTGGGAAACATTCTTCCGCGACTACGATGTTTTGCTCTGCCCCTGCGCGCATGTGCCGGCCTTCGAGCACGATCACCACCCGGATATGCAGGCGCGGCGAATCGCTGTAAACGGCGAGGAACGCCCCTACACAGACATTTTGAAGTGGGCGGGGCTCACGCTCAATGCCTATCTTCCGGCCACCGCAGTACCCCTGGGAACCACCTCGGACGGCCTGCCGGTCGGCATGCAGATCAGCAGTCGCTATCTGGGAGATCGCACCACGCTCGCCGTTGCCCGCCTGCTCGAAAGTCATCACCGCGCCTTCGTTCCGCCACCGGGTTACAACGAATAGACGTCAGGTGAGCGACTCAACCAGCAGACTCCTGGGCGAACGCGTCAGTCAGCTGCGCCAGCTCCAGTCCATGACCCTTGAACAACTGGCCGCTGCATCCGGCGTCAGTCGTTCGATGCTCAGCCAGATTGAGCGATGCAAAGCCAACCCGACCCTGGCGGTGACCCAGCGTATTGCCCAGACCTTCGGGATCAGTATTGGAGAACTGGTCGATGACCCCAGTGCGAGCACCCATATCGACGTGGTGCGCGGTGATGATCCCGGGACCTTGTTTCGCGCTGATGCGGAATGCGAAATCCGCACCCTGTCGCCGCTGCAGCTTGAAAAGAACATCGAATTTTACAGCGTGACGCTGCAGCCCGGCGCGGAGCTCGCCAGCGCGGCGCATTTTGAGGGCACCCGGGAGATGTTCTCAGTGGCCGAGGGCGAGGCACTCATTCATGCCGGTACCAGCGAGATCAAGTTGGGCCGGGGTGATACGGGACACTATCGTGCGGACATGCCGCACCGTATTCGCTGCGTGGGGCCAACGCCGCTGACGGGCTATCTGGTCGTCAGCTACCGTTGAGCGGGCGCGGTCGCCGGGACCTGGGACCTGGGACCTGGGACCTGGGACCTGGGACCTGGGACTATGAGAGCCTAGGCCATCGCGCGGCGGCGCAGCGTGTGTACCGCGACCAGCAGCACGGTCAGCAGCAGAATCGCTCCGCCCTGATGACCCGCAGCCACGGGTATCGCCATGTGCGACAGCAGCGTGCTGATACCCAGGGTTACCTGCAGCAGCAGGGCTGCGATGACCGCAACGCCGGCTAAACGCAACACGCCGTCAGCGCGCTGCAGGGCGAGCTTCAGCCCGAAACCCCCAACCACCAGGAGCAGGAAATACGCGAATATGCGGTGATTGAATTGAATCGTCGTCACGTCCTCAAACGCGGCCAGCCATCGGGGCGAGTCCGCATACAGCCCCGGGGGGATAAAGCCCGGCCCCATCCTGGGCCAGGTGGGATAGGCGTAGCCCGCATCGGTGCCGGCCACCAGACCGCCCGATAAAATCATCAGATAGACCAGCACGAGCAGGAGCGGCGACCAGCGCGCGAGTCCCGAGAAGGAGCCCGAGCTGAACCCGGCCCCGGTTCGTGGCCAGAGGTTGAGTACCTGCCAGACAATCGCCGCATACAGCGCAACCGCAAGGCCGAGGTGCGCCGTGAGCCGATACTGCGATACGCTCGGGCGATCCACCAGACCGCTCATCACCATGTACCAGCCGAGCAGCCCCTGGCAGCCGCCGAGAAACAGCAGGAGCAGCAGACGCGGCATCAGGCCCGGCCGGATGGCACCGCGCAGGGCAAAGAACAGTAATGGCAGCATAAACAACAGACCGATCAGTCTCCCGAGGACCCGATGCAGGTACTCGTACATAAAGATCGTCTTGAAGGCATCCAGGCTCATGCCCTGATTGATCTTCTGGTACTCCGGAAAACGCTTGTACTTCTCAAACACCTCGAGCCAGGCCGCTTCACCTATCGGCGGCCAGATGCCCATAATCGGGCGCCACTCGACCATGGACAAACCGGACTCGGTGAGCCGCGTCACACCGCCGAGCAAAATCATCCCGTAAATGACCACGGCGCAGCACAGCAGCCACAGGGCCAGCTGGCGGTCGTGTTGTGGTTGGTACGCTCTGGAAAACATAAGGGCCTCGGAAAAAGCGGGCGCAATGATAGCCGAATCCGCCGCCGGGCGCCCAGATTGCGACCGGTCTCCCGGGGAGCCGCGAGCAGGCGTCGGTGACTACTCCGACAGCGCCGGCAAATCCCGGAAATAGCCAAGCGCTTCCGGATTGG